>PKWK01000412.1 GCA_003133205.1 Granulicella sp. | reverse complement strand
CGCCGCCAACGCCAGTTGCCGCATCGAACGAGATCGATCCCGTCGAGATGACCGCGATCGGCACCACCGCTTCCTTCGACCCCAGCCGCATCACCGAACCCTTGCCAAACTGCTTTTCCAGTGCTGCCAGGGCGGTCTCTATTGCCTTGTTCCGATCATCAGCCACGCTAGTATTTTCTCCTCGGTGGTAAAGTCACAACGGATTCTAGCACCTATTTTGTCGTTGGCGAAGAAAAAACGAAATACACCGCTAGACGTGAAAATTCGCTATCGTCGGACTATGCAGCCAATTATCGCTTCCGACTTAACAGTCCATTCTGTCAGCGGCCCAACCTGCTACCGAGGAGAAGATGGATTCTCGGCCTTGACCGCGCAAGTTAAGACCAATGACGCCGCACTCGTCAATCAGTTGCGCCAAGCCGCGGATGAAGGAGGGACTGTGATTGTTAGATGTGCCACGCTCGAAGTCGAGGGGCAAGTGGGAAAGCAGCAATTTACCAGTGGCCGGGCAAAGGATCCAATCGGGCTGTCTGTTGACGATCTGAGGTATTTCAAGCCACGTCGGTAGCGTCTCTACTGATTCGTCCGAACCGTCTCGCCCGTCCAGGCCATCTGCGAAGTCTTCGGCGCGAAGTAGTTGCGGTCCCACAGCCCGCGATAGAACGCGCCCGTAAGCTCCGCGGCCTTCGGCCCAAACGTCGGCCTGCCACCCTCCAGGAAGATCACCGTGACAATCCGCCCAGCCGGAGTCTCCGCGTACGAAGCAAACCACCCATACCGCGTCCCATTGTCGGAACACGTCCCCGTCTTGCCCAGCACCGGGAACTCATGGAAGTTCGCCCGCAGCGACCGCGCCGTGCCATAATCCACAGCGCCCACCATGCCGTCGCGCATCTCCGGAATCAGCGGCGCGATATCCAGCAGCCGCTTCACCTTCGGCTCGAACGTCGCAACCTCGTCCGCCGTTTGCGGGTGCTGCAAATAATAAAGCGTCCCGCCATTCGCAATCGCCGAAACCAGCGCGCCCAACTGCAGCGGCGTCATCGAAATGCTCTCGCCAAACGAGCACATCCGCCCTACTCCACCCTGCGCAGCCGGCAGTTCCGTGTCCGGATAGACCCCGAGTTGCTCCCCTTCAATGTTGTATCCCGCCAACTCGCCCAGGCCGAACTGGTTCGCGTAGTGCTTCACGCGCTCAAAGCCCAGCATCCGTCCCAGCGTCTCAAAATATGGATTGATCGACTTCGCCAGCGCAGTGGTCAGGTTCATGCTGTAATGGCCGCCCAGATTCACCGGCGTATCGCGGGTAATCAGCCCTTCATCCAGCGCCGCCAGCGCAACCGCCAGCTTGATCGTCGAACACGGCTCCGCGCCGCTCGAAAGCGCCAGCTTCTGGTTCACCATCGCCAGAATCCGCCCGCTCGACGGATCGATCGCCAGCGCCGTCCCATTCATATTGCCCAGCGCCTCAACCGCGGCCTCGCGTACCACCGGATCTTCGCCCGCAGTCACATCACCCAGCGTCAGATTGTCCGTGAAAGAGCTGGCCGTAAATCGCTCGTACGATGGACGCCGCGTCCTGCGAACCGCCAGCACCGTGCGAGCCCCGCCCCGAGTCCTCCCGCGATACGCGACGCGAGTCCCGGAGGCCGCTATCGAGGCCCGGCTCAACCGCAGGGCCGCGGAGTGCGACCTCGCCACGGCCGTCTTTGCAACTGCCTTGGATGAAAAAGCTTTGGAAGCGCCGGCCCGATGAGCCCCCGCCTTCGATACGCCCGTCATGGACGCGCTGCTGCCCGAACTCGCCTTGGCCCACGCCATGGGTGCAGGCGGGACGCTCAGCAGAGCGGCGACGAGGCAGATCAGACTAACAGTGTTCCAGTTGAGTTTTCGGGCCATGTACTGTGCTTCCCCCCAGGGGTTCTTTGCCGCGTTTCTTCTTAGTTCGCTTCGTACTACGGTCCGTCCTTACTTCCCCATCTATTTGACCCGTCAAAGCTGCAAAAGTTTGCACCGTTGCCCGTGGGCAGCTAGCCAGACAAGTCTCTCACTTACATTCAACGCCGTCTGTCTGCAGCCCGGCAATAGCTCGGAGGTGTCATCTCCTCCGCCTCAAATCCAGCGCCGAAGGCCTTCTTTTTGACACAAATCCCGCCCTACGCCTCGATTCCAATCGATACGCCCGACCGCAGGCCCTGTTTCCGAGCCCGCTTCCTCTATTCTACGAGACTTCCGCCCAAATCGAACACCACGCCGATCAGATGCCCGCGCAGGCCTCACCGGATACGATCAACGGCTGCGCCGTAGGAACGCCGGAATATCGAGCTCATCGGCCTCCGCCTGCTCCCCATGAGACGCATTCGCCCCAGCAAACAGGCGAACATCGTTCGCAGGCGCCGCGGAAACATGCGCCGTCTCAACCGCAATCCCGCCCCCCAAACCCGCTTCCCCGCGAGCACGGCTCGCCCGGAAGAAATCATCATCGAAGACCGAAGCCGCCAACGGAATCAGTTCCGGCTCAGACCGGCGCTCAAACTCGGGAGCCACTTCATCCTCCTGCTCCATGTCCTCCGCGTCATCGGCGAGACCCGCCTCTGCCTCGAACTCAGCGTCCAACTCCGCCTCGGGCATCACAGCGGCGTCGGCCTCAGCTTCGGCGCTCCACTCCGTCTCATCGTCAATCTCCTGCGAACTCACCCAGATTCGGCCCGCCTTCAACAAGCCCTCTTCCGGCGCCTCCACCTCGGCAGCGGACGCAACCGCTTCAGCAGCCGCTTCGCTCTTCGCAACCTCATGCACCTGCGCCGCCTCAGCCTGCCGCGACGACGCAGCCGCCTGCCGCGCCTCCCGCTCTTCGCTCGCGAAGCTGGGCATCGCCTCGCTGCCGCGCGAACTCAAACTCCGTCCCCGAATCGGAACCTGGTAATCCGCACCCGGCAGAGTCGACTCGGCCAGCATCCGCGCTCTCCGCTCCGGCATCTCCTGCCGGAACCCCGTCGCGATCACGGTGATCCGCACCTCATCGCCCATCCGCTCGTCCTGCACCGCGCCGAAGATAATATTGCAGTCCTCGTGCGCCGCGTTCTGGATAATCGTCGAGGCCTCGTTCACCTCGCTCAACTTCAAATTGCTCGAACCCGTAATGTTGATCAGCACACCGCGCGCCCCGTCGATCGCACCCGCCTCCAGCAGCGGACTCGCCATCGCCGCAATCGCGGCGTCCATCGCCCGGTTCTCGCCCGTTCCCGTAGCCGTGCCCATCACCGCGTAGCCCATCCCCGCCATGGTCGTCTTCACATCGGCGAAGTCACGATTGATCACGCCCGGAATCGTAATAATGTCCGAAATCCCCTGCACGCCCTGACGCAGCACGTCGTCCGCAATCCGGAAGCTCTCAAAGAATCCCGCATCCTTGGCCACCGCCAGCAGCTTCTCGTTCGGAATCACGATCAGCGTGTCCACCGAATCCAGCAGTTCCTGCATGCCGCGCTCGGCCTGCATCATGCGCCGCTTGCCTTCGAACGCGAAAGGCCGCGTCACCACCGCAACCGTCAGCGCGCCCATCTCGCTCGCCAGGCTCGCAATCACCGGAGCCGCGCCCGTGCCCGTGCCTCCGCCCAGCCCGGCCGTCACGAACACCATGTCCGCGCCCTCGAGCGCTTCAATAATCTTGTCCGAATCCTCGAGCGCCGCTCTCCGCCCTACATCCGGATTCGCGCCCGCGCCCAGCCCGCTCGTCAGCTTCACGCCCAACTGCAGCTTGATCGGCGCATTCGACAACTGCAGCGCCTGCACGTCCGTGTTGGCCGAGATGAACTCAACCCCCTCCACGCCCGCCGCGATCATGCGATTGACCGCGTTATTCCCGCCGCCGCCCACGCCAATCACCTTGATGCGCGCGCCCCTCGGCGCCTCGTCCTGATAATGAATGCGGAGATCGTCTGCGTGCTCGGACATTGGCTGTTGCTCCCTTAAGAAATATGTGCGCTGACTACGCGCCCTGTATGCGCCGATTGTCGGAGTCTCCGGCAAGCGTTTCTGCTCACTGGAGTGATTCTTGGCTCTCGGTGCGGCTTTCAGCGGCTCATCGACTGCTCAATTCTGACATCGCACCCTGTGCGTTGAAACACACCAGCCCCCGAATGAACCACGCAAGGTACTTCTATTCTTCCCACCGCAGCATTGGGTGCCCCATAGCCTGCCCTGAGCTAGTCGAAGGGATAACCGGCAGGACGCCAGTCCGCCGGTTATCGTGGGACTACTCTCTTCAGCCCTGCCACCACCCCGGGTGCCCCATTCGCGCCCCGCGCGAACCGCCCGCCTTCCCTCGTCTCCCCACAAATCGGGTGCCCCACATCTCGACTCTGAGATGTGGGTTCTCACCCGCAACCCCACCTACAACTGCCGCGTCTCGAACAGAAGAATCTGCGCATCCCCCTCATTCGGCGCAAACACCTGCACATCCGCCACCGCCGCCTGCCCCTGCGGACTCGCAAACGCCGCCTGAATCGCCGCCATGTCGTCGAAGTGCAGAATCGCAACCCGATGAACTCCCGAGTCTCCCGCAGGCGACCCCACCGCTCCCTGGCTCACCTCATACTTCTTCAACCCAGGCAGCTTCCGCGCAATCGGAACATGCGTTTCAAAGTAGTACTTGTCAAAAGCCGCCGCATCCTTCGGAGTCCGGTACAGCACCATCAATCGAGCCATCGTCCTCTCCTCACAAAAACCACATCGCAACACTCTCTCACAAAACAACCCTGGGTGCCCCATGATCACCGGCGCGACGTAAGTCCGTCGGTTATCGTGGGAATACTCTCTTCCCCTCCGCCACAAATCCGAGTGGCCCATCCTTTCGCAGCCTCTTCGCAAAGGGTGGGTTATTCGCGCCCCGCGCGAACCGCCTTCCCTGACCCAACGCGCCCCCCCCCGGGTGGCCCATCCTTCGCGTTTTCGACGAAGGGGGGTTGTAGACTCTTCAGCGAACCGGTTCCGGCTTCGAAAGCCGGTCACAGGATGCCAACACCTTTTACACGAAAACGCAGCCTCTACTTCCTGCTCGCACTTTGCTGCGCCGGAACCATCTACTTCTATCCGTTCTTTTCATCCTCAATAAAGTGGATGCAGAACCCACAATTTCGCTACGAGAATCGCACGCCGGTGAAGCTTCCGTTTCGATGGATCTCTGGAGAGGGTGGCGGACTCGTGTTGAGGAAGCCTTCAGCCGCAATCACATTCTCGGGCCTCTGGGACACTACCTTGAGCGTCCACGATCACGGACCTGACTCGAAGCTAACTGATCAACAGCGGTTAAGGCTGCTTCACGCTTTCAGCATCTCCGATTCGGGAGGTGCCCCGAAAGATCTAACCTATCCATTCACATCAGCAAGTCTGCTCTGTTCGAGTGAAAGCAAGAAACCTTCAGATACGCTGCTCATCGTCTGTTTCTCTTCTAACTTTCGCTACTTCTTCGAATTCATGGGTAGGGAGGAGAACATTCGAGAGGCTAGCGAGATTGCCAAGCAAGTGATTCAATAAGCTCTATCTCACAACTCACCCCTTCACAAACACCACCACCCCATTCGCCGGAATCACCACGCTCGCGCTCGCCGCCAGCCCATGCATCGGCACACCCTCCGCATCCACCCCACCCGCATTCCCCGCGCACATCGGATTCACCCAGTTGTCGTACACATCGCTGTTGAACACCTCCACCCACCGCCCCGCACTCGGAAACCCAACCCGATATCCCCACCACGTCGACTCGCTCAAAGTAGCCACCACAACAACATCCTGCCCCCCGCCCACCACCCACCGCTGAAACGCGATCACCCGGTCCGCATCGCTCGTATAAAACACATTCAGCCCCTCGCCCCGCAACCCCGGCTGCGCATTCCGTAGCCGCACCGCATCCTGCGTAAACCGCAGATGATCCCCCATCGCCGGATCAACCGCCTTCCCATTCGCCCCCGGCGCAATCCCTCCCCACCAGATCAAATGCGCCGTCGTCCGCGGATCAGGACACCACGGCTTGTCCTCCAGAAACTCCTGCCCCATAAACAGCTGCGGAATCCCCGGCGCAGTCAGCAGCAGAGCCATCGCCACCCGCGTCCTGCTCCGCGCGTACCACGAGCGATGGTCCGCCCCATCTGCCAGCGCCGGCACTCTCGGCTGCTCGCCCAGCTTCACAATGTCGTGATTCTCCACGCAAGGAATTGTCTGCCACGCATGCGCAAAGTTCGTCGGCCACATCGCCATCGCGATCCCGCTCATCCCCACATACGCGCCCGCACCCTGCGCCGCCTGCCCCACCGCCGTCCGTATCGCCTCCCGCAGCCCATCATGCTGCACCGCGTCGAACCCCAGCCCTCCCTCGTCCACCCCCGCCACCATCAGCGGAGCAGGCGCGCCAAACTCCCCCGTCCAGTACTCCGCGTTCTGCAACACTCGCGGATTCGTCGCCCGCACCGCTCCCGTCACCTCCCTGCAAAACTCCCACCCACTCGCCTTGTTCATCGCCAGCAGCATGCTGATCTCGTCATACCGGAACCCGTCCGCATGCAACTCCTCCACATGAAACCGCGCGTTGTTCAGCAGAAACGCGCGCACATCCGCGTTCCACAACGCAAACGACAGCCCGCCCACAAACCCCTGGTCCGTAAAGTACAAACTCTGGTTGTTGTCATAGTTTCCATCTGCCCCCGCCGTCTTCGCCCGGTCCCAGAAATAAAGGCTGTAATCATCCCCATGCAGCAAGCCTCCCGGCGCCACCGCCTCGGGAACCGCATACGTCTGCCCCCATCCCCCCGCATGGTTGTGCACCACATCGAACGCCACCGCGATCCCGTACACATGCAGCAGGTCCACCATCGCCTTCAACTGCGCGTACGCCGGCCTCAGGTCGGTCCGCGTCATTGGCCCAAATCCCTTCGCGGCCAGCAACCGGTTGATAGTCTTCAAATAAGGCACAGGATTCGCCTCGTGGTACACCGCATAGTCGATCGCCGGCGAATACAGATCCGACCCCTGGTACCCCAGCCCCGGATACCCCTGCGACGGCGAGTCCTCCATCTCGTACACCGGCAGCGGCTGCACCACGTTCACCCCCAGAGCCACCAGATACTCGATCTTCATCACCACATCCAGAAACGTTCCCGCCCACCCCGGCGCCGCGACCTGGGGGCCCCCGTCAACTCGCTGGCTGGGGCTGGCAGGATCATACGTCCCAATATGCAGTTGATACACCACCATGTCCGAGTAGTCCGGCGCGCGAAATCCCGCATCGTGCCACGGATACTTGGTCGCCCCCCGAATCACCGCCGCACACACCGGAAACGGCAGCGCCGGATCATTCGCCAGTTCCCGCGCGTACGGATCGCGCTTATACCCGCTCGATCCCTCCCCCACCACATAAAACCGATAAGTATCCCCCTCGCCCGCGCCGGCTACAAATCCCGACCAGTACCCATTCGCATCCTTCACCATCAACTCGGCGTCGGTCTGCCCCACCCGGCTCACCCCGCCGAACACCCCGTTCAAATACACGGCCGTAGCTCGCGGTGCCCACACCCGAAACGTCGCGCCACCACCCGCGACACCCATCTCCGACACCAGGTTCGCCCCCATCGGAGTAGACGCTGTACAGTTCGCCTGAGAGATCATGAAACCATCTTCGCATCCCCGCCCTGTTGTCGAAATCTGTATCCCACATCCTCCTTGCTAAATGGTCTTGCAGGCAGAATGTGGGACTAAGCACTCTATGGGTTGGGGACAGCGTCGTTGTTATAAAGGCCTGACGAATTTGGGGGGAGGGGGGGGATTGCTGGGGAGCCCGTCCCGATGACCCACGTGTAGTCGTTCCAACCAGTAACGGTGGGGTTCGACGTATTGTTGGTCAACTCAAGGCGCAACGCATCATCCTCCGAGCCACTCGTCTGGCTGATCGAGATCGTAATCACGTTGTCCGCGCCAGCCGTCTGCGTCAGCGCGCTCGTAGGCCACTGCATCGCAAACCACTGCGTGTACCCCGACAGTCCCGACCGTACCATGCAGTCGCTCGCGTTCGTGAAGTGCCATACCAGCGGCTGCCCGTTCAGATTCACCGTGTAGCTGCCCTCGGCGCACGCCACCGCCACCGACAACACCACATACGCCTCCGAATTGAAGCTCGCCGGGGTCGCAAAGTGGACCTGCCATGCTGGCACCGGGGTTGTAACGCCATTCGTTCCGCTGGCCCCCGTGAGCCCGGCGACATACGCAGGAATTGCGTAGATGTATCCGTCGGTCGTGTCATCCGACGGGTTATAGACGCCGCCAAACAAGCCGGGATCGAATTTGTTGCCCGGATGGTTGTAGTTCCACTTCGTCAGATCGTTGGTCGCGCTCCCCGCCGGTCCGTCCGTCGCGTTGTAGATCACCGCGCCGTTGTTTGCCGCAAAGTCCGCCCAGTAGTTCCACGCGCCCCAGAACTCGCGGTCGTCATTCCCATTGGCAAAGTGTCCGTGCAGGAACTCATGCGACGACCGGTCCGGCGTGCCAATCGTGAACACCGGCGTCCCGAAGCTCTCCGGCACAAACGTCACCGTCGGCACCGTCGTTGTGCTGTTAGCCGTTACCACAATGCCGTCCTGGCGATATTCGCCCCACTGACCCAGCACATATACGCTCAGCCGGTACGTCCCGGGAACCACTCCACTGATCGTCGCCGACCCGGTCGCACTGATGTCCGCCCAGTACTGCATGCCCTGCGACGAATACTCGAAATTCTTATTCGGATTGCTCAGCACCGCCCACGCCGTCCTCGCCGCGCCGGTCACTCCACTCACCTGGATCGATACCGACCCGCGTCCCGTGGAGGGCACGTACCCGGCTGCCGTCAATTGCGTCTCCGAGTCGTACGACGGCACCAGCGCCGCACTCGCCTGCAGCGCGTCCGCGTACATGTCCGCCGGTGTCTGCAGCGTGTTGCCGGACTGGTTGTACGCCTGCCCAAACGTATTCAGGTGGACATAGAACGGCCCAAACAGCCGCGACGAAGCCGTCCCCGCCGGCGTGCTCAGCGTAAGCCCGTTGTCCTCATGGTTCGAGAACGCCTCGATCATGTTCAGGTTGCCCGTAAAGTAGAGGTCCTGCTTCGTCGGCCCGCCCACCATCGTCTCCTGTTTCGGAAACACCGTCCACACGCCGTACGTCGAACCGAACAGCCCATGCGCCTGGTGCAGATACTCATACCCCGCATGGTCGTACTTGGTATAGAACTGGCGCGTCCAGTTGGCCGGCAGGTCAGTAAAGCCGTGCAGGTCCGTAGTGGCGTCCGACACCGTCGAGCGTCCCGGATCAGGGGAGAACATCTCGTTGTTGGCCGGCAGGGTCAGGGTCGTCACGCCCGGGCTGTTCACGCTCGGATCCACCTCGTACGTATTCGTGAACTGCGTCAGACTGTCGCGGAACACCCACTGTACCTGCCCAATGCCTCCCGCAATATCCGTAGTCGCATGGTTCGCCACGAAGTAGACGTGCCAGCCCGGATCGTTCGGATAAACCACAAAGTGTTCGCTGTACGTATAGGCATTCGTCGCACTCGAAGGCGTCGTGATCGACCAGTCCAGATACGAACCGCCCGGCCCCATCGTGTAAGTCGACGTGGCCCCCCCGCTGCCAAACCCGGCGTTGTCCATATAGAACCCCTGCGTGCCGGTCGTGTCCGTCAGTGGGTCCGTATATCCGTCCATCACCAGGCCAAAGATATTTCCACCCGTCGAACTCCAGTCGATCGAGATCGCCCCGTTATCAATCTTCCAATCGCTCGCACTCGTGGTGTTGATCGTGATCGTGAACGGCGTCGCTGTAGCGGACAGGGAGATCGCCTGCGTGCCGCTGCCCGCATTGTCGGTCAGATTGAGTGCCGCCGAATAGCTCCCCGCAACCTTCGGCCCAAACGTAACCGAGATGTTGCACGACGCCCCGACCCCCAGCGAACTCCCGCAGGTCGTCGTCTGGCTGAAGAGGTTCGCGCCAGTACCGCTCATCCCAAGCGCCAGCGTAAGCGGCACCGCGCCCGAATTCGTCACCACCACGACCTGCGCCGGACTCACGCCGCCCGCCACCATGCTGGGGAACGTGATCGAGGGGACCGTAGGCGGAGAACTCGTGCCTGCCGCCAGATTCAGTGCCACAGAGTTGGACGCCGTGCCAGCCAGCGCGGAAGACGCCGGACTGCCTACCGCATCGCTGGCCACATTCAGCAACCCGGAGAAAGTGCCCGCCACGGCCGATGTAAAGGTCACCGTAATCGAGCAGTTTGCGCCAATGGCCAGCGTGGCCCCACAGGTATTGCCGGTCACAGCGAAGTCGCTCTGGTTGGTGCCGCCGATCGTCACTCCGCTGATATTCACCACAAACTGGCCCGTGTTCGTCAGCGTCGCCGTCAGCGGCTGCCCCACAGACACCAGGCCATTGAAAGTCAGCGTCGGGGTCAGCGTCACCAACTTCTGGGCACCCGGCCTTGCACCAATAAAACTAGTCTTTAGCATGGTCGACGTTGGCGTAACCGTAGGACCGGCAATGCCAACCAGATACCACAGGTTCGTGGTTTGGGTGCCAATCCATACGTTGCCGGAGGCATCGGTGGCAACATTGATCGGGTGAGTCCCGCTCAGGTAGCTACTGCCGAAGCCGTACACCGGAACGGTCGCGGTTCCGGCGGGAGATAGCGGATTGAACGCTGTGCCGCTATAAGAGAACGCAGAGACTCCGCCAGCGCCGTTCGCGACCCACACGTTACCTAAACCGTCGACGACCGCACCGGCGCCGCCATCCAGGCCTCCGTTGGTCGTGCCCGTACCGGCAGCTTCGGTCACCATCACGGGAGCAATCTTCGTAGCGGTCCCCCCGCTGATGGACAAATGGTAAAGACTGCCGTTGGCGTAGAACGCGCCGCCGGTCGGATCGGCCGCACCGGTCCAAACGGGACACACTATTACGTTCGTCACATCGTCCGTGGTCGCGGCAGTTTCCATCTCCGCGGTGGTTGCCCTGTAGATAGTACCGGTGGGAGATCCGCACTTGCTGGCACTGGAATCGGCGCTCCATCCATAGCCAAGCGAGTCGACCCAAACGCCGCTGAAGATAGACGTTTGCCTCCCAAGACCCTGGTCAAGGGTTGAATATGCTCCCGATTTGTACTCGAGTTCGCTGAGGTAATACCGATTCCCCGCGTTATACGACGGCGCAGCGTCCAGAAAGATTGTTATTGCCGCCGTCGATCGCCATCGCTCCGGGCTTAGACGCTGCAATCACGTAGCCAGTGGAAGCCCCGCCTGGCGCGATCTCCGTGACCACGCCTCCTAAGTTAGCCGGGGTCAGGGGGTTAGCCCCCGAGTAGCTGTCGAACCAGGCGTTGTTTGCGGTATCGATAGCGAGCGAGAATGGTGCTCCGGCCAGCAGCGCGTAAGTGGAGCCGGTGATTCCGGGGGTCAGACCTGGCCCCGCCGTCATCTTGGTGCTGCTGACCGGGGTGAACTGAACCTGCCCCTGCGGATTGAACTCCGTGACATACGCCGGCCCGTTGGTGGTGTCGTTTGCAGTGTCCGTGCAACTCGTGCTCGATGCGCCGCAACTGTAAGCCGTCCAGATGTTGCCCCCTCCATCGATGGCGAGGCTGTACGGGGTCGCGGTCCCAACCGTTGCCGTCCCATTGCTGGTCGACCACGAGACGCCAATCGCCCAGTCCGTCGGATACGTAGTACTGCCGCTGCTGCATGCGCCAGACGGCTGGAAGGGAGCCGTCCCCGTGACGTACGTATTGCAGAGATAGTACGGCTCCCCTTGCGTAGCCCCATGCGCGGGCAAGCTCAACCCACCGGCATTGGTCGCCAGATAGTATGCCGCCTGGATGGTATCGGTCGGCGCGAGAGAGCTTCCAGGCGTCGTATCCGTGAACAGACTGGTGCAAACGCTGCTCCCGGCGGTATTGATGCAAGCTCCGAGGATATCGGCGAGCGTGTTGATCTTGGTCGAGTCCGGCGTAATCGTAGTGGTGTAGGTGACACTATTGATCGTGGAGGTCGCAGTCGTGGGACCCGACGTACCTGTCGCGATGCCGGCAAGATTCCCAACCTGCAGAAAGGCATTGGCCAACCCAGTGACGTTGGCCGCAGGCACGCCGATAGTCCACGCGGGACTACCCCCGGGCGTGATGCTCATGAACTGTTGCAAAGCCGTCACCGAAGCGACGGTCGTAACCTCGTTGACTACGACATAGGTGCTTGCAGTCCCCGGACCGCAAGGCGTCGGCAGCGCGGCCATCAGCGCGGCATACTGATTGGTTCCAGCGCCTGGATCTCCGCCAACCGATGTGATGTAGAGATATTGCCCCGTGGTGCAAGGGGACACGCCTGCAGTGTTGAAGCTGAAATTTCCGTTCGTATCTGTCGTGGTAGTCGCAACCGAGGTTGCCCCGGTGCCATAGCTGGCACTCGTGCCCGCGGCCCACAGAGTCACCGCTGCCCCACTAATGGGCTGCTGTCCGCCATATACCTTGCCGCCGAGAGCGACGCGCGCCGTACCGGAGCCGGCATTTGTGCTTCCACTCCCTACTGGCGCGATCGCGGTCGAGCCGCCGTTGAACGCGCAGCCAGTAAGGACTAGCGCAAGCAAACCAAGGGCGGAGAACAAGCACAGGCGGGAGACACGGAGGACGGACATTAGATACCTCTCTTCACAGGATGTCGGTCATTTGCAGTTGAACTGCAGTTCGGCTGGGGGGATAAAGATAGGAGCAGGCTTGCAAGGGAGAAACAGTTTCAGGCTCGCAAGGCAATTTATCCAACCCAACACACCCCTGTCAATCAAAACCCCGTCGAGAACCCGGGTGCCCCATTCTCGCCACATCCGAGGCCCCACATCCCGCCCCTGAGACGGTTCTCGATCGGGCCATAAACTTGGGTGCCCCACGATCGGCGCGGTTTTCTCGCGCCTATCGTGGGCTTAGTTCTCTATCCCGCTGACCACCTTCCCCTCAAGATCCTGTCAAGCCCCCCAGCCTGTCGAAAACCGCGAATCCCCAGTATCCACGAGCCTTTCATCACGCAGAATAGTTGGCCGAATCACCCATCCAAAAGCGTATAATTTAAGTAGGGGCAAATCACAGAACGAACAACCGCGCGCGTTCCAGCCAGCCATGGAAGGCGTACGTAACTTCAATGTTTTGAAATATTTACCAATAACTCCAATGGAATGAAATATTTGCGCGGAGCAAATTTGACAAGCCATTGATTCAAAGCTAGTTACCTATACCACCCCGGGGGGTACCACCACTCGGCGCCTTCAACTGACCACTTACCACTAACCACTTACCACTGTCCCTACAATGCCGATCGCCAAACTCACCGTCGAACTCTCCATCCCGCACGCGCAGTCCCTCAAGGATCGCCGCCAGGTCCTCCGCTCACTCAAGGACAAGCTGCGCCACGGCTTCAACGTTTCTGTCGCCGAACTCGACGACGCCAACCTCTGGAATCGCGCCACGCTGGGAATCGCCGCTATCTCCGGCTCCCACGCCTATCTAACCGGCCAGATGAAGGAACTCGACGACGCCATCCACCGCCTTACCAACACGCTCGGAGCCGAAATCGTCGACTCTTGGGTCGAAATCCTCGCAGAATGACCTCCGTTTGTCATTCCCGAAGGGAATCTGCTTTTGTCCTTTGTTATCCTTGAATGTTCGATGAAGAGATGAAAGATGCCTTATGGATGAACAACGAGCACGAATCTACCACCGAAACCGCGTCGCCAGCACCTTCTCCGAAGAGATCGGAGCCATGCTCGAAGGTGAGCTCTCCGACCCGCGCATCGCCCCCAGCTACGTCACCGACGTCGTTCTCGCGCCCGGCGGCAAGAGCGCCCGCGTCTTCGTAGCTGTCCATGGAACCGAAGTCGAAGAGGCCTCCACGCTCGCCGGCCTGATGACCGCACGCGGCTTCATCCGCTCCCAGATCCGCGATCGCATGGGCGTTCGC
The DNA here is from genome assembly GCA_003133205.1 of Granulicella sp. Next base: position 4,998 of record PKWK01000412.1, on the reverse strand, counting down.
CATGTGCCCGAGCTGACCTTCGCCATCGACCGTTCCGAGAGAATGACTGGCCGAATGGACGAACTGCTCGCCCGCACCCGCAAGCGCGACAAGAAGCGCGACGAAAAATCGGCCAGCGCCGCCAAAACCGTCGTACCGCAGCCCTCCGAGCCGCAGTCATGACCCACATACTGAAGCCCATCGCAGCGCCAGCGCAGAAACTTCCCAACACGCCGAAGGAAGGAAGACTCTGGTAGCCTTGTCTGGCTTAATAGACTGGCTAATCCAGTCTCGTCGCTGATGGATATATTGACTGAATCTCCACAACCCGCCGCATCCGGCGCAACAAAACGCCATGCTCCAGTCGCCTGGATGCGCGCCAAAATCCAGAGCCTCCGCGGCGAGTCACCGTGGGAGTTCGTCGTCCTCCTCGTGGTCACGACCTTCCTGCTGTTCTACGGATTGGTCCCGATCTTCGGCGGCGATCAGGTCGGCTTGGTCGGCGCCGACGAGCCGCGTTACGCGCAGATCGCCCGCGAGATGCTCAACGCACACTCCGACATCTGCCATCAGGTCAACGCGAGGATCTTCCCGCACAGCATCAGGACGAAGGACATCGAGAACTCCTTCCGCTGCCTCGACGGCGGAACCGTAACCCCGATCCTCTATGGACATCCGTGGCTGGAGAAGCCGGCGCTCTACTACTGGCGCGCAATGAGCTTCTTCAAGGAGTTCGGCGTATCCGACTGGTCGGCGCGGCTGCCTGCAGCTTCCGGCGCATTCCTGCTGATCGTGATGATCTTCCTCCACATGCGGCGTTTCCGCCCTGGAGGCCAGCTCGACGCCGCGCTGATCACCGCATCCTGCGTTGCCATCGTCGGCTTCGCCCGCGGCGCCTCCACCGACATGCAACTCGCCGCTCCGTTCTGCATCGGAATGCTCGGCTGGTACGCATGGTACGAGACGGGCAAGAAGTTCTGGCTCTTCGACCTGTACTTCTTCGGAGCCGCCGCGACGCTCGCCAAAGGACCCGTCGCTCCGTTCCTCGCGCTCGGCATCATCCTGTTATTCCTCGGTCTGCGGCGCGAGTGGTCGGCGCTTCGCCGCACCATCTGGATTCCGGGCGTCCTGCTCTATCTGGTGATGGTGCTGCCCTGGTATATCGCGGTACAGCGGGAAAACCCGACGTTTGTGCATGCCTTCTTCGTCGAGCACAATCTCGAGCGCTTTGCCACCAACCTTTACCAGCATCGCCAGCCAGTCTGGTATTACCTCGCGGTCCTGCTCGTAGGACTGATGCCCTGGACAGTGATTGCAATCCGCGCCGTAGTCGCAGCGATGAGCGATTCGATCGACGAGTGGAAGGTGCGCGTCAATCCCAAGCGCTATCTCGGGCACTTCCGCGCGGGAGATGCCTTCCCCGAGTTCCTCGTCCTCTGGGCGCTCTTCCCTATCGTCTTCTTCACCTGCTCCAAGTCGAAGCTGCCCGGTTACATCCTGCCCTCAATTCCGCCAGTCACAATTCTCACCGGCGACTACCTCAACCGCATTCGCCGGAATGGACTGCCCAAGTGGCTGCTTTGGTCGCACGCGGCCGCATGCGCGTTAGTGGCCTTCGTGATCGTGCTGGCGCCGCAGCACATGCTGTACGAGACGCTTGTGCCGTCGGCAACCTGGCTCGTGTGCGCCAGCGCAGCGGCGATCCTTGTGTTCTTCGCCGTGGTCAAGACGATCCGCGTCGGAGGTATCGCGCATGTGCGCAACGCTACGCTGTTTCCGGTACTGGCTGCGATGGTGTTCCTGCTCGGCTTCCACGGCAGAGACCTCGACCTGAACTATTCCGCCAGACCGCTCGCGCGCCAGATGCAGCAGCAGGCTCCCGATGTGCGGCCGGTCGCGGTTCACGACGTCAAGCGCGACATGATCTATGGCCTCGCCTTCTATCGCAACGAGGAGCCGATCAATTACGACAAGGACGGCGTTCCCGCGGACGCGCATCTGCTGGTGATTCCGGCGAGCGAGACGGCCCAACTGGATCACTGGCTCGCCGGCCGCGTTTACGAGCCGCTTTTCCTCTACGAATCGCAGGGTCTGGAAGTGTATAAGGTCTACCAAAAGCGGTAGGGCTCTGAGCGCTATTCCGCGCATGGTGTGCGATAAAGCTCGACGCCTGTAATCCTCGACAGGTATTTTGGATCGGAATTGAAGTCGAAGTGTAGGTCGGGTTGTATGTCCAGTTTGCCGGTTGCCTCTCAAATCGAAGTCCTCGACCTGCGGCATTTCTCCGCACGTCAACTGCGGCCTTTGCTGGAGCGTGAGGCTGAAGTGTGGCGCGAGCGCCTGCGCTGGGATTACACGAGCTCGACCGAGTTGCTGCTGCAGTATCTGGAATCACGCATCCTGCACGGTTTCGTGGCGCTCGACCAAGGGCGCGTTTGCGGTTACACCTTCTGCGTTTACGAAGGACACAAAGCGGTGATCGGCGATGCTTTTGCCGCAGGTCACAGAACGATGAGCGACGCCGAGACGACCCGCGTGCTCCTGGTCCATGTGCTGGAAATGCTGCGGCACTCGCCCGCGGTCGATCGCGTGGAGTCGCAACTTCTCCTGTTCAACGCAGGTGAGTTTGCCGACCTCTTTACGGGTCCGGAGTTCACAATCTACCCGCGCTTGTTTCTGGAATGCGACCTCCGCGGGACGATCGACGTTTTACCTACGGCCTTGCCTGCGCTTGAAGCATCTTCGCCGGGAGTTCCGGCGGAGTTAGAACTGTCGCCCTGGACTGCACAGGATTACCAGGCAGCGGGCGAGCTGATCTACGCATGCTATGTGGGCCACGCGGATGCCCAGATCAACGACCAGTACCGAACGCTGCACGGTTCCCTGCGCTTTCTGCACAACATCGTGCGGTTTCCCGGATGCGGCGTCTTTGAAGCGAAATTCTCCTGGATGCTGCGCGATCGGCGAAGCGGTTCGCTGGTCGGCATGGTGCTGTGTTCGCGCGTCGCTCCGGAGGTCGCGCACATTACTCAGCTCTGCATCGCGCCGGCGTTCCGCGGCCGGGGACTTGGCCGCTTGCTTCTGGGGCGGAGTGCGAAAACGCTGCTGGCAGCGGGTTTCGAGGCCATCACGCTTACGGTGACGGAAGCGAATGATCAGGCTGTCAGGCTCTACGAGCGATCTGGCTTTTCGCTGCGGCATCGCTTCGATGCGATGGCACTGGATACGCGACGCAAGCGGCGCTGAGCTCGTAAGAGCCCTCGCGCGCTACCAATCTTCCACGCGAGTTCGCTTGCGCCAGCAGACGAGCCAGACCAGCAGGCAGAGCACGCTGGCGCCAGCGGTGTCGAGCAGCACATCGACCGGCGTACCGTTGCGATTGGGCAGAAACGACTGGTGAAATTCGTCGCAGCTGGCGACGATGGCGGTCGAAAAGATGGCGAGAATCGACGACTCGAGGCGGAATGGCAGCAGTTCTGTCGGCCCGCGCCGGTCGAGGGTGTGCAGCCATGCGCGAAGGAACGTAAAGCCTACAGTCCCGTATCCGACGAAATGCCCGGTCTTGCGCAAGCAATGGTGGAAGGCTTCCCACGTGCTGTCCTTGATGGCGCCAAACCAGTGCTCGGCGATGGGCCGCAGCCAACTGCTTGTATTCTGCGCGGAAAAAGTACCCGTCGACTCCATGCAGATGACTGCGATCGCGATCGCAACCGGAGCCCACACGCTGAACCACCAGCGCCAGCCTGCATCGTCGCGTGCCCACTGTCGCTGTGGTTTGAGGAAGAAAACTGGACGCATCTTCCTACGCTATCAGCCGCGCACGCGTCGCGCATATTTCTGGCGATGATGCCTGTGGATTCAGGCTGTCATGCTTCGCGCGCCAGTTGCAATCCGCTTAGCACTTTCCTGCGCCTGCGGACAACAACTGCCCAGACGATGAGGTTGATGAAGAGCGCGCCGGCAGAGTCAAGCAGAGCATCGCAAATGGAGCCAACGCGACCGGGGAGATACCTTTGATGCCATTCGTCCAGGCAACCTATGAGAAATGTCGAGGCAACTGCGAGACCCGCTGCGAAAGGCATGAGCCAACTTCTCAGCATCGTGGTGACAGCCCGAACCGTGCTGTACCAGGCGTTGCGGAAGAACAGCCCAATCATTCCGTAGCCGAAGAAGTGACCAGTTTTGCGGAGAACTTCATTGACGGGTCCGGTTTCGTTAAAGTGCCAAGTTCCGAAGGCTGCCTTCCAGACTGCGTTGACCACGACCTGAGTATGCGAGCCTCCCATGAAGGTGGTGGAAGTGAAGCACACGAAGACCAGGCTCAGCAGCACGGGCAACCATTTGGTTCGCATGTTGATTCGCACGCTGCGAGGTCGTGTGACTTGGGACGGATTCAACAGTATGGGCGCAGCAGACATCGTTTGTATCTCCAAGCAGAGTTGCGACCGAACCTGACAGGTTCAACCGGTATTCAAGCAAGTGAGATGCCAAACTGGACTGCTTTTGTTATCTGTGACTTAATCGGTTGCCAGACTACGGCGAAACGATGTCACAGGAAAGAATTACGCGATGCATCCGGGCGAATATCGCTCGTAAGACAGAGTTCACAAAAGGTTGCTTATTCGGCGTGATAATTCGGCGCTTCGCGGGTGATGATGACATCGTGGACGTGCGACTCGCGAAGGCCGGCGTTGGAGATGCGGATGAAGCGCGCATTTGTTTGAAGCTCTTCAATCGTTCCGCAGCCGAGATAGCCCATGCCTGAGCGCAATCCGCCGACGAGCTGGTAGACCATGGCTTCGAGCGGTCCGCGATGCGGAACACGGCCTTCGATTCCTTCCGGGACGAACTTTGCGAGGCGGTTGGAGCCGTTCGATTCGCGTGCGGTGACGGAGGGGCGTTCGGTGCTGGCGGCTTCGGTCATGTCTTCCGCGCTCTGGAAGTAGCGTTCGCCGGAGCCCTGCGACATGGCGCTCAAGCTACCCATTCCGCGATAGGCCTTGAAGCTGCGGCCCTGGT
>PKWK01000055.1:42614-42853 GCA_003133205.1 Granulicella sp. | reverse complement strand
TAGAAACCAATCCCGGCGGTGGCCTACTTTTACACCGCCACATACCGCCGCTTACGCGGCGCTACATGGCCTAGTTTTGCACCGGCGCTCATACATGGCTTCCGAGCGTCTCATGCAGGGCATAGCCATCAAATTTTAGGATTTCAGGCTTAACAAAAGTGTCAGAAGTTGATGTATACTTCTGACAGATCAGGTGACGTATGGAGCGCCTCACAGAAGCCATTCTCGAAAAAACGAAC
>PKWK01000055.1:36134-42522 GCA_003133205.1 Granulicella sp. | reverse complement strand
TGTCCCGTCAGCGCGGAGAGACCGTCGTCCCTTCGGGAGCCAGCTCTGCCAATGCTCTTGGATTGACGACGCAGGTGCCAACCCGAACCGTCTATTCAACCTCTGGGAAGAGCCGCAAATTCACTTTGGGCAAGCAGGTCGTCCATCTACAACACGTACCGGCGTGGCAACTCACCCTTGCCAAAGATCCCGCTGGGGAGATCATTCGCGCTCTCGCATGGGCTGGCCCGGAGAAGGTCAACCAGGCGTTGAAGGAGATCGAGACAAGAGTCCCGCGCTCTGAATTCCAGCGCATATCCCAGCAAAGCTCACGGTTGCCGCTCTGGTTGGCAACCGCACTGAGTGGGACAGAAAACTATGCCTGAGAGCTTCTTCCATCTGAGCGCCAAAGAGCAGGAAGAGGCTCTCCAGGTAGCGGCATCGGCCTCTGGCAGACCTGCCCATCTCTTGGAGAAAGACATCTGGGTCGTCTGGTCGCTCTCGACATTGTTTACGTCTCCGCTTGGCTCCCATCTGGCGTTCAAGGGCGGCACCGCTCTCTCAAAAGCATACAAAGCGATACGCAGATTTTCCGAGGATGTGGACCTTACTTACGACATTCGGGCACTTGCGCCACGACTTGTCGGGAATGCTCCTGACGGCCTGGACGCGATTCCACCGAACAGAAGCCAGGAGAAGAAATGGTCGGATGAAATCCGCAAGGAACTTCTCCCGGCATGGCTTCGCGACAGCGCCCACCCAATCGTGCAAGCCGGACTGGCCGGACTTCCGACGGCCACAAGCCGCGTCACGGATGGGTGCATATTCATTGATTACAAACCCGTCGCCGCCGCGTCCAGCTACGCGCTTCCCAGGGTCATGCTCGAATTCGGCGCTCGTTCGACCGGCGAGCCGAGCAGCGTGCGCCCTGTCCGCTGCGATATTGAGGAGTACATCTCCGGGGTTTCATTCCCAGTTGCGAGTCCGCGGGTGATGGACATTTCGCGCATATTTTGGGAGAAGGCAACCGCCGCTCATGTCTATTGCGCACAGGGCGGAGCAGGACTGAGTGACCGGTTTTCCCGGCACTTTCATGACCTCGTTCGCCTTGAAGAAGCCGGTCACCTCGTGAACGCGCTGGCCGCACGCAACATTGCAGAAGCGGTGGCGATCCACAAGAATTCGTTCTTCGCCGAGAAAGACGCGGCTGGAAATCGGATCGATTATCTTGCCGACCTGCACAGCGGCCTCACCATCGTACCCGAGGGAAATGCGCTCGATGCACTGCGAGGTGACTATCAGCGGATGCTCGAAGACGGCCTCCTTCTTGAAGACGCCGAATCCTTTGATCTCCTGATGGTCAAGTGCAAAAAAATTCAAGAGCAAGTGAAGAAATTGTCTGCCATCGAAGACAAAACATGAGTTACTCGGCTCACTTTCACTCGCTCGGGACTGCGAGAGAGCACCAAACCAAAGACGAGGCTACGCGTGCCCATCGTTAGACCTTTCTCGATTGCTTGGCGACCGGCGAGATTGAAGTCAGCTCCCCACATCTGTGGATGACAGGCTTTGAGTATTCGCTTATTCTTCTCCCATGTCAATGCACTACTGCCAACAAGGAGCGGTCAGGCCAACCACCTATGTGGTGACGTGCAAGAAATGCACCCGCAGCATCCCAGCCGGCGCTCAGGAGTTCCCCAGAGGCAATCTGGTAGTCCAATGCTCGCTATGTGGAGAGTTGCGCCGCTACCGGCCCTCAGAGGTGTATCTGGGCTTCCCTGACAGCCATCTCGTACAGCAACAGGTATCCATCACGCGGAGACGGACGGGCGGCTGGTGAGCAGTACCACGGTCTTGCTCAACTTCCAACACTATGGGTGGTGATGGGCGTCCATTTCATCGAAGCCGATTGCCGGACGCTGATCGGCCCGACTCGGGTGGGGATCCACACCAGGGCCCTGCCGTGGTACGCTTTCGGCATGTGCGGGCGCTACTACCGAATCGCCGACAAGCAGACGATCGTTGACCACTTCCATTCCCCTGCGGCAACCAATGAGCCGTTTCCGCCTGGCTACAACATTGCACCCAGTACCACCCAGCCCGTCATCCGGCAGGGCCGCGACACCGGAGCCCGCGAGCTGGTCGGCATGCGCTGGGGCTTGGTCGGATTTGGCTCGAGCGGACCTGATCCTACACGCTCCACCTTCAACGCCAGGAGCGAGAATCTCACCAAGAGCGATCTCTGGCGCGTCCCACTGCACAAGCGCCGGTGTCTCGTGCCCGTCTCCGGCTACTACGAGTGGGGGCGCAAGCCCGACAAAGTACCCTTCCGCTTCACTCTACGGGACGAGCCGCTGTATGCCCTCGCTGGTTTGTGGGACGCCTGGAAGAATCCGGCTGGCGACTGGTTGCAGAGCTTCTCAATCATCACCGTAAAGGCCAGCGCCGCAATGAGCACCATCCACGATCGCATGCCCGGGCGTGTCATTCCCTGCCCGGCGTTCACGGACGCGCTGTAAAGGCTCTGAGGGCGGCGGCGGAGTGCATGCCGGAGCGGCGGAGCTTGTACGACAATTCAATGTCGCCCTCTTCGAGCGCATCATCTAACGCCCGTTCACGCAGACGCTCTCGCCGGGACCAGGCACATCCCTGGTCATGCCGAAGGGACGACCGGCGTCCCTGCCGTGGTACGCTCTCGGCACTGAATGGATCCAGCACCGGGCACAGGAGTGCCCGCAATTAATTGCGCGATTGATGACGTGCCCTACCTATGAACCGGATGCGCCACTGGATGCGGCGGAGGCGCGTGCAGGATCACATGCGTCCGCTCCCGCGTCATCCGGATATGGCATCCAAGCGGGTTCAGCACGCCCCCACAGGTCGTGTCGCGCACCTGGATCCAGGCAACCTGGTCCGCTCCGGTGATCATCCACGCGGTCGCATTCGTCACATGGTGCGTCTGCTCCAAGTAAGAAGCCGCATCCATGTCGATGTCCGATGCGTCCGCATTCATCTTTTCGCAATCGTTGTACCCCGGCCCAGCCACGGGCGAGCAATAGTCCTCATCATGCTCCAGCAGGATCTTCTTATTCGAGCCGGTAATGAAGTACCGCGTCGTGAGCGGCGGAAGGCGCTCCTCCTGCGACCACTCGACCTCGTCCTCCGCAAACGCTGGCGGCAGTTCGCTCCAATCAAGTAGCCTCTCCTTCACCACCTGCTTCGAGAAGATGTTCACCGAAGGCGTCGGCTCGCCATTTGTCGGATGGAAATAGAACCCGCCCAGCCCAATCCCATCCTGCATATCGATCCAGAGAAATCCCTTGCCCGCCAGGTACTGTCCCAGGTGCCCGGAGAGCATCACATATCGCCCTTCGCGAATCTGCACCGGCTCCTTCGAGCCCTTGATCACCTCGTCGAGCGCGTCGGACAGTGACTTATCCACCCCATAGTGAAACGTGCAGTCGGGAACAAAGCTGTGCATCAACTTGCGAAACTGCTTGTCCCGATATAACTGATCCGAAGGGGCTCCCGCAAACTGATTCAGAAACGCAAGTTGATCCTTCGGGATAGGCTTCTGAAACAAAGCGGGATCGTAGTTCGACGGCAACGTCTGCGAACCAGCATTCTGCTCCTGAGTTCCGCGAGCTTGCCCAGGTTGTGGCTCCGGCGGCTGTCGTACAATCGGCGCGGGTTCCTGCACCGGCGGCTGCGCAGAGGGCACATTCTGCGGGGACATCGCTTCCGTCAACCCCGCCGATCCAACTCCTGCTGCCGCCAGCAGCCCCGCAGCATTGGCCGCAGGAATGCCCGCCGACATCACCCCGAAGGCCACAATCGAAAAGACGCATGAAGCCCTGATTCTGCGCAAGAACCGACAAAAGGATCGCATCCCTGACAGTCTCCCTTTTTCAGTTCCGATTCTAATGGAGCATCTCCTCTCACGCCGAGTTCGGTGGGCATTCGTATGTATCGCACAAGCCGGGCTCGTTGTTGCGGACATTGCCGACTCGCGGGTCTACAGGGTGCGCCCGTCTTTATCTCTGGGTACATACACGATCGAAGGCCAGTGCTGCTCTGCAATCCATTGCCCGCCGACTTCCTGAACGCCAACCTTCCGTCCGCATACCTCACAACGGTAGGTACCCCATCGCGCACGGCTTCTTTTCTTGCAGAGTAGCTGCTGCGTTTCTTGGCTGAGGTCTCCGTTACATGGCTTGGAAGGTATAGGCATACTGTCTTAAGGCTGCTATCCATTTTCAACAGGCGTCATCTCCCCGGCGTCGTAAAGGATGCAGCAAGTCCAGGGGTGGGCCAATTTGCCAAGGTGATCCGGAGCCGCGCCAAGCAGCAAAACCCCTTCTCCCAGTGGACCCCTGAGAGAAGGGTTTCGTTGTACCGATGCGGTTCATGTGAACGCAGGGACAACGATGTTAGTTCTTACAGTGGATCATTTTTTCGTCCCCCAGAGGTTATTCTCTCCATCAGGACTCCTACAGAATCTCGGACACCTTGCACCTGTTCAATAGCACTTCCGTCTGCCATCAAGTCGGCGTCATCTGGGCTACCTGAAGGCAGGCTAAGCCTCCCGAAAGTAGACGTTGAGGACACAGGAACGACCGCTCGCGACCAGTTTCCTCGCAATGTCTGCCTCGTTCGCAAAGAATATGTATCTCGCTTCGATTTCGGTCACAACATCGGGGTGTTGTTGGACTTCTTGATGAAGGAGGCTTTCGCCGTCGATTGTTTCGCGCACCTGAACGAAGTTGGGTGAGAAGCATTGGAAGCTGATTACTGCGTCCCGTGGCTTCATGTCACATTGAGGTTTCTTGGACTCGATTCCACGTTGCATAGCTAAAGCCTACGACTCTGGAGTCTTTGCGTCCGTGTCCTACCGCACATGCGTTACGGCACCCCAAACGTAGCGCAGACGGTAATGTTGGGCTTACCCTGATACCTCTGCACCAGGCGCCGCGCCCACTCATACCCGTCTTCGGGAGAGATTTCGACCTCGAGAAACCCAACCTTGCACGGAGGCTTAACATCAGTTGTGAAGACCTCGATGCCAATCACGCGGACATGCAGGGACTCGCAGCGACCGATCACGGTCAGGAAGTCAGCCGGAGAGAAGTGACCGATTTGCGGGGAGTCAAAGCCGATGTTCAAGTCCCGAAGGCCTGCGTAGACCACTTCCCGCAGAAACCGATGGTCCTCCTCGAACTTCAACTTCGATTCTGGAGTATCCATCTCCGCAAACATCTGCTCAAACTGATCTGGCGGTGTAGGCGAGGCGGGCATGGAAGTAAGGTTACACCTGCTATGAGGCTGGAAAGCAGTGCGCAGCAAGCCAAGCTCCCGGAGCACCTGGCTTCTACGACAGGCTTCGTACTACTGTGGGAATTTTGTGGGAAACACGGTGCAACAACGTGAGAAATACTGAGCAAAACGAGCAAATAGAAGAGCGTCCATCCGTGCGGGCAATCGAGTGTATGTTATTGAACAAGTTGATGTTATGAATATAGATAGCGCGCGGACTGCTTCTAACTCTTAATCGACTGGTCGCAGGTTCGATCCCTGCCGCGTCCACCATTTACTCATTCATTCTAAATAACTTACGGGATGACATCAGCCATCTGAATATAGGCATTCCTTTATACGCATGCCAAGACGAAAAAACCGTTCGCGTTCCACTTAAAGGATGGCCAGCCCTTGCCTTCAGGGGCGTATGGGAGCATTGAAAGGCACCGGACGGTAACATTGAGTTGCACACTAACCTCTCGCCGTGCCTTAACGAAGAATGCAGGCCAACCCCGGCGGCAATCGGCTCTTTTCCGGTCGTCGCCGGGGCGGCTTCGTTATTGGAGAAGCTTCTCCTATTCCCATTCGTGGGGGAAAGAACTACTATCTACCCGGCTCCGTCGGTGTATGAAACCCGCACCGGGGTGATGTAGGGAGAAGGGACTTTTTTGCCATGGGCGCAACTGAGGCAAATCTCAAACGCTATGAGATGCTGATCGACGGTGAATTTGTGGCGTCTTCCAATACGCTGCCGGTCGTAAACCCCGCAACTGAGGAAGTGATCTCCGAATTTCCAGCCTGCACGGTCGAGGACGTGAACCGGGCTGTGCTCGCCGCCGAAGAGGCGCAGAAGAACTGGGCCGCACTGCCGGCCATCCGCCGGGCGGGCTGCCTGCGAGAGATCGCCACGCTGGTTCGCGCCAACCGCGAAGCTCTGGCCCGCGTCATCACCGAGGAGCAGGGCAAGATTCTCTCCCTCGCCCAGACCGAGGTGGACTTCTCGGCCGACTACCTGGATTACATGGCGGAGTTTGCCCGGCGCTATGAGGGCGAGATCATCCCGAGCGACCGCCCCGGCGAAAACATCCTGCTCTACAAGATGCCCATCGGCGTG
>PKWK01000055.1:33000-36119 GCA_003133205.1 Granulicella sp. | reverse complement strand
GCCCGCCTGGTGGCCCAGTCGTCGCTGCCCAAAGGCGTCTTTAATCTCGTCTCCGGCTCTGGATCGGTCGTGGGAAAAGCGCTGGCCAGCCATCCGAAAGTGGGCATGGTCAGCCTGACGGGCAGCGTAGAGGGCGGCGTCGCCGTGATGCATGCGGCGGCGGACAACGTCACCAAGGTCTCGCTTGAGCTGGGCGGCAAGGCCCCGGCCATCGTAATGGGCGACGCGGACATAGACCTCGCCGTCCGCGCCATCCGGGCCTCGCGCATCATCAACACCGGGCAGGTCTGCAACTGCGCCGAGCGGGTCTATGTCCACGAGTCGGTCGCCAAAGAGTTCATCGAAAAGATTACGGCGGCCATGCGGCAGACGGTCGTCGGCGATCCCTTTGCGGCGGCCACGGAGATGGGTCCGCTGGTCAGCAAGCGGCAGCGGGAGTTGGTGCATGCGGCGGTCGAGCAGGCGCTCAAGGACGGAGCCAAGCTCGAATGCGGCGGCAACTACGAAAGCCAGACCGGCTACTACTACCAGCCCACGGTGCTGACCCATTGCCGACAGGAAACCGGCATCATGCAGCGGGAAATCTTCGGGCCGGTGTTGCCCATTGCCACCTTCGAGACACTCGACGAAGCCATCGAGTATGCCAACGACTGCGAGTACGGGTTGACCTCGTCCATCTACACCCGCAGTCTGGATGTGGCCATGCGAGCCTCAAATGAGCTGAAGTTCGGCGAAACCTACGTGAATCGCGAAAACTTCGAGGCCATGCAGGGCTTCCATGCCGGATGGCGCAAGTCCGGCATCGGCGGCGCCGACGGCAAGCACGGCCTTGAGGAGTATCTCCAGACCCACGTCGTCTACATGAACTATGACCTCAACAAACAGTAAAGGAAGCGTTCTCGAAGAACCTGAGCCGTCCGGACCTTGCTTTTTATCTGGCCGATCGCGGCCTGTTCAAAGACCGCGAACATCTCTCATGGACTGACCCTTTCAAAGCGGAAGTGCTGAAATCCAACCGCAATTCGGATGGTCCAGAAGGCTCGCGAATCTCGGTTAGCTAAGCGGCGTGTTTTCAGCGAGCCTCGTCAGCGATAGCAAATGGTCCGCAGACTACAGGTTGTGGACCACATCGGTAAAACTGCAACCGGCCGGGAAGACACCACCGATTCGCACTTAACCAAAACCGCCCCGTTTCAAACTGCGCCGACGCAACCACACCTTACGGATCAATCGCACCAGTTGCAGTGATTGTTGGGCCTATCGGTTCCATATATTGCCGACTGCAAGTCACGGCCTGACTACTGGCTGTTAGCGTTTGTAGCCGATCTTGCGCAGGAGATCGTGCCGCCACGCAATGTCATTCTGCCCTTCGACACCTTTTGGCGACGCGCCGTCAATCACGCCAAGGACTCCTTGGCCCTGGGCGGTGTGAGCGACAATGATTTCAACAGCATTCGCGGTGGCACAGAATATCGAACAAACTTCCGGAAGATTGCGAATGGCATTTAGGATTTGAATTGGGTAAGCCGCCGAAAGGACGAGCACAAAGGTATGTCCGCAGGCCAGTGCCTGGGCATTCTTTATGGCAGTCTCCTGAAGCGCTGAATCATTCCCGTCGAATCGTGTCAGGCAAGCTCCTGAGCTTTCATTGAAGGCCAAGCCGAACTTGGCCTGTGGCGCTGTTGTGGCAACCGCTTCATACAGATCCTCCACGGTCTTGATGAAATGTGATTGACCAACAATGATGTTGGCATCCGCTGGAAATTCCATGCGAACCGACTTGATCTCGATCATAATTGTGCCTCCGCCTGTGCCAACAGCATAACCCCACGTTTTCCATCCTGCGTACTGACGGGTGATGGATTCGATTGCCTCCTTCATCCCAGGCCAATTCCCTTCGTGTGCCAAGGGGCGATGCGCAGGGGTGGCCGAAACTCGTTCAGGCTGGAGAATTTGCGATACCGTTTGGGCATTCTGCTCTTGGACTCTGTCTGCTCCTCTTGTAGGGTCGCGAACTAGCGCTCCGGACGTTACGTTGATCGTCGGTCCAGACACCTTACCCCCGCCGGACCCAGACCCGAAAACGCCAGAGATAAATCCCCAGATTGATCGAGCAGACCGCCACACCACAAACCGCAATCACCCAATAGGGCAGATTCGGATATACCACCGAATCGACGCAGTGCAGCAGAAAACTCCCCTGGTTAGGGTGCAGCCCGGCCCGGCCCTCGAAATACTGCTCGGCCAGCGTCAGTGGACAAGGCCACGGCCCCACCTCGACCACAATCCCCCAGACCAGCGCAAGCAGATGTACGGCGCTCCAGAACGTCCGTCCCCGCGTCCAGAACGTCCCGAAGATCACAAGCCCAAGCCAGGTCAGATGAATCACAAAAATCAACGCAACCAGCACTCCCATGGTCAGCCCTCATACCCTTCTGATGAGACGGCTCTTCGCCGATTTCGCGCAGGTCTTGATCGGTATCGCGGGGCCGCTGCACGCGCACGATCCTACGGGTGCGGCGGACGGGGCAGTAAAGGCCGTCAGACGTACTAAGCAAAGATCAGCAGCCGATAACCGCTTGCTGCGTACAACCCTAAAGAGGCCCGCTTGTAGAAGCTGACGGTGGGTACAACAGAGATGATCGCAGAGGGCAGCAAAGAAAATCCCCTCTCTCAGATTCGACCTGAGAAAGGGGCGGCATTACGACAGGGCGGACTTCACTTTTATCCTTATTCCTTCCGCCTTCTGTAGTACGTGGAGCATTGCTTCATCCCCGGGAAAGACGTCAATTCCCCTCCAAAGGGACTGTTACAGAATCCGACGCCCCGTGCGCGAGTTCAATAGCATTCGTTATCTACTCCCTGCCGCAAACCCGAACTTTGAAGGAGGTCATCCAGGGTGACGTGACCGACGCCGAGCAACGGTTCCCACAGTCTTCTACTCCGGGTTATCAAACGCAATGTAGTTCCGTTGTCCGCCGCGCTCGATACTGAAGACCACTGGATCCCCGGGCTTCAACCCAGCCAGGGCCGTGCGCAGGGTCTGCAGCGAATCGAGCGGCGTGCGATTCAAGAAGTGCAGCACGTCGCCGGGCTGCAGTCCGAAGAGTGAGGCGTTG
>PKWK01000055.1:0-32986 GCA_003133205.1 Granulicella sp. | reverse complement strand
ATGATGTTGTCAGCCGATTGCGTGGGATCGAGGATGCTCTCCGGATCGCGCTCGCGCTCGGTGACTGGGACGTTCAGGGTCAGGACCTCTGTGCCGCGCTGGATTTTGAAAGCCGTGATATCGCCGATCTGCTTCTGGAAGAGCAAAACCGAGAGGGCTCGCGGATCTTGAAAAGGCTTGCCATCGACGGCGAGCACAATGTCTCCCGGGAACAAGCCTGAGCGTTGGGCGGACGAATTTGGCTCCACATCTTCGAGAATGATTCCCGACTGCTGCCCGAGACCGAGTCCGCTGGCGATCGTTGGTGTGATTGCCCGGGCGAGAATACCGATGGCTCCACGGCGCACGTGTCCCTGCTTGCGCAACTGTTCATAGACAAGGCGGATCGTGTTTGAAGGGATCGAAAAGCCTACGCCCTCGCTGCCGCCCGACTGCGAGGCGATCATGGTATTCATGCCGATGACCTCGCCTCTGATATCGACCAGCGGTCCCCCCGAGTTCCCGGGATTGATGGCCGCGTCGGTCTGCAGATACACCACAGGAGTGGAGCTGTTGAGCTGGCGCTGGGTCGAGCTGATGACGCCCAAGGTCACCGTGTTTTCAAGGCCAAGCGGGCTACCAAAGGCCAGGGCAAGCTGGCCGACATGCACCCGATCGGAGTCCGCGAGTTTGAGCGTCGGCAAGTCGGTGGCTTCCACCTTGAGCAGCGCAAGATCGGTCAGCATATCGCGCCCCAGAATCTTAGCTGTAAAGCGCTGGGCATCTTCAATGCCGCCAGCCTGCTTGTTACGGTGGCGGAAAACCAGGACCGCGACGGAGGTCGCGTGCTCGACGACATGGGCATTGGTCAGGATGTATCCCGATGGGTCCACGACGATGCCGGAGCCGACTCACTGCTCCGCTGCAATATAGTTCGTCTGCCGCGTGTTGGGGTCCTGCACCGTGGTCAGGCCGGTGACCTCGATGGTCACCACCGCTGGTCCTACGCGTTCGGCCAGCGCCTGCAGATCCTCATCGAGTGCGAACAGACCGTGCTGCACGGGACTGGGGGCGGCCTTCTCTGCCGGAGCGGAAACCTGCGCGGCTGCGAACCCCGCGCCAAGAACAACGACGGCAAGCAGGGGAAAGCCAGCGGTAGTGAACAGGCGCACGGGGACCTCTTTCTCCGATGAATCCCGGAATGCTTGATTATCGTTGATCCTCAACCTTTCGAGCGCTCACCACATTCAGTTTCTGAATTGACTCCGTATCCAGCTTCAGCTTCGTCGCTCCCACCAGATCGGCAAGCTGGTTCGCATTGGTCGCGCTGGCAATCGGAGCTGTAATTCCGGGCTGCGCAAGCAGCCAGGCCAGCGCCACACGCGCCGGAGTCGATGACTGTGCATTCGCCACTTCATCCAGTGCAGCAACCACCCTGAATCCCCACTCGTTCAAGTACTTTTGCACCATTGCCCCGCGTTTGGCCTTCTCCGCGTCTTGTTGGCTGCGATACTTGCCTGTCAAGAAGCCCGCCGCCAATGAGAAGTACGGAACTTATTGGCCCGGGCCGCGCAAGATCAATCCTCTCCAATCTCCCGAGCGAGTGCCGTCAAGATCGCGGCCGACGCGGACTTTGTTAAGGCGCTCTGGCAGACTGTTGTCTCGAAGCCTATTCAGTTCAGGATGCTGGTTAAATTCGTCAACACTCGAAAGGCACTTATCAGCCTCGGTGTAGATGAGTCTAATTTGCCCTTAACTCATGAACTTGAAGAGCGTATCCGTTCAGAGGCGGGTGGAGCACCCTCATAACCACCCTGAGCGGCGTCGAACATCGAACCGGCCGTTACAGCCCTACAGTTGCGTCGCCTTGGCACTTGTAGGCTTCAGTGAAGCTCAGGTCGAGGTTTATCGCCGGAGAGTAATTCCACTCCGAGGCGTCCCGGTCCTCGGTCGCTCTCTGTCTAAAAGCAGAAGTTCCAACTCTTCACTGGACAGTCTTTCGATCCGTCCATTGTGCTCATGGCCGGAGCTTAGATCCATTTCTTCCAAAGCAACCAGACCTTGACTGATTGCGTGAGGCCCGAGTAAGCAAGTAGCGTCAGCAACAGGATCGGCCAGTAAAGCCCAGGCAGGTGCACGAGACCCAGCGAAGAGGCCAGTGGCGAATACGGGAGCCAAGCTCCAAAGGCCATGATGGCCAGTGTAGTGAGTGTGAGGGACAAGCTTGCGCGGCTCTGTAGGAAGGGGATCTTGTTTGTACGGATGATGTGGATGATAAGTGTCTGGGTCATCAACGACTCGACGAACCAGCCCGTCTGAAAGAGCGGAGCGCGTGACGGATCCCAGCACCTGAAGAGATAGAGCATGACGAAGAAAGTCGTGTAGTCGAAGATCGAACTGATGGGTCCTACGCAAAGAATGAACCGCTTGATCTCTGCGATGTTCCAGGGCCGCGGCCGCGCCACTAGTTCTTCATCCACTGCATCGGTGGGAATCGGCACCTGCGAGAAGTCGTAAAGCATGTTGTTGGTCAGGATCTGAATGGGAGCCATCGGGATGAATGGGAGAAAGGCGCTCGCGCCCAGCACGCTGAACATGTTTCCGAAGTTTGAGCTTGCCCCCATCCGGATGTATTTAAGAATGTTGGCGAAGACCTTTCGCCCCTCGATCACGCCCCCATCGAGCACCATGAGATCTTTCTCAAGCAGGATCAGGTCCGCCGACTCCTTGGCGATGTCCACGGCTGTATCGACCGAGATGCCGATGTCGGCAGCGTGCAACGCGGGCGCATCGTTGATTCCGTCTCCCATGAATCCGACGACATGTCCTTTGCCCCGGAGGACGCGAACAATTCGCTGCTTGTGAGCGGGGGAGAGGCGGGCAAACAGTGTTGTCGTTTCCGCCGCGTCCGCCAACTCAGTGTCGGACATCTTCTCCACGTCCTCGCCCAGCAGCATTGGATCGGGCAAAAGTCCCACATCGCTGCACACCTTGCGGCTGATGAGGTCATTGTCGCCCGTGAGTATCTTCACGGCCACACCATGCTTGTGTAACGCTTCGATTGCAGTTGCGGCGGTACGTTTGGGCGGGTCCAAAAATGCGACATACCCTTTCAGCACGAGATTGCATTCGTCGTCCTTGGAGCAGGCCTGTTTTCCCGGCAGCTCCTTTCTTGCCACGGCCAGAACCCGGAAGCCGTCGCTGCTGAGGTTCGCATATTCGTCGCGCAATCCTTTCATCAGCCCGGGGTCCATGGGCGACAGCTTCCCGTCCAACTCAAATTGAGAGCACTGGTGAAAGATCTCTTCCGGAGCACCTTTGGTAAGCAGGATTGCGTGGCCTTCAGGGTCTTCAACCAGTACGGACATCATGCGTCGCGTAAAGTCAAAGGGGATTTCATCGAGTTTCTTGTACTTTTCGATCAGTGCTTGTTGATGAAAATCCGGACTACCCAGAATCGCCGTATCGAGCAGGTTCTTGAGGCCAGTCTGAAAGTGGCTGATGAGGTATCCGTCGAGCAGTACCTCGTCCGTTTCACGTCCTGCTACGTTGCAGTGCCGCTGGAGAACGACACGATCTTCGGTGAGCGTGCCGGTCTTATCGGTGCACAGCACGTCCATGCCGCCGAAGTTCTGGATGGCATTGAGCCGCTTGACGATCACTTTCTTACGGCTCATCGCGATCGCGCCCTTGGAGAGGCACACGGAAACGATCATGGGCAGCATCTCGGGAGTCAGGCCCACGGCTACTGCCATAGCGAAGAAAAAGGCGCTCTTCCAATCGTGCTTTGTAAACCCGTTGATGAGGAAGACCAGAGGCACCATGACCGTCATGAGTTGGATCATGAGCCATGTGAAGCGGCTGAGTCCGCGGTCAAAACTGGTTGGGGGCGCTTCCTCGGTGATCGAGCCGGCCATGCTGCCGAGATACGTGTTGACTCCCGTCACGACCACGACTGCGGTGGCTGTGCCGCTTTGAACACTTGTTCCCATGAAGCAGGTATTCTTCAGCTCGGTTGGCGAATTCGAGGGCTGCGGGTCGGGATCATGGAATTTCTCGACAGGAAGCGACTCCCCCGTGAGCGTGCCCTGGCTGACGAACAAGTCTTTTGCGGACAGCAGCCTCACGTCGCCGGGGATCATGTCACCGGCGGACAGCTTGACGACGTCTCCGGGCACAAGATCCCTAAGCGGAATCTCCCTTGCGTTGCCATCCCGAATGACCGTAGCGGTCACGTGGATCATGGCTTTGAGCTTTGCCGCCGCCACGTCTGCCCGGGCTTCCTGCACGAAGCGAAGCGTGACGCTGAGCACCACCATGCATGCCATCACGATTCCGGCGCGCGCGTCGCCCGTGGCAAAGGATATCGACGAGAGAGTTGCCAGAAGGATCACCAGCGGGTTACGGATGATGATCAACAGGCGGATAAACCAACCGCGCCGGCGTTCTTGCGCCACTTCGTTCGGGCCCGCGATGCGTGCTCTCGCCTCGGCATCCGCTTGCGTCAGGCCCTCGGGAGTCGTGTGCAAGGAATGCAACAGTTCGTCGCCGTCCTTCGCCGCCGCATCGAGAACCGCGGGGGAAACGCGGATGTTATGGTCTTTCGCCTTGGCAGGAATTGGAGACTTGTCCGGGGGCGGTGGGGTCCCCGCTGGGCTACCGCCCGTCGGGCGGCCTTCTTCGGTTGGGACGTCTGCGGCGTGATTCGTATCAGATACCGTCATTGTTCGCTTGACCGCAATCTAAAGATAACTCCGATGTCGCAAGTCTACCGGCGATTGGGGCGGTACATGAATAGATAGCCAAAGGTGTCCAGGAGCACCGCGCTTTCGGGCAACGAGACAATTCAGCGATGCCTTCGCTCACTGAGAGTATCCCGCCACGGGGAGATCAATACTGTGCAATTCTGCTCAAACGTAACCGTCAACGGAACGAGCATGTTTGTAATGCCCGGTAAGTCTTGTATCTGGAGAGATGCGTGGCAGATTCGCATGAGATAGGTCGAAGATGAACCCGGCAGGGTACACTCCGGACTTGCAATAACTCGCATTTCTGGAGCTCGGCTGTGCTTAAACTCTTCCAAGGTGTACGGCCATTCCAGCGTGCAGCAGCCGTGCGCGATGCCTTTGCCGGATTAACGCTCGCGGCCATGAATATCCCGGAGGCCATGGGGTACACCAAGATTGCCGGCATGCCCGTGGTGACTGGCCTTTACTCGTTGCTGCTTCCGTTCGTGGCATTCGCGGCCTTCGGCTCCTCCCGCTACTTGGTGGTTTCCGCCGACTCCGCAACCGCGGCCATCTTTGCCAGTGGGGTCTCCGGCCTGGCGCCAGTAGCCAGTGCACGGTATGTAGCCCTGGCGGGTGCGGTCGCGCTGCTTACGGCCGGGTTCCTGCTGTTGGCGCGATTGCTCAAACTGGGCTTCATCGCCGACTTCCTCTCGCAGACGGTGCTCGTCGGCTTCCTCACTGGGGTTGGGTTCCAGGTCGGAATCGCGGTGCTTGGAGAGATGCTGGGAGTGTCGGTTTCCGCTCACCGAACCGTCCTGCAATTGGCGGAAGTCTTGAGAAGACTGCCCGAAGTGCAGCTGCCTACCTTAGCCGTTTCCGCCGTCGTCGTAGGGACCCTACTTCTACTTCACCGCTTTGCGTCTAAGGTTCCGGGCGCGCTCATAGCGGTTGTCGCAGCCGTGGCCTCGAGCGCAATCTGGAACTTCAGCGGGCATGGCGTTGCGATCATCGGACCCGTGGCAGGCGGTCTTCCTCATCTTGGACACCCAGACTTGAGCTGGAAGGATATTCCGCCTTTGATCCCCATCGCCGCATCGTGCTGCGTCATGATCATCACCCAGAGTGCTGCAACCGCCCGGGTCTACGCGGCCCTCCATCGGCAGCAGTTGGACGAGAACACGGATCTCGTCGGTCTTGCCGCGGCAAACGCCATGGCGGGATTGAGCGGAACCTTCGTCGTCAACGGAAGTCCCACGCAAACCGCGATGGTCGAAAGCGCCGGTTCCCAAAGCCAGGTGGCGCAGCTTGCAACCGCAGCGATCGTCGCGATCGTTCTGCTCTTTCTCACCAGACCGCTCGAGTACCTTCCGCGCTGCGTGCTCGGCGCCCTGGTCTTCCTCATCGCCGCCCGGTTGGTCAAGGTGCGGACCCTCATGGCGATTCGCCGCGAGAGCCCAGAGGAGTTTGCCTTGGCCCTGACCACCGCGGCTGTCGTCGTCGCGGCGGGTGTCGAGCAGGGGATATTGTTGGCGATGACCCTCTCGCTGTTCCGCGTTGTAAAGCTCAGCTACCACCCTCACACAGGGGTCCTGGTTCTGAACCAGGACGGAACCTGGAACCTGAATCCGGTGGTGTCAGGCGTGATGACGAAACCCGGCCTGGTGATGTATCGCTTTGGTGCAACTCTCTTCTATGCCAATGCGAACCGGTTCGCGGAAGAGGTGAACTGTCTCGTAGGACCAGCACCCTCGCAGGTCCGCTGGCTGATTGTAGACGCCGAGGCCATCACTCATCTGGATTACACCGCGGCGCGCGTTGTCCTGGAATTGCAGCAGACCCTGACCAGCTGCGGAACGCAATTAGGCTTCGCCAGGATGCCGTGGGACCTGAAATCGGACTTTGCCCGTCATCACGTGAGCGGGGTCATCGACCCCTCGCGCATCTTTGACCGGCTGTATGACGCGCTGGCGGCTTTCGAAAAGCTGGAGCGCCCTTGAAGGTTCGTGGAAGCGAGAATGCGTGGGGTACCCAATAGCTCTATACGGTGCAATCGGTCAGGACCTTGCCGATGAATAATGGAACGACCGCTGGCATATCCCAGCGGTCGTCTCCGCAGGATCGCTTTGTAATCCATATTGGACCCACGAGTCTGCCCCATTCAAGACTAGTACTGGCGATTTTCGGAGCGCCGCTAGCAGCATTGCTAAACAGAAGACGAGAAACAAACCAGTTCAGGAGTTCGGAGTCAGCTTCGATCTCGCTGTTATTCGTCCAACGGGTACGGAACTGATGCACTGCAAATATTGCCAACTCTGCCCCGCACGCCTTCGCTTCCAGCAGGGTGCCGGCGACACCTGCGAACAGTTGATATGGCAACTCCAAGATATGCCTTCGCACCATTCCGTCGGAACTCGAAGTTTGCTCCCTGCTCATCAATAAACCGTGCCCGGTGAGGGATTGGCTTAACCATTCGATCCGCATGTGCAGTCTTGTGCTGCCGCCGGATTGCAAAGTCTTCTCGGCACGCCTCATCTGATCAAGCATCGTGCCAGCAAACCCGTCGTCAGCCTTCGATTCAATCCCAACAAATGCCTTTTCATCATCGGACCACAGGCCAAGATCGTGGTTTCGAGGGCCGGATGGGGGGCGATGATGCAAGTGAGTCTTCAACTCAATTACACCTCGCCCAAACGCAAGGCGGTTCGTAGCCTCATGTGATTCAAGCAGAGCCTGAAAGTCTGTTGGCACGAGGGGTTCTCCGCAACCCACCCATGCATTCGCAGTCTCCCAGGCGCTCTTGCCTGGAACCCAGCCGGAATTCACAGCTTTTCGGTGCAGACGCCAATCCTCCATTGTCCTGATCTCGGTCTTATTGCGCGAATGCAGGTGAAGCAAGTCAGTCATAGTCTGTAAATCCATAGCACATGGAGCACCTCGACATTGTTGCAAACCACGATAGACCTTCCGCGGCTCGAGCGCCTCCACCTTGGTACACTAACACGCTGAGAAGCCGACGCGGCAGGACAAGTCGGGTGCACACCCAAACGACCTCGGCGCAGTGCCAATATGCACGATTAGTAGGTGACCTGGCGGCAGACAAACGGGTTCAGCCTGCACCTGAGTTGGACCGCCCCCTTCAAGACATTCCTTGGCCTAAACCCTCAACATCACGCTCCGTTCTTCTGCCACATCAAGTCAGTGGTCCGCGCAGGGTTACGTCTGCGGACGCGTCATGTTGGTGGCAGGCGAAAGCGTCTTGAGTCGATTCTGCAAAGACCCATCCAGAAACAGCATCACAGCATCAACCTAATAAATCGCCGCAAAGGAATAAAAGGGTCCGGTGTCAACGCCAAGACCATCAGCAGAGGTCCAGACGGCCAGCACGGCGCCGCCAGGTGTATCCTGACGGCCCTAACACTCCCATCATGACCTCTAGGACTGTAAGCGGGCTCGTTTCAAAAACAATGGAATTCTGACTCTTCACATAGTCGGTCCCGTGAAATGGCTAATTGCTTAGGCCACCACGCAAGTCCGGTCATATACTTTGGCCCGCAAGCGCTTTCACTGTGCCGAGGTTCGATCATGGCTGAAGACTTCAGCGTCAAGGAGAAGTTGCTGGCTGCGCAATACTTGCGGCCCTGGGAATGGTAGCTGGCCTTGTCTACTGGGGTTGGACCGTGATTGACGGCTGGGGTACGTGAAGCACACTGAGACGACCCACATCACGGTCACTCAGAAACTGGATGGTGGGCGAAATCAAGGTGTGCCACTCTCCCATTCTCCATGGCCAAGATGCCACAACAGAGAACAACTCCTTCCCCCACTTAACCATTCAATCGGCGACACAGTCGGCTATCACATCCGCCCCGGAGGTCACGACGTAACCGCCTACGACTGGGAGCAATACCTCAACTTCGCGGATCGGGTTCTTGGAGCCCCGTGAACATCAAACGCCCAACATGAATTCCGCTGCCAAGCCATCTCTGGAGTCCAGCGATGCATCGGCAGCGCGCAGCCGATACGGACACGAAGTAGAGCCTCGCGCCCTCGCCCGCATGTTCACGTAAGCGCGACTCCCCATGGTGGGGTAGCACTGGGGTGATTTGATGGCCACAACTCATCTGTTAGCAGAGTGAAAGATGATGCCGGCGCCGAGCTGAAGATTATTCTGGACGTTGGTTGTCGTATTTGAAAACTGTGTGCGGAGCCATGATGCCTGGACAGCGCGCAGAGAAAAATGCCGCGAAAGGCCCACGTCCACCCCACCGCCGACCTGCACTGCCAGACTGAGCGAGCTCGGGGCCGCGCTGGACGGACCTGGAAACAGTCCATTGAAGCCGTGCGCTTCGCCGGCAAGGCCTTCGCCAAAGATCGAGACAGTGCGCGCAACTCCAGAGCGACGCGCGGGTGTCCAGGTATAGCGGGGGCCGAAGGTGGTAGTGAGCAGATTGAGTGGGACGCTAGCGCCGGTATTGGCCGTATGCAGTCCGGTGAGGTTGCAGACTACGCCGAGACCGCGATGGATCTGTCCTGCCAACTCCGCGGTGCCACCGTTGAGCCAGAACTTATTGTTGCCCGAGGACAGGTTGGCGTACGAGCCGCTGTACATAATGGCAAGTTCAAGGCGGTCTGCTGGCTGCGCATTCCGTTGCTGCGCCCCTGCAAATGTCCCAGTGAAAAGCAGAGCTGCGACGAACAACGCGCCGCTACGCAGTGTATTCCTGCGCAGATCATTCCCGCAAAGCGATGCCTGCATCTTCACGTTATCCTCGTTACTCAACTGTCAGCGTTACTGTAGTGGAGTGCGACAGTGTGCCCGCTGTGCCGGTCACCGTCACCGTATAATTCTGCTGCGGCTGGCCGAAGTAGCTGTTGCCTGTCGCAGCGCAACCGCTCAGACTCATCGTTGCAGCGATACCAGCCCCCATCAACAAAAGAACAATAATCATCCGGCCCAGGCGATTCCTTGTGCGGCGCATCCTGCCTGCGAAGGGCAGCAGCAACAGTGCCAGAGCGAAGGGCACAAGCCTGCGGCTGCGACCGCCATCGATGCCGTGCGGCGGTTGAGCGCTCGCAGTCACCGGCGGGATCTGCATCGTCAGCGTCACCGTGGCTGCGCCCGAACCCGCTATCAGAGTGGCTGGCGAGAAGATGTAAGTCGCGCCCGAGGGAAGGCCGCTTGCCGTCAGCGTTATCGTCGCCGGGAACGCAGCCGAGTTCACCGGAGTGAGGGTAAAGGTGAAGACCGCGGTGCCGCCCGGCGGCGCAGTCTCCGGCGGTATGGAGATGTTGAAGGAGAAGTCGTCGACAACTTCGGTCAGCTTACTACTGGTCACCCCGACGAAGTTCGCATCCCCCGAATACAGCGCCGTGATCGAATGCGATCCTACGACGAGACTCGATGTGGTGAAGATCGCCACACCGCCGCTTAGCGTGCCGTTGCCAAGCAGTGTTGTGCCGTCGAAGAAGCTAAATGCACCTGTTGGTGCACTCACCCCGGTTGCGGTGGCAGTCAGCGTGATCGCATTCTGCGCCAGCACAGGGTTCACGGAGGCCACCAAACCAATCGCCGGGACTGCCTTATTCACTACCAGCGTCACGCTTCCCGTCGCCGATTTGTCCATCGTTGCATTACTTGGCGTGAAGCTTACATTCAGCGTATAGCTGCCAGCAGGCAATATCGTTGTGATTGTGACGGCTGTTGCGCTGCCGCTAGTGGACGTTGCCGTGTACGCATATGTACCCGCAACAGTGCTGCTGTTATAGGCAGCGCTCGCGTTCAGCACGCTACTCAGTGTCGCCCCGTAGACCAAGGCCGCAGGCTGTGTCCAGGTCATTGTCGGCTGAATCTGTTCTACCTGCACTTGGAAAGTCAGGATCGATGCTGCGTTGTAGTTGGCGTCTCCCGCATAGGTCACCGTAACCGTGTATGTACCCGGTAACTGCGTATTCGGAACGGTTACTGTGGCGCTGCCGCTGGCGATGGCGGCCGTCTGCGCCGTGCCCGTTCCAATTGTGTAGCTGATCGACCCGCTGGGCGTCGTTATGCCCGCGCCGGAATACTGACCGGTCAACGTCACTTGAATCGAGCCTGTCGCGCTATACACCACCTGCACTGCCTGCGCTGAAAGCGCCGGTCCGTTCAACGTGGACGAGGCCTGGCTCACGGTGATGGCCTGTTGCACGGCCGGAGCCGCATTGAAGTTTGCATTGCCAGCCTGATTGGCCGCGATGACGATTGCGCCTGCACCAGTCACTGTGAGCGTGTTGCCGCTTACAGCTCCCGGTCCCGAGACCATGCTGAACGTGACAGCGTTGCCCGAAGCTCCTCCGGTTGCGCTCAGCATGATCGGCGCTACTCCATAGATCACCGGCGCTGGTGGCGCCGTGAATGTAATCGTCTGCGATGCCGGTTGGATCGTGATTGTGAGTGGGGCAGTACCGTTTGCAGCCCCATTCGACATGCCAGCAGTGAGCGAATATAACCCCGCAACCTTTGGAGTCCCAGAGATTATGCCTGAGTTTGGATCGAGAGTTAGCCCGGGGGGCAGGCCACTTGCGCTCGTTGCGCTATACGCGGCCGGGAAGATCGTGCTCGTAATGGTGAAGCTGAACGGCACCCCCACAGTGCCGATTGCTGAACTGGGGCTATTGATCAGCGATGAGGCGGCGCTTGTGATCGCTATATTGCTATATGTCCCTGTAGATGCATTCGTGGGACTATCATCCTGCGGAGTTACGTCCAGGCCAACATAAATAGTGTTGTTCATTGCGATCGTTTTCGTCGTAATCAGAGCCCAGGTAACTCCATCGGGTGAGGAGTACGCGCTGAAATTATTGCCGGACCTGGTCACTTGCAGGTACATCGGCAGCGTTACGTTCGCCCCACTTGTGGAAGAAGCGTCGATATAGTCCGTGCCGCCCGCATTGGTAGCAGTGCGATACAGGCTAGTCACGGAAGTGGCCCCTCCAATACCGGCATTGCCACCGAACATCAACGAGTCACAAGTGAGGGTATTGCGCATCATGATCCCAGTCTGACTCAGCGTAGTCGTTGGACTGATGGTCGTGACGCTGTTCAGATTCACGACGATACTGCCGTCGCCTGTGAGTTGGTAGTATGCAAAGTGGAAATCGTCGCAAACCGCGCCGACGCCCACCCCGGCGCCTGTATTCGTAATCGTTGTTCCGCTTGTTCCAGTGATGCCTGGGGCTTCAAGAAAGCCAATGTCGCTCTGTTGCATGCCCGCTGGCAGCGGATTCCCAACAATAGTGAAGGTATAAGTCCAGCTGTCGATACCGGCAGAATTCGATGCGGTCACGATTGGCTGATAAACGCCGCTCTGCGTGGGCGTACCCGAGATCACTCCGCTTGACGGATTGATAGTCAGACCAGATGGAAGTCCGGAAGCGCTGAACGTTGCCACGCCTGACACCTGCACCGGGTATGTAAGCGGCAAGCCAACAGTGCCGGTTGCATAGGGAACATTGAGACTGTCTGCGATGAAGGGCGCGCTCAGAGGGGGAGCAACTGCCGAGGTTGAGGCCGAACCTGGTCCTGTTCCTCCTGCTCCCGTTGCGGAAACGCTGTAGGAGTAGGTATTTTCCGGAGTGCCAGTGTAGTCGACGTAATAGATCGTTCCCGGCAAAGCAGCATACAGGCCGGAAGCCGGTGCGGGGATGGTTGCAAGGGTCGTTGTACCGCCTGAACCGGCGCTGCGTGTCAGGGTGTAACTGGTGGCTCCTATAGCGGTGCTCCACGTCAGTTGGACACCTTTACCCACAACCGCTGTTAGATTGGCTGGCGCTGTCGGCGCCGTGCTCGTCGGGGTCCAGCCCGGAAGGTTCACCTCATCAAAGGTTGCGTTGGCGGAGAGGGTGGAATTTCCTGAAGCGAGTGTAAGGCCGGCATAGATGGAAGACGGCATCGTAATCGTTTGCTGGTTGATCTGAGTCCACGTAACGTTGTCCGGAGAAACGGATGAGGTAAACGTGTTGCCCAACCGCGTAAGCTTGACCCAATAAGGCCCAACAAAAAGAGAACTTTCATCTGAAGGCGCTGCCGCTGCCGTGCTGATTTGAACTGGTCCCATTGCGACCGCCGTTGCGCCGTCGGTCGCGCGCGACGTCACCAGGGCAAGCCCGGTATATTGGGCCATATTTGCCACCATGGCTGCGTTCGAGTTGAGCGAATCCCGCATCATCAGGCCCGCCGATGAGGCTACGGGCGATAATGGCGCAGTCACTCTGGCAACAATCTGCCCGTCGCCGGTCATTGGAACATAGGCAAACTGAAACGAGTCTGAAACGCTGGTCACGCTAACGGAACCGACTGAATAGTTCGCCGGCGTGAGGTTATACCGGAGCGAGTTTGCTGAGTTGCCGATCACTGCGCCGGACGCCCGCAAGGAGAAGGTGCTGGCCCCCAGATAGTCTGTGCCGCCCGCGCCTCCCAGCCCAAGAGTGCCAATGTCCGCGTTGGCCCAAGGAGAAGGTAGCCCAAAGCTGGCTCTGGCCTCGGCCCCGGCCGCGCTCTCGCCAAAGCTGTTGACTGCGGTAACCAGATAAAAATACGGAATCCCCGTCGTAGATGCAGTGGCGTCGAGATACGTGTAAGTCGACTCTCCAGTTACCGAAGCGATGGTGGCATACGGGCCGCCACTGGTTGTGGCGCGCTTCACGTTGTAAGAAGTGGCACCCACTGACCCGACCCAGTTGATTGAGATTCCCGACGGGGTGCCATAGCTCGACAGAATGATGGGAGGCACTGGAATGCTCGTCACCGGGTCGGCTTGACCAGGAGAGCGTGTGAACTCCAGGGTCCCCATCCCCGCAAAGTCTTGTGAGGCAGGTTCTGGCCTGTATCCGGATGCCGTCACAACGCCTGAGGTATAGGGTGCGCCAAGGCCCTGCCGACTTACATAATGGTTGTAGACCATCTCCCAGTTGGGCTGGCTTAAAGGCGATGCTGTAGCAGAAATGGTTGCATATGAGTTAAGAGGATCATTCCAGGCATCCCGATTGGCGACGAAGACAGGAGTACCGGCGCCAGATGTGTACTCACCGGTATATTCAAATCCTGCCAAGAGCCGATTATTGTAGGCCCCGTATAGATCTATTCCCTGATGCCAGGCGTCCTCGGCCGTTTCCGCAAGGTGATTGATACCATCCATCGTGTGCCCTTGGTCCCGCCCGCTTTCCTGTACCTGTCCCGCTGCGTTGATAACGTAATTGCTGACCCGCCCATTGCCCTGTCCGAACAGATAGTAGTTCACCGCGCGATTGAATAGGTCGCGGTCGTCGAGAAAGATCGCAATCGAGATCATGCCATGGAGGCACGATGTTTCCCAGTTGCCATTGGGAATGTTGCTGTCAGAAAAATCATGGATGTCCTGAGCGAATGCCTGGCGGAACATGGCCTGAGCTCTTGCTTTGTTCGGCCATGCCGGGTTCGCGTAAGCGCAGATCTCCGCGGCTTCGGCGAGTTTGCCTCCATAGATACCGGCGCGCAGCGACCCGTTGTTGCCGTCCATCGTGGTCAGCACGGCAGAGTAGTCGTCAATGGCTCCGCATAAGGCAGTGGCGTAGCCGGGAGTGCCGGTAGCAACCCACTTGACAGCCAGAATCCAGATATTCTCTTCATTGCCCTGCAGGGAAGTCAGANNAGCTGCTGTTGATCGTACCCGCCGTAACTTCGGCAGCGATACCGGTGGGAACAAACGTCGTACTGGGCGTTGCCGGCAAGGCCAGGTAGGCGGCATAATATGGCGCGGCCTGGTTTGCCACCGCCGATCTGATGCGGGTAATGTCGGCTGCTGTAAGCCACCCGCCCGGGTGGACAAACGCCACGCTCTGGACGTTGACTGTTACTGTAATGGCGGGCGCGGCACCGGCAACGTAATTACCGTCCCCACTAAAGGTTGTGGTCAGGGTATTCGCGCCTCCGGGCAGCATTCTGGTGGCAAGGGTCCCAACACCTGAGGCGAGCGTTCCAGTGCCCAATACGGTGGCCCCGTCGTAGAACGTCAGGGTGCCAGTAGGCGTCACTCCGCTGCCAGTTACTGTGCCTGTTATCGTTTCGCTCAGCCCCTGGTTAATGACTGTCGCCGAAGCCGTCAAGGTCACGACGGGGATGCCAAATACCTGGACAGTCGCGGCGGATGAGGTGGAAGCCGCATAACTCACGTCTCCGAGATAGAGCGCCTGTATGCTGTTCGGCCCCACAGGCAAAGCTGTCGTGGACAGCCTTGCCACGCCTGAGCCATCCAGTGTGCCGCTGCCCAGCGAGGTGCCGCCGTTGTTGAACACGACTGATCCGGTCGGTGTCACGCCACCCCCGGTCACCGTAGCGGTAAGCGTTACGCCCTGTCCCTGATTCAAGGCTGTAGGCGCCGCATTCTCCATCGTGGTCGAGGTGCTGCTTCCGGTTACATTCACTAAAACTGTGTTTGAGTTGGAGGCGGCATTGGTCGCGTTACCGATATAGGTCGCGGTAACGGAAAGTGTGCCGGTTGCCGTACTGGTATAGGGAAGCGTTGCCACGCCGGATCCATTTAGCGTCGCGGTGCCCAGGAAAGCACTGCCATTGTTGTAAAACGACACTGGCCCGGCTGGACTCGCGCCTCCTGTCACCGTTGCGGTAAACGTCACCACAAGCCCATCGATCACACTCTGCGCGGACGTTTGCAGCGTCGTGGTGGTGCTTGGCAGACTGGCGCCTTGCAGCAGGATCTGCTGCGTCGAAAGCGCTCCGTCGGTGTTGTAGGACAGCGAGGCAGAGCTTGTTCCCAACCCCAGCGGAGTGTAGGTCAAGGCTAGAACGCAACTTGCCCCCGATTGCAGGGGAGTGAGATTGCAGGTGTTCAAGGCAGAGGACCCGTCCAGGGCAAAATCTGCATAGTTCTGGCCACCGAAAATGGGTGATCCTCCAGTGAAGTTCAAGGCGGCATTTCCGTTATTGTTCAGAAGAATCGTCAGCGGCGCGCTTGTTGTGTTTGCCGCCTGGCCCGGAAATACGATAAGGCCCTGTGGCCCGACTTGGCGGATCCTCATATCGGACGCATCGGTGATATATATCCGCCCGGCTGCATCCACGGTCAGGCACCGGAGCGAATTCAGCGTCCCGCTCGTGGCTGCACCGCCATCTCCGTCGGTTCCGGTTGCAGTTCCCGCAGCGCCAGTGCCCGCAACCACTGTGATATATCCCGTTGTGACATTCACTTCGGCGACCAGGTTGTATCCGTTTTCCGCAAGGTAGATATTCCCGGCCGGATCCAGCGTGATCATCGTAGTGCCGTTCAATTTGCCAGAACTGGCCAGCACACCGTAGGGATATATCGTGTTGCCGCCTCCGGCTACCGTATAGATATCTCCCGCCAACGGCGGGGGAATGGTTGGATTTTCCAACGTAATCAGTGCGGCTGCCGTGCTCCCGCCCTCATAGACCACTCGAACCAAATTGTTGCTCTTGTCCGATATGTAGACATTGTTGAAAGCGTCGACCGCCACGCCGTAGGGTTGGTTCAACAGAGCCGCGGTCGCCGGGCCGCCATTTCCGCTGTTGCCGGCGGTTCCTGCTCCACCGGCGCCTCCGGCGATTGTGGTGATGATTCCCGTCGTCGCGCTAACCTCGCGAATGGCATTGTTCCCTTGGTCCACGAGGTACATGTTGCCGGCGGTGTCAAACTTGATGTCATTGATGCCATGGAGTTCAACTCCACTGTTGGTCGCCAACTTGCCGTCTCCGGTGTATCCAGAGGTGCTACTGCCACCCGCCACCGGATAGATATCGCCCAGCGTAGGCGACGCGACGGCCGCTTCCAGCGCTATCAGATTGGTTCCGGCTGTAGAAGATCCGCCGGCATAGATTGCCCACACTTTATTTGTGCCGGTATCGACGAAATAGAGATCGCCCGCGGCGTCAATCCCCAAGCCCGCGCCCGCCTTGATTCTTGCGCTCGTAGCTAACTGTTTCGTCGCGGGCGTACCGGAGCTTCCTTCCCCTCCAGCAACAACATAGATATTCCCTGCCACCGGCGACGTCACGGTAGGATTCTCAGCTGTGATTAGGCTCGCTGCTGCAGTCCCACCCTCATACACCACTCGAATCGTCTGATTTGTATCGTCGATAAAAAAGACGTCACCGGAGCCATCCACGGCAATTCCGCGAATTCCATTGGTAACCGTGGCCGCACTGGCTGCACCGCCATCGCCGGTGTGCCCGGAGACGCCCGTACCCGCAAGCGTCGTCATAATCCCCGGTTGGAATACCAATGCCGACTGTGGCGAACCGGCTCCGAACTGCTGTGCGGCCCCGTGCAGAATCAGCCCCAACAGGCAGAATCCAAAGGGAGCAAGTGACATCGTCCGTTTCCGGCTCTTCCAGATTTTCATGAATCTCTCCTTTTGGCCCGCTCAGTCGCCCTGGAGCACCTGGCGCCGCGAACGTCGCTGTCTGGTAGAAGAATTCCGTTTGATACTTAAGCAGCCAATCCGTGGGAACGTGCGCTATTGATACTCCAGCGATTCACTCGCAGAAGCAACGACCACACTGTCTTGATAAATAGCAGGATAATGATAACGTTAACTTTATGCCCCAACGAAACTACATAAGAAATAAAGTCGATTGTCAAGTTGCTTTTTGGGAGTACATCCGCGCGAGGAGCAGGGTGAAATCACCAAACGTAGGTGGCGATGATCCGCTCATCGACTCGCGCAGATTCATCGCCTTCGACTTCTCGCGCTTTGACAAAACCGCCCTCTGGGCTGCGCGCAGGACCAGCGCTTCGCCCTCGTCCTCACAAACAAGTCAGGCCACGCAGGCGTCACGCTCTTGCATCGCCAGTGGGGGGAATCCATCGGACACATGATGCTCGCCTTTCCCTATTCGTTCTGCGGCAACTGCCAACACTACCTCGGCCGCACCCAAAGCCTGCCCGTCGACGGCCGCCTCGTGCTGGCCCTCGTCGCAACCCGGCCTCTGTATGTCGGAAGCGCCCAGTCCGACCTGTTTTCCGACCCGAGGGCGAGTTCCTGGCCGCAAAGCCGTCATCACTGCCTACACTCTCTACGGCAAACAGGGATTGCCCGGCCAACCCCTTCCCCCCACTCAACCATTCCATCGGCGACACCGTCGGCTACCAAATTCGACCCGGAGGCCACGATGTGACCGCAAACGACTAGAAGCAATACCTCAACTTCGCAGATCGATCGAACTGCTAACCGATCCATATTGACCGCCGGCGGTCCGTTTGCCATATAGTATCCGGAGAACCTTATGACAACCTCACGCCGTGAATTTCTCAGCGCTGCCGCAGCGGCCCTCGCCACACCCTACGCACCCGCCTCCGCCCAGGCCCCTCACCCCACCGAGTCCACTGCGCCCGCTGCATCGCAGCACCCGGCGCAGCAACGCTACCGCCTCTTCCCCACAGGCGTGAACACCGTCATCCCCTCCACCATGCCCATGGGTTCCGGTGCTCCGCTCGGCGGCCTCGGCACCGGATTCATCGAACTCCGTCCGGACGGCTGCTTCCACGAGTGGCAGATCTTCAACTCCGGCCCCTGGGCGCAGAATGCCCGCTCCACCACCGCCCCTCCCAGCGCCGGCCCGCAGTATCTCCGCTTCCTCGTCCGCACCCACAGCAAGTCCGACCCCGTCCCACAAATCCGCCGCCTCTATCTCCGCTCCGATGAAGGCGACAACTACACGCTCCCCTACGTGCAGGACATCGAGTCCATCGATTACCAGGCCTCCTTCCCCATCACCCACATCCGCTACAACGATGCAACCATCCCTGTCCGCGTCTCCGCCCTCGTCTTCTCTCCATTCATGCCCGGGAATGAGCGCGACTCCGCCACCCCCGGATTCCACCTCGCCTTTACCCTCGAGAACACCTCGCCCGTCGAGATAGAAGTCTCGCTCTACGCCTTCCTCAACAATCCCCTCGCCTCCGCTCTCCCCGAGCGCCGCCTCACCAACACCATCTCGCAGGACGGCGGTGTCACCAGCCTCTCTCTCAGCACCGACGCCCGGACCGACTTTCCCTCCGGCATCGGAGACATGTGCCTCTCCGTCACCGGCGGCCAACACTCCTATATCGCCAGCACCTTCCAGAACTATGCCCTCCCCGGCGTCTGCCACTGGGATACACCCCGCAACCAGCACATGCTCCTCGATATCCTCGATGAAATCGTGAGGACCGGAGCCCTCCCGAACTCCACTGCCACAACCGATCCCAGCCTTAAGCTCCCCACCGAAGCGGAGATCGACGCAATGTCTCCGGACGATGTCCAGAACAAAATCCGCGAACTCTCCGCTGACCCACTCCTCAACCGCGTCTTCTCGGACGCAAAAGAAGCAGACCCACGTACCTTCCAGACCATCGGCAAAGATCTACTCAAGGAAGTCCGTACTAATCTCCTTGGCAAGGGCATCACCCCGCGACTCGCCTGGGGCACCGGCGCACTCGCCTCCACCGTAAAGCTCGCACCCGGAGAAAAAACCGAGGTTCGCTTCACTCTGAGTTGGTTCTTCCCGCATCACCTCACGGTCCGCGGCCGCGAGATGGGCCACATGTACGCCAACTGGTTTGGCAATGCCCGGGATGTCAATCAATTCCTCTGCGCCAACTACACAAAGCACCGCAACGCCACCGAGTCCTTTGCCCGCACCCTCGCAGACACCACGCTCGGCGAAGCCATGGCCTTCGCGTGGTCCAGCCAACTCTCCACCGCCGTCTTCAACACCTGGTGGACCAAAGAAAACGAGTACGCCATGTGGGAGGGACTCGGCTGCTGTGGTCTATCCACCACCGACGTCGACTACCAGGGTAGCTTCCCCATCGTCGCCCTCTTCCCAGCGCTCAAACTCGGTCAGATGAAGCACATCATCGGCTACCAGAACGCCCTCGGCCAGGTCCCCCACAACTATCGCGGCGACCTCGATGCCGTCGACAACGGCTTCGCCCGCGTCGACATGAACTCCCAGTTCGTCATGATGGTGTGCCGCGACTTCCTCTGGACCGGCGACCAGGACTACCTCACCTTCATGTGGCCCTACATCGTCAAGGCCATGGCCTTCACCGAATCCCTCGACACCAACAACGACGGCCTCCCCGATCGCGACACCGGCCTGCAGACTTACGATCAGTGGCGTATGCAGGGAGCCCCCTCCTACATCGCCTCGCTCTGGATCGGCTCCCTGCGCGCCGCCATCCGTCTCGCGACAGACGCTGGGCATCCCGAAGAGCACCAGCGCTGGTCG
Source organism: Granulicella sp. (assembly GCA_003133205.1). The sequence continues at coordinate 13,012 of PKWK01000055.1, read as the reverse complement.
GATCTCCTCGTCAAAGCCTCCGCTAACTTCGACAAACTGCTCTTCAACGGCGAGTACTACAGCCTCTGGGTAGATGGGGCCCTGCGCGATGAACTCTGCATGACCGACCAGATCTCCGGCGAGTGGTTTAGTCATCTCATCGGCCTGCCAACCACCATTTCGGAACAAAACCTCGCTCGATCTGTCGACAGCATCTTCAAGAACAACTTCAACCCGGAGTTCGGCGTCCACAACGCGACGTCTCCACGCGGCGGCCCGGGTCTGCTGAAGATTACAAATCTACAGGCCGGTGGTGTTTGGTCAGGAATCGAGTCTGCTTTCGCCTCCTTCCTGATGGACCACGGCCGCTATGCCGATGGTGTGAAGATCGTCGAGGCAGTTCATCAGCGCTACATGCGGGCAGGCCAACCCTGGAATCACGTAGAATGCGGCGGCCACTACTCGCGAGCCATGAGCAGTTGGGCAACTCTCCTGGCTGCTACCGGTTTCAAGCCCGACGCGCCGAATCAGACACTCAGCATCTTACCGTCCATTCCTAGCGATTTTCGTGCCCCATGGGTAACGGCCGATGGCTTCGGCACCATCGCGCGCACCAGCAAAGCCCTGTCGATCTCATGCACCCACGGTGGCCTGCGTTTCCAATCCCTGAGACTCCCTCTACCAAATCGATCTGCCCGGATTGGTGCCCGTCACCTAGCCTTGACCGCCACTTCCAATGGTCACGTCTCAACATTGAAATTCGCATCAACTCTTGTAGTCCTCACCCCCAACCAGACGCTGACTCTGGAGTGAATTGTCAATGAGCGGGGCCGGGGGAACAAAACACCGACCAAGCGATCTTGAACACGGCTACTCAAACGAAACCAACGAACAAACCTCCGTTTGCCGCAAGAATCACTTGGGCTTACCCACTGGTCTTTGGAATAACCTTGGTGGGCTGGGCGCAGCCGCAGCCGGGATGAAGCAGATGGGTCATGCCTCCGTCCTCGACATGTCGTCGTATCAGCATCAAGCCAACCAGTTGAAGACCGTGATGAACAAGCAAAACGCTGCAAGCCTCGGGAATCTCTGCACAAGTTCTCTGTTCACGGCCTGATTGATTAATACTGTTGTCAGGGGTGACGGACGGTGAAGCAGCAGAGTTTGGCGTCGCAGGCGGTGTTTGAGAAGTATGGGCGGAAGAGTCGGCGGGAGCTGTTTCTGGACGAGATGGAGCAGGTGGTTCCGTGGTCAGGCCTGCAATCGTTAGTCGAGCCGCACTACGCGAAGGCGGGGGGCGGACGCCGTCAATCAGGCCGTGAACAGAGAACTTGTGCAGAGATTCCCTAGCGTTCTAAGAGCAGAGTCTCCAGATCGCTTTTGTCTCCGCCCAGTTACTGAACGGCCCCCGCGTACTTCGGATCGTGGTACTCCGTCTCAGCGCGTTGCAACTGATGCAGCAGGGCATCGCCATGAAAGCCTCCGATTTGCTGGTAACTCCATTGTTTCGATCCAACCGCATAAGGCAATAAATAGTCGAGAGCCGCACGGATACATCTACTGTCTGCGGTTCTAAAGTTCCACAGGTCGACGCCCACCTGCTGCCCACGCCCTGCAAGCTGCATCAAGCCGTCCAGGTTGCCGATGCTGTAACTGAAGGCATTCGTCCTCGCGAGTTCCAGCGGCTGGCGCCCATCCGGTTCAATCTGGATCGCAATGCGCCTGGTCTTCACCCGATTCAGAGTATCGACCGCGAGCTCTCTATCCCCCAGGAATAGCGCGTAGTCCGTAACTTGCAGGTCGTACCAGGTTCCGTGGTTATTGTTGGCCGCGTCCTCGTCCTTGCCTTTGTCACTCGTGCGCATCCAGTGGAGGAATTGCCCTATCCATACCTTGATGCCGTCCTGGTCCGCGCTGCTCCATGCCTTCGAGCCTGCGAGCAAACCCACTGCGTCCAACGCAGGCATAAACGATCTGGTTTCGATCAAACCTATACCGCGCCCTGTATTGATGCCCGGAATTCCCTGTCCAAACTCAAGGTTGGGGTTCATCCGCGTCGCAGGATCCAGGAACCATGTCCTCAGCAGTAGCGCTGCTCGATCAGCGTAAGTGACGTTGCCCGTCAAGTAGTAGGCAAGCGCCAGATTGCGCGCGTCTTCGCCCATGTGTCCCAGATTGTCATGGTCGGATATCTTCTTGAGTTCAGGGTTTCGTTCCCCGTCGCGCCGAATATACGGAAGGCCGTCAGGCTTGGTCGGATCGGCCCAGAAGTATGGAGCCTGGCTCATGTAGTCGTGCTTGTCCCCACTGGGCGGCGTCACCGCCTTCTGCATGACTGAATACGGTCCATCCTGCATTGCCCTGTCGGCCGCCGCGACCGCTGCTTTGATGACATTCTGCTTCTGCGAATCACCCGGCCAAGCGGACTTGATATCGGCGAGCATCTTGGCATTCAACTGAAAGACGCGTGGCAGCACGGTCGTCGGGCCGGGAATTGCCTTAGCCTTCGAGGGAGCTTGCGCTCCAGCAAACACAGAGGAGCAGAGAGCGCATGAAGATACAAACACGCGCAGCGTATGTCCAATCGACATCAAAGTTCCATCCGGTCGATGTTCTCTTTCGTGACGTTCTTAATGCTGCGGCTTCCGAATACCCTGAAGTCGCTAACATCCTTCAACTTGAAGTTGGCTGAGCCCTGTCCGTTGTTCGTCTTCACGCGAAAGAAGTCCGCCCCTATTACATTCTCGAGCCAGAATGCCGGACGTCTATCGGGCTTCTCAGTCACGATTTCGACATTTCCGAATTCAAGATTCTTTACATGGCGGGCAAAGAAGCCGCTTGCCGGAAGCGTGCCGAACATCTTTGGCTCTGGATACGTAGCTTCGTTCTCTGCAGGCTGCAGGGCAGCCATTTCCGAGGTGCCTCCGCCCAGCTGGTGGAAGTACACGTTATCGATCTTAATGTCCTCCACCATGTAGCCGGGCACGCCGCTTATAATCGAGGGGAGCTCTGCCACCGCGCCATAGCTTGTGATGTTGCTCATGATGACGCGCTTCAGCGTGCCCACAGGAACTCCCTTCGGTCCACGCATCCGCGTACCCAGACGCAGGAATATCGGAGAATTACGGACGTCCCGCATCGTAATTCCAGTAAATGTCACATCCTCAAGCAGCGCCCCATCTACAGACTCCAAGGCGAAACCACGGCAACTCTCGAAGACACAGTTAGAGATCGTAATATTCTTGAATCCGCCGTTCGACTCTGTCCCGCATTTGATCCGGCCAGTCGGCACTACCTTGAACTCCGGACCCCAACGTTTGAACGTGCCATCCAGTAAGGTACCCAGTTGATAGTCGCCTGTGACATAGCAGTTCGTGATTGTCACGTTCTCCGTTGCGCGAGCATACCCCAGCGCGTAAGAGCTTTTGGGACAGATCCCATCGTCCCACGGCGAATTAACGCTGCAGTTCGAAACTCGGACGTTACGACAACAATCGATATCCATACCGTCGCGATTGGTATCGATCTTGAGATTGTCGATGGTTAGGTTGTCCACGCCCGTGGCCAGAATGCCGAAGTGTCCGCCTTCAAGGATCGAGAAATCGCGCAGGATGACGTTGTAGCAGTTCTTCAGTGCGATCGATTTATTCCCGGCCCCACGCGTCTCTGCACGCGGCCGGTCCTTATCGGACCCACCTCGGCTCAACCCTTTACCCCAGATCAGGCCCGGGCCGAGGATGGCAACATTATGGATACCCTCGCCCCAGATTAAACTGTTGTGCCAGTGGTTATGTCCGTAGTCCTGATAGCTCTCCCATGGTTGATTTGACTCGGCGGGATCGTACCCACTCGTTGTCCCCTCCAGGGCGGTGCTTGCCGCAAGGACGGTTGCACCCTGATCCAGGTAGAGGGCGATGTCGCTCTTCAACCGAATGGAGTAGCTGGCGTAAACACCCGCGGGAAAACGAATCGTTCCGCCGCCCGCTGCTGCGGCTGCTGCGATTGCTCGATTGCTCGCCGGAGAGTCAATCGTCTTGCCGTCCCCCATTGCCCCGTAGGTCCGCACGTCAAATACGCCGCTGGTGCCGGCCACTTTCGTAAGAGGCGCCACATCCGCCCGAGCCCCAGTCGTCGTTACTCCTGAACCTATGGCGCCTGCCAGGCCAGCACTTGCCAGCTTCAGAAAATCCCTGCGAATCGCATCCATTATGTTGTACCTGTCCTTCGAGTAGACGCGCCATGGCCTTCGCCGGGCTCATCGAGTTAGTTCGATTTATCCATTCCACAGCAGCTATTGTGTTACTTTCAGAAACACGACGCCATGCGCAGGTATCTTAACGGAGTAGTCGGGGCCGATGCTGCCGAGATCCTTTCCAAGCCACAGGTCCCGTGCCTTCTCTCCATGTGTGAACCCCACGCTACGCAAATCTACATGCACGGTCAGTGGGAGTTGGTGCCGGTTGAAGATGCCAACGGCCCTCGATCCGTCAGCCAGTGGGCGAGCCCACACTTCAATCGGACCTTCCGCGCTGACCCGGTCCCCCTCCCTTCCGGCGGCGTCCTGATCGACAGCGATGACATCCCGGTTCGTCAGCAACGCAATGGTTTCGGGGGTCATGGTCGACAAGTCGTTACCGGCGAGCAGCGGGGCGGCAAGGATTGCCCACAGACTCATGTGCGTCCGATATTCATCGGCGTTCATTCCGCCGTTGCCTACTTCGAGCATGTCAGGATCGTTCCAGTGTCCGGGACCCGCAAAGCGGGCAAGACCTGCCTGACCAAACCCGATGTCCGCCATACTGGTGTACTTGTCAGAGATGTCGCCGGTGGTGCGCCAGAGATTCCCGCCAACCGAAGGGCCCCATTCCCACACGGCGTCGTTGCCGTACTGGCAGAGACTGTACACAATCGGCCGGCCCGTACTGCGCAATGCATCGTCCATTTTCTTGTAAGCGTCCACCATGATCTGGTGGGCCGCCTCGGGCGTGGCAGCGGTCTTCATCTGATCTCTGAGTCCGCACAAATCGTACTTCAGGTAGTCGATGCCCCACGCGGCGTAGGTCTTGGCATCCTGCAGTTCATGGCCGTAGCTACCCTCAAATTTCGCACACGTCTTCGGGCCCGGTGAAGAGTAGATACCGAGTTTCAGCCCTTTGCTGTGAACGAAGTCGGCCAGAGCCTTCATGTCTGGGAATTTACTGTTGGCTTGGATATTTCCGTTCGCGTCCCGATCGCCCTCCCAGGTGTCGTCAATATTGATGTAGGTATACCCGGCATCGCGCATGCCACTGGACACCATCGCTTCGGCCTGGGCTCGGACCGCGGCGTCGTCGACCTTGTTGCGGAAGTGATTCCAACTGTTCCACCCCATCGGCGGGCGGGCAGCAAGACCGCCCTGCTGCGCCAATACGTGAGGGCCAATACCCAGGCATGCGATAGCCAGTACGAAGTAGTGCAAACGCATCATCGGGGCATTCATCGGAGACATCTCCTAACGCGTGGCTGGATGGCTTTTCCGAAGCTACGAAGCGCACGTTTGGAACTCGACAAACATATCAAGAGGGTTTATGCCGGGCATGCACTTCGATACATGCCCGGCACGGGAGGGATGCAGCAATCTGCCTAGAAAGTCATGCGCAGAGCGAGTTGCAAATAACGTGGATTTTCAGTACCGTTCTTCTGCCCAAAAGTGCTCGCCTGTCGAGGATTACCAACAGGATCCTGGGTGGTTGCATTTGTGTAGACAGCAGTGCTGTCTACGCCATTGAACTCGGCGTGGTTGAAGGTGTTGTAGGTCTCCAAACGGAATTGCAGTACGGCCTTGCTTTCAATCGGCCAGTTCTTGAAGAGCGCCGTATCGAAGTTGGCGTGGCCCGGGTCAAAGAAGCTTATCTTCGGAGACCATACTCCCGATCCAGTTGAAACCTGGGTGCCCGATGGGTTGGCTGCCGTTCCAACCGTTCCAGCAATCGGATTTTCCGCGCAACTGGTATTGAACCATGAATAGAAGACATGCTTAGCGTTGCGCGCGGGGTCGCAGGTTAGGACAATCCGGGCTCCATCGCCGCCTCCCGCAACATTTTGAGAGGTAAGCTTATTTGAAAAAGAAATGGTATCTGGCGCGCCGCTAATATACGAGGCGATACCCGATATCTGCCAGCCGTCCAGCACGCCTCGGGTCGCGAAATTGCTCCAGATCCGGCTTGCCTTCGGCAGACTCCATAGGTAGTTGACGACGAGATTGTGCTTGAAGTCAAAGCTTGCAGGCCCGTAGTTCCAGGTGCGCAGGGGCTGGTACACGGCGATCGATCCGTTGTAAGTGTCGGTATAGTCCATTGACCTGGAATAGGTATAGGCCCCCCCAAACTCAAGACCGTTGTGGAAGCGGCGAGTAACCTTCACCTGCAACGAATTATAGTTGGCGGTCAGGTTGAAGTACTGCATGTTGATCGAGCCGAACCCCGGATAGGGGCGAAAGAAATTGTCATTGAGAGTTCCTCCGGCGGCGCTTTGATGGGAAAGCAAGTATTGCGCCCCGTAGGGAACTTCGTTGATTTGGGTGTAGTCGGACGCGTGCTTGGTGAAGGTGCCGACGTAGGCCACGTCAAGAACGACTCCCGCGGGTAACTCATGCTGGATACCCAGGCTCGTCTCTTCGGTGTACAACTGCGGCGAATGTAGAGGAAGGGCATGGCCAATCCCGAACGGCCCGTTCAGGGCGCTTGCACCGGCACCAGCGTAGTAGCCCGAACTGCCGGCGTTGACATTGGAATAATATTGCGTTGGTCCGTTGGTTGTCGGGGCGTTGTTGGTCAGGTCGCCCTCCTGCCCGGAGCGAGCGCGAGTGTTGTAGTTCATGGAAAAACCGCCGCGAATTACGGACTTGGATGTTGGAGAATAGGCAAAGCCAACTCGCGGGGCCCACAGTATCCCGTTTCCGTAGGTTGTGCCTTGTGGATAGCCGGGCGTGTTGACATACAGGATGCCGTTGTTCACGTTCCCCGTATTGGGCACAATAAGACCGCCATACGCTGAGGGATAATAGTTACCCGTCGTCGGGTCCTGGGCCTGTTTCTGGCCGGTAAGCGGGTCTACATGACTCGTTGGTACGTACAGGGTAGGCGCCTGCCCCGCGTTGTACAGGCTGGGAACAAAGTTGTTGCCGGTCGCAAGCCGCTGCGCCATGGCCCAGGAGTTGCGGATGCCAAGATCGAGGACCAATCTGTTATTGACCTTCCACGTGTCCTGCTCGTACCACTCGAACGTATTGGTCCGCGGCTTGTAGTCGATCAATTTCGTGATCTGGGTGTAGGTGTTGAGGTTGCCCATGAGGGCGTTGGAAAAGCCGAAGTTGCTGTCGTTGATGTTGCTGCTGCTGGTCCCGGTGTTGAAGGTCCCAACCCGGTTGCGATTGGGCTGCAGGTAGGAGTCGGTCTGCGCATCGACGCCAAACTTGAAGGTGTGGTTGCGCCAGATTTTGGTGACATTGTCCGTGGCGCTATACGACCTGACCTGGTCCGCCATGGGGAAGCGCGAGTCCCAGCCAAAGTCCGCGGGATCCGTCACGCCAAAGCTGGTGTTGGGAAACAGGTTGAGAGGATTCACACCTGCGTACAGGGAGGGGAGATTGAACCCGCTCGCACCCAGCGTCACCTTGGCGAGGTCGGCAGCTTTGTAGAGTTGGGTCTCACTCCATCCTGAGGTGCCGATATTGAACTCATTCACCAGCGTCGGAGTGAACGTATAGATCACGTTGTAGACGAAGTTTGGATTGGTGGTCTTGTAGTTGATTGACATCAGCCATGGCGATTTGGCGGCAGGTGAACTGTGACTGTCGTCATTCACCGTCTCCAGGTCTCCGCGAAAGAACATGTGCAGTCTCTCGGTCGGGAAATAATCGATGCGGAAGATCTCCTGGTTCACCGGCCTGTGAGCAGAGTAGTTGGTCTGGTAGTTGTAATTGTTTGAGGTGAGGGAAGGGTTGTTGAAGACTCCGAAAGATGGATTGGCTCCCAAAGTGTTGTCATACACAATCTGCATCAGGGCTTGCATCTGCGGGTTAATTAGACCGGCGGGAACCTTGTTGGGCGCTCCGTTGTAGTCGAAGCAGCCGGGGCCGGGGGTACCCGTCGTCGCACAAGTGCTGCCTGATTGCCCCGGTTTCTTGATGTTGATCAGCTTATTGGTGGTCTGTCCCTGTTGATACGTCTGCGTGAAGTCTCCATTGATCTCTGCCTGGGTCGGAATCCTGTAACTCTTCACCCCGTCCGGCGACGTCGTTGGATCGTCCTCGATTGAGACAAAGAAGAACAGCTTGTCCTTGTTTCGATTGAAGTGCCCCGGCCAGTAGATTGGCCCGCCAACAGTGCCGCCGGCGGTGTTGTAACGGTATTGGGCACGGGCCACATTGTTACCATTGAATTTGTTGAAGAACGAGTTGGCATTCAAGTCTTCATTGCGGAAGTAGTAGTAGACCCCGCCGTGGAATTTATTCGTGCCGCTCTTGGTGACGAAGTTGAAGTTGCCGCCGGCCGTCTTTCCATATTGCGCCTGATAGTTCGAGCCCATCAGGGTTATTTCCTGGACGGCGTCGAGATTCAGCGGCGTATCCAGCGTCGCTAGCCCGCGCGTGTTGCCGACAACACCGTCGATGGTGGCCGAGTTGTATTCGCTGTTCACGCCGTTGACGGTCGGCGTGCCAGAGGTGCCCAGACTCGAGCCACCCTCGCTGCCGACAACGCCCGGCATTAAGCGGGTCAGCGCCATGGCATCGCGCCCGATGGCGAGCAGGTTATCCAACTGCTTCGCGTCTATACTGCCGGAGCGCTCGGAACTGGTGGTCTGCATGGGCGTGATGGCAGCGGAAACGGTTACGGTTTCCGTGACTGCTCCCACAAGCAGCACAAGTGTCCCGGTGGAGAGATTCTGCGAAGCGCTGAGCACAAGGTGTACCTGTCGCAGTTCCTTGTATCCCTGGCCGTGAACGATCACAGTGAAAGTACCGGGCTGGACATTCGGGAAGATGAAGTCGCCTTCAGTGTTGGTGTGCGCCGCAACGGTGACATTGGTCTGTTCATTGATCAGGCTCACGTCCGCATTGGGCACTACGCCGTTGGTTTGATCAACCACGTGGCCACGGATGGCTGCACTGGACGTCTGCGCTCGGGCCTGAAGTGCAAAGCTACTAAGCAAGGTCACAATCGCGACTGCCCTCAAGAGTGATTTCATGTTTGCTACTCCTCGATCCTGACTTTGGCTGCTGCTGGCCCCGATCGTTCCCTGCTCGGTTGCGTGTTCGTTTGAATATGGATACGTATACATTTCAGGACAACCAATATAGTGTGGCACCAGATCCAGGACTGTCAATGCTTATTTTGGAGGGGCTCAGTTGAGCATTTGCAAATCTCCCCTACTCGGAGAAATTCGACTTCCGCTCTCGCTCCGAAGCGCCACAACAATGCGGGCCTTACAACTCCGGGGAGGCTCCCCTTCGAACCACATCTCCAGGGCTTGCATGCTCTGCACACTCGCAGACCGTCTATGTCCCCGGAAAACGGCCACGGTCACGCATCGACTGCGGACACAACATTCTGGCCATTGCTCAGCGAAAGCCCGATTTGGGCCGGCGCACCGCTGACATACGAGGCAATGCCGGATATCTGCCAGTTATCCAGCATTGCACGAGGGGCGAAGTTGCCCCAGATACGGCTCGCCCTGGGCAGACTCCACAGGTAGTTCACGACCACGTTGTGCTTGATGTCGTAGCTGGCGGGCCCGTAGTTCCAGGCACGCCGATCCTGGTACAGAGCAGCGGTAAAGCTATAAGCGTCCGAGCAGCCGGTGGCCGAGCACGTGCCGTAGTCCATTGACTTCGAATAGGTGTAGGCTCCTCCGAACTCGAGCCCCTTGCTGAACCGGCGGGTGACCCGAACCTGCAGGCCGTTGTAGTTGGCAGTGAGATTGTATTGCTGGTAGTTGATCGAGCCGAGTCCAGGATAAGGGCGGAAGAAATTGTCTGGAAGAATTCCACCGCCGATAACGTTTGGGTTGATCTGGTGTGCGGGCAAGAATTCCGAAGTGCATGGAACTTCGTCGATTGGGTAGAAGGCAGTTGAGTGCTTGGTGAATGTACCGACGTATGCCACGTCGAGCACGGCTCCCATCGGTATCTGCTGCTTCTTGGCATTTATGAACACGTATACATGTTGGGACGAACAATATAGTGTCGTAGAAGATGTAGAACTGTCAATAATTATTTGGAGGGTCTCCCGTTGAGCATGACAAAGACGTCCAGCCCGCAAGTTTTCAGCTTGCACTTTGGCTCCGAGCTGATACGAAACCCAGGCTCTACAGCCTGGTTGAACCAACTACACGTCTGCTCTCTAAGCCTGGCGGCAGCCCTGTTTCTCTTTGCGGTCGGGCCTTGTGCCACTGCAAATTCACAGACGGTCTATATCTCCGGAAAGGGGGACGACCGCGCTCGAGGTTCAGAGACGGCTCCAGTGAAGTCGGTGTCCCGGGCAATCGAGTTGGCGCGTCGCGCCCATGACCACTCCATCGAGATCGAGCGAGGCACCTACCCCCTGGCGGCTCCGCTGGCTCTCACCGCAGCCGACTCGGGGCTTTCCATCAAAGCCGCTCCCGGAGCGCGCGTCGTACTGAGCGGCGGTACGCGCGTTGCGCGTTGGCATCTGGTGGATGCGAAGCGATCCATATGGACCGCGGCTCTGCCGGCTCAGATTCCCGCGCCCCGCCAGATCTATGTCGACGGAGTTCGGGCGATCCGCGCCAAGGGACGGTCTCCCGTAAAACTCACCATGAATGAAAAAGGCTACTCGGCCGAGAGTGATCTGCTGGCACACTGGCGCCATCCCGAAGATCTTGAGTTCGTCTATACGGGCGGTAACGGAATGTGGAGCGAACCGTCGGTCGGACTCGGCTCCTGGACCGAGCCGCGCTGCCCTGTCGCGGCAATCCATGGCACCGAAATAGAGATGGCGGAGCCCTGTTGGACGAACTCCGCCAGGCGGATCATGCTACCGTCAGGCGTTCGCTCCGCAAACTTGGTTGGGCCGGTGAGCGTAGGGAAGCAGCCCTCGTTCCTCGAGAACGCATACGAATTCTTAGGCACGCCGGGCCAGTTTTACTTTGATCGTTCGACTCGCACTCTCTTCTACACACCACGCACGGGCGAGGACCTCCGCAAAGCCGATGTTGAAGTTCCGACGTTGGAGTCTCTCCTTAAAATCGATGGCACCGACGGCGCTCCCGTCCACGACATTACAATCGCGGGAATCACATTTGCATACGCGGGATGGCAGGAACCTAGCTCCGGCGAGGGTTTCTCGGAGATTCAGGCAAACTATCGCGTCACTGGCCGCGACGGGGCGAGCAAGCAGGCGCTATGTACACTCGTTCCCGGCGGCAACTGCCCGTACGCGGCGTGGACTCCTGAACCTGGCAACGTAACGACACACTTCGCCGACGCCATTCACTTCGAGCGCGACACCTTTACTCATCTCGGTGCGGCGGGTCTCTCGATCACGGGCGGCGCCCACGGAAATATAGTCGAGGGCTGCATCTTCACCGACATCTCAGGCAATGGACTTGAGTTGGCCAGCGTCGACACACCGGCTGCACCGGATACCGGCTTCGCTATCGGCAACCGCATTGAGAACAATCTTTTTCGCAATGTCGGCGCAGAGTTCCACGGTGGCATTCCCGTTGTAGTCGGATATGCGCGCTTCACTCACATCGCGCACAATCAAATCGACCACGTTCCGTACGCCGGCATCTCGATCGGGTGGGGAGGCTGGCCCGATAAGATCGCCCTGCCTGGCGTCGCCAACCGCTCCACCGGAAATGTGATCGAGAAGAACCGCATTACTCGTTTTATGATCGACCTCTCCGATGGCGGTGGCATCTACACGCAAGGCCGCACGGGCGACACCATCGCAGACGGCGAGCGGGTCGAAGGCAATGTAATCGACGACCAGTTCAGCAGTGGCCACGCAATCTACACCGACAACGGCTCCGCGATGATCACGGTCCGCAACAACGTGATGTTCAACACCAATCACGACAACTGGGGCAGCCGCCACAAGGATTACTATGACGGCGCGAAGGGTGAGAACAACGATCCGCTTGCAATCGAAGGAAATTGGTGGCAACAGGGCGATCCTGACTCCGCAGCCAAGCAGGTGACCGAGAGCGGCAATCACATCATCACTGCGCTCAATCAGGCGCCAGCGGAGTTGTTGACGAGCGCAGGCCTCGAGAGTGCCTTCCGAGACTTGGCCACCCCGCCATCCCATGCCGTCGCGCCCGCGCCGCCATCGGCCGTTGCCGCTTTCGCTACGCCTACGGACGCGTACATCACGTGGCGGCCTCCAGTCTTCGATGGGGGTATGCCAGTTGACCACTACACCATTCACTCCGACGACGGACTGCAAACGACCATTTCGGAGGCTGAGTTTGACCGTCTATCCTACGCGCGACTCCATCTGACGGCTTCGACCAAGGCGCGCCAATTCGCCGTGACCGCTTCGAACTCCGTGGGCACGAGCGCGGAGTCGCTCCCCTCGTTGCCGATACACGCAGCCACCCAACCGCTCGCTCTGCCCGGTCCGCCGCAGTCGGTTTCAGTTCGCATCGACGGTTCGCGAGCGAGCATCCACTTCGCAGCGCCAAAGGAACCTGGCACAGGTGTGCTGGCCTACGTCATCACCATCGACCCAGACGACCGCAAGCAGACCTTTACCGGACGCAGGTTGATTACGCTCGAGGGCGCTCATGTGACCTTCGTTTCGCTCGACGGACTAACGCCGGGCAAGCGCTACCGGTTCGGAGTCGCAGCGGTAAACCCCTCGGGCGAAGGGGAACAGACATGGGCGGAAGATAAACGCGAACCATAGCGGCACTCTTCTACTTCGCCACTTCGAACCGCCACATGATCACGCTGTGGTAGAGCTGTCCTGGGCGCAACTCGGTGCTCGGGAAACATGAACCAGCATGCGGATCAAGTCGGCCCTAG
>PKWK01000212.1 GCA_003133205.1 Granulicella sp. | reverse complement strand
ACCATACATTCGGCAAGTTCGCGGGTTGCGTCAAGCGTCAAATCACGAATACGCGATTGCAGTGGTGCCGCCTTGGAAACCAGCCCCATCCTGTGTCCGCACTAAAGACTATCCCTGTCTTTTCGGAGTAGCAGCGGGCTTTAGTTAGCCCGCGGTAAATCGCCCCGAAATGAAGAAGGCTTTAGCCTCGGGGCGGGTGGCCATGACGATAGAACCGTCATGAGTGGGGTCCGGACAATCTCCAAGGCCTCACAGGCCTACTGCTTGACATCAGGGCGTATAATTAATATAGGTAGAGACAGAATCCACCANNAGCTCCAAAGCAACCATAACTCCAGCGTTTTGAAGATCTTGTAAACTATCTCCTTTGTTTTCAAGATCCTGCAAATACGATAGCCGGTAAGTGGTTTGTTTGGAAGATTATGCACGAATCGATACCCGGGGGGGGTACACCAATGCCGTCACCAATTCCAGGCCTCAGTCGCGACCAGACCTATGCGCGGACACTGCGCGGCCGGCTATCGAGCGGCTGGGAGCTTCAGGAAGTCAGCCACATCGAGAGCCTTCCGCGTGAAGCGTGCCTCGTACATTCCGCCCTTGTAGTAATCGCGCAGATCGATACGCGTGCCGACGGAGGAGCGGCCCGGCCGTTCCTGCGGAAGATTCAATTCGCCTTCACCCTGCAACTCATCTCCCACATAGTTGTGCAGCATCTTGCCGTCGTACATGGCCGTCACGCGATACCACTGCCCAAACGGGTGCAGCTTCTCGCAGTTCAGCAGCGTGCGCGATTGGCCTCCCGCAGTGGCAAAGCTATCGAGACACCACTGGCCATTGCGGATCCGAATCTCGAAGAGCATCCGCTCATTCGGGATGTCTGTCCCGGTCGCCGCATCGACCGACTGCAGGTGGAATATCCGCTGCTCCGGCTTGCCGTCCGCGTCGGGCTTGAAGATCATCTCCCACGTCCACGTCGCGGCGCCCGCCAGAGGATGCACGTCGACGAACAGCGCATCGTCCACGCCGTTGAACGCGACCGCCTTGCCCATGGCCGTATCGATGACCTGCGGGTGGCCGAGCACCTTGGTCGTATGCCCGCCCAGCGACGCCGTCTGATCGAAACGCCAGATCTCCTGCGCCGCCGCCGGCACAGCGCACATCGCACCGAAGGCCAGCGTCAGGCAGGCCGCTCCTGCAATCTGCAGCCTGCCTGTTGTCCGCCGGTTCACGCTGCTGCCGCCACCCGTGCCTGGCGCGCATGTTCCACGCCGTCGAGCGCAGTCCACAACGCCCGCGCCGCATCTTCACCCGCAGCGAGAGCAGCCTCGGTCTCCTCCGGATGCGCTGCAAGCTCCGCTGCCAGCGCATTCCGCCACATGCGCGCGTGATGCACATCCGCCGTCATATGCACGGTGAAGTAGCGCCGGGTAGCCGCATCCGCATGGTAGTGATGGGCCAGGCCGTCGGCCTTGGTCTTCGCAATCCCCGGCACCCGCGACTCGTAGGCATACAGCGCAGCCAGCGCAGCCGCGGGCGAGTGGTGCATGGCCGTGCGATAGTGCTCGAGCAGCGCGCGCATCTCCGGGCCGATCTTCCGCGCGCGAACCTCTTGCTCTTCCGCGCCCATGCCCCGCGCGAAGTCCATCCACATGTCGCTGTGCGGGCGGCCATCCTCCAGGCCCTCTTCATCGGCCAGGTTTTCCAGCACTAGCCGGCGCAGTTTGCCATCCGGCAGGTGCGAGTGCAGCGAGCTCAGGTACGCCGGAAACGCCGAGACGTGGTGCCAGTATTCGGACGCGTACTCGCGCAAGTCCTCGCGCGTCAGTTCACCCTTAGACCACGCCTGGTAGTAGGGATGCTTGAGCAGGTCGTAGCCTTCGAGGCGAGCTTCGAGGGCATGAAAGAAAACGGCGGATGAGTCGGGCATGGCAAATCTCCGTTCGGATGGATGCGCTGCGGTTTCCCTGATTGTAGCGAAAAATCGCAGCGACGCGCACAGCCATCCGGCTGGAGTGGGTGCTCCCACAATCCCGGCGAATCCGACCCTCCAGCGACCACCGAACCATGCCCTACTTGTGAGGAGACGCTCCGCTGCTGGGCGCCGCACCCCCTCCGCCGCTAAACGACGGAGCCGGGGCTGATGGAGGCGGGGCAGACGGAGGCGGAGGAGGTGGTGCTGACGGTCGCGAGTAGCCTCCGCCACCCCCTCCGCCGTTATACGACGGCGCAGGCGAGGATGGCCGCGAGCCACCACCGCCGTTATACGACGGCGCAGGCGAGGAGGACCGCGAGCCACCGCCACCGTTATACGACGGCGACGGCGAGGAGGACCGCGAGGAACCTCCGCCATTGGAGTACCCGCCCGAGTTCGAGCTTCGCGCCGCGGACGAGCTATTGCCGCCTCCCTGGTAGTTTCCGCCGCGTCCGCCAATCGGTTCGGTGACCGTGGTCGGCCTGCCGCCCTGGATCACTGGCCTTTCCAGGCTAAAGCTCTGCGACCTGCGATCGAAGATGATGGGCGTCCCCGGCTCTTTCGCCGCGAAGCCCTTGCCCGGGGTAACGCCTTTATCTGTCGTAGAACCGACGACGGCGGTGCCCCTGGCAATCCTGGAACCATTGACCACCGCCGGGGCCCTGGCTGCCCCGGAGCCGCCTGTCGCTACAGCTCGATTGGAATTGAACGCGGAATGGCCCTCCGGCCGCGGTACCTCCGCGATCTTCAGCGGTTCGAGAATTGGCTTACGAAACGCCTTCGGTGGCTCATTCAGCAGTTTCACCGGCTTGCCATCATCGGCGACCACCCGCTTGATGGATTCCCCTTTGTGCGTCAGCCTGAAAATCCCGTCCTTCAAGTTGCCCGGCTGCTTGCCGGCCCTGTCCCAGGGATGGATCGGGACAAAGCCGATCGTTCGTTGGCCCTGAACCCAACGCACGGGCGGAACATGATGTCGATTCGTCCCCGCGACCCAGGCGTAGTGATGATGCCAGCGAATCCAGCTACCGGAATGGCAGACTGCCCAATCCCACGGATAGTAGCCATTGAACGCATCAAAGCCCCAAAACAAACTGATTCCCCAACGCCCATACCCCGCGCGATACGGATTTCCCATGCCGATTGGATATCCCATGCCGTACGGATATCCCGCTAAGAATAGAGGTCCGTCCGTGTCAAACTCGCTCCAAATGACCTTCTCCTTGCCGGTCACCGGGTCCTTGCCGATCAGGTCGCGAGTCCCAAACGTCGCACATGGAAACATGTAATCCTCGGTCCACAGAGTCGCCCCCGGATAGCTAGCCAGATAAGCATCCGCAGCCGTTTGCGCGGACTTCTTCGACTTCGCCGCACCCTTGGACCCACTCGGCGGCGGCGCCTGCACCGCAGCGGCCGACTGCGCACTCTGCGCTCCAGCATTCGTTTCCGGTTTAGATTCAACCAGCGCGACGTCGGTCGCCTTCCCATCCCATCCCTTTGCGGGTTCCCAGCACGTTCCGTACGGCGCGCATGCAAAGAACTTCCCTTGCCCGTTCAACTCCGCAAGCCCTGGAATCGGCACAGTGAGGCGAGCATCCTTCATCGCAGTGGACATCGCGAGATTTCTCGCCTCCAACCGGTCCGCAACCCACATATCCCACCCAGAGGATTCAGCCTTGTCCATCGCCACCGGTGTCGCTACCAGGTGCCCGTTATTGAAGGTCTGTGTCTTACCCACAACCTCTGCCTGAGGCGCAGTCATCCCAGGCTGGCGGACAGTAAGGTCCTGCAGAGGAGTGATGGACACCGCATCCAGATAGCTGTCGATCCGCCATACCGCCCTTCGCGGATAACTCAACGAGATGATGTCGGTGGGGGTAGTCAGCTTGAACGACTCGCCCTGCACCATGGTGTGGACATTCATCGTGGCAGTGCCGGCAATCAGCGCGATCTCGGTGTACGGAACGCCGCCGGTCGTGCTGAGTTCGGTGAAGCTGAGCACGGAATTGTCGGCCAGATAGACGGTCGAGGCATCCTCAAACTCGATCTCCGCACGGCCCTTGCCGGTGACCAGGCTGTAGCCGGATTCAATCGGGATATTGGCCTCGGCTTGTTCCCACCCGGTTGCCTTGCTGCCGTCTTTGCTCTGATCCTTGTCGGCCAGCGCGCCGCGCGAGACGCGCACATCGCCCTCGACGTAGCTCAGTCGAACGATCTGGGGATAGGTTGAGTAGGGATCGACCGCCTCCAGTGTGGCGGATTGGGCCGGAGCAGCTTGTGCAGATTGAAAGGCGGTGAGTAATCCGGAAAAAACCAGAATCGGCAGGTAACGGCAGCAGTTGATGCGCATGGCAGCCCTCCAAAGGGGCTCGCAGCCTCGTTTACGCTGGGTCGCTACACAACGTGGTGAAGTGATGCAATCTATTGGACATGAAAGTACACATTAAGTTGCAGCTTTAAACAAATAAATAGGTCCGAGGGCGTTTATCGCATTGGGTCTTCCCATCCGGGAACGCCCTCCGTATCCCAATCCACTGCTACAGCCTTGGCGAAAAATCCGTCAGCTTCACAAAGGTCGACTCGACCCTCTCTACCAGCTTCCCATTCACCTCGCTGGCCGCGCTCACCTGCTTCCACTCAGGATCGTCGTGGAATGCGGCCCAGTTCGCGATCGCAGCCTCCCGGCTCGGGTGCTTCAGCATATAGAACAGCGTCTTCCCTTTCAGCGGGTCGTCCGTCGGCGTCCAGTAAGCCACGCTCTCCATCCCATGCCGCTTGAAGATTGTGATCGTGTGATTGCGAAAGCGGGCCAGCAGGTCGCCCAGCTTGCCTTCATTCGCGTGATAGACGCGAAGCTCGAAGACCGCGCCTCCACTTGCCTGTGCGCTGGCTCCGGTGTCCGCCTGCGCCATGCCCTTCACGCCGGCCATCGCAGAGACCACCGCCCCCGCACTCATACCCTTCAACATCGTTCGTCTTTCCATAAGCTGATATTGTAGAACCGCTTCCCTAAGCCCGTCGCATGGGTTACAGTTTGATCACTCCCCGAGCGCAACTCCTGCAGTTCTTACTCCCGGTCCTGGAGATTTAATGAAAACCTTCGGCGTCATTCTGCTCCTGCTCGTGCTTGCCGGTGGCATCGTCTATACCGACGGTGCACGCCTCCCATACAACCACTCCGTCTCGGTAATTGGAGTCGTCCCGGCACCACAGGAAAAGGTCTTCGCCCTCATCACCAACGTCGCCCACGACTCCGACTGGCGCCCTGCAGTCAAGTCCGTCACGATCCTCAGTACCAACAAGGATCCCGACCACTGGGTCGAATACCTCGACCACGGCCAATTCATGACGTTTCTCGCGATCCGCACCGATCCCCCCATGCGCCGCGACGTCCAACTCGATGATCCGCATGCGTCCTATGGCGGCACCTGGACCTATGAGCTCTCGCCCGGGCCCGCGCCCGCCACCACCACACTTCGCATCACCGAAACCGGCTTCATCAAGCCGCCGATCTATCGCTTCGTCATGGCCCATCTCATGGGCCCAACCCGCAACCTCGACCAGTACATGAAGGACATCCAGGCCGCGGCCGCCAAGCCATAAAGATGTAGCATCCACCACAAGTGCACAAGTGTTGACGCGCCCGCGACCCCTCTGCGAGACTCCGCGTATGCCTTACCGCGGCAAGCTGGAGTACGCCCAGGCGCGCAAGATGCGCGAACGCAACACCCGCCTCTACCGGCTCGCTCACTGGCCCATCTGGATCTGGGTCTTCTTCCTCGCGCCGGGCCCGCTTACGTTCTCGCTGTTCGCGCACGGCTTCGGTCGCGGCAATCTCGCCTGGCTCGCGCTCGTCCTCATCGGCACCGGCATCGCCGCCATTCGTGGCAAGCTTCCTGGAGCCGAACCCGCGCCGTACATCCTCCGCTTCGACGAGGACAAGCCCAACCCGCTCTACCGCCGCGTCTGCTACACGTTTGCGTGGAACGCCGTGCTGAGCTTCGCGCTGCTCAACCTCGCCGGCCTCGTCATCGCCGCCGCCACCGGCACCTGGTACATGAAGCAGATCTACACCTACGCCTACGCACCGCTCTGCGCGATCATCCTGCTGCTCGGCGCGTTCGGTCTGCTGCCGCGCGTCGGCCCCTCCACCAAAGGCGAAGGCACGGAGCGCCGCTACTTCTATGGCTCCGTCTGGGCCGTCGTCATCGCGCAGGCAATCCTGCTCGCAGTCTGGAAGACGCTACCCGCAACCCGCATAGTCAGCCTCATCAAGCTAGCGGTCTTTTCCGCCGCACTGCTGCTGATGGCGCTCGCCGCCCGTCGAGGAGCGCTCCCTCGCACCCGCCCCATAGTCCCGGCGAAATGATGGTCGCCGACTAACCGGGGTGCCCCATGATCACCGAACCGAAGGCGAGGTTATCGTGGGCATACTCACTCTAGCCCGCCCACGGCAAAGAAGACGCCTTACCTAGCCGCCGCCCGCATCGGCTCCCCCACCACATCCGGCCCAAGCTCCACCTGCGTCCGCACAATTTGATCGGCCACAATCCGACCGAAAACCTTCTGCCCATACGGATTCAAATGCGTCCGATCCGTCCCCGACTTACCCACCGCCTCGCGTTCCTTCTCCTGCCCCACCGCGTTGAACTTGTCCGCCTCCTCCTGCCCCATGATATTCAGCATCGCCGTCGAGGCCGCGTTCAAATCAACCACCGTAATAAAATCCTTCGCGCCCAGTTCCCTCGTCGCCATCGCGTAGTCCTTCAGGTCCTCAACCACCTTCCCATCCTTGAACGTCCTGCGCGACAGCGACGTCACCAGCACAGGCACGGCGCCGATCGCCTGCACGTCCGAGATGTATCGCTGCAGATAGTCCTTGAAACTTCCCTCCGCATCCGTATGCCGAGCCGCATCCGTCTTCTGATCGTTGTGTCCAAACTGAATCAGGTAGTAGTCGCCATGCTCCGCCAGCGCCTTCTTCCACGCACCCTCATCGATGAAGCTCTTCGAACTCCGCCCATTCAGCGCATCGTCAACGCACGTCACATTCGGCGTCATCACCGCGCAGAATCCCGGTCCCCAGCCGCCGCCCGTCGCCACCGTCGAATCGCCCACCAGCACAATCTTCACCGGCCCGCCCGCGATCACCTTCATCGCCTTCACGCCCTCAGGCGGCAATGGCGCGGCCTGCTTCAGCACATCTCCCTTCAGCGCGGGCACCACCTTGCCCAGATCCACCGCCACCATGCGGCCGAAGACATAGCTCCCCGCCCAATCCAGATGCGTCTCATCGAAGATCGTCTTGCCATCCGCATCTTTCTTCGTAATCGAAAGCCGATGGCTCTCCTCGATTCCAACCTTGTCCAGATACGCAATGCTCTCCGCCTGCAAGTCGATCAGCGGCGCCTTCATATCCGCCGCCACCTTCCGCATCGTCGCCGAATACTCCAACAGGTTGGAGTGGATCTTCCCATCATCACCCCAGAACCGTCGCGTCACCGGCGTGCACAGCACCGGCGTAATCCCCGCCGCGCGCGCCTCCGTCACATACCGCCGCAGGTTCGCCTCGTACTCATCCATCGGCACCTGTCGCGGCATGGAATTCGCCGGGTTCACCATGTCGTTATGCCCGAACTGGATCACCATGTAGTCCGGCTTCGTCTGCAGGCTGCGCTCCCACAATTCCTGCTCGCGAAACGTCCGCGTGCTCGCCCCACCGCGCGCCATGTTGACGCAATCCACCTTCGCCGTTAAATTCGCGCAGAATCCCCGCCCGTATCCCGCGTGGTCGGTCTGCGTCGAATCCCCAATTAGATCCACACGCACCGTCGTCCCCGGCTTCCGCACCGCCGTCGTCGCTGCATCGAACGCCCGCTGCGGATCGCCCTGCGCAGCAGCAACTCCCACACACATCACCACCACCGCAAATCCTCTACCGATCATCCTCACTCCCTCGTTAGACTTTGCGGCCCTGAGGCGCTAGTTTCCTGGCCGCGGCACGGGCTGCACCGGCACCGGAACCGGCCGCGATCCCGGAGGCCCTCCGGGTTGCACCGTGGTCGGCCCTCCCGGCACGCCGATCAGGTCCGGACCAAGCTCAACCTGCGTCTTGACGATCCCGTCCGCAACCAAACGCCCGAACACCTTCTGCCCATACGGATTCAGGTGGGTCCGATCAAGTGGCATGCTGTCACCGGAATTCAGCGCAGTTGCAACCTGCGTTGACGAACCCTCCAATACCGCCGCCGCCACCGCCTTGCCCGTATCAGGGTCTACACCCTTATCGAATTTGTCCGCCTGCTCCTGCGTCATCCGCTTCAGCATCGCCACGGATTGACCATTTAGATCAATCGCGGTTACATATTCATCCGTGCCAACTTTCTTCGTCGCTTCCACATACGGCGTCAGGTCCTCCACCAGCACGCCATCCTTGTAGTTTCGCCGCGACAGCGACGTCACCAGCACAGGCACCGCGCCGATCGCGCGCACATCCGCGATAAACCGGTGCAGGTTCGCCGCGAACGTCGTATCCGCATCCGTATGCAGCGCAGGAATCGTCTTCTGATCGTTGTGCCCGAACTGAATCAGGTAGTAGTCGCCCTTCTCATCCAGCGCCTTCTTCCACGCGCCCTCGTCGATAAAGCTCTTCGAGCTGCGCCCGTTCAGCGCAACGTCGACGCAGGTGATCTTCGCGGTAAAGTCCGCGCAGAAGCCCGGCCCCCAGCCGCCGCCGGTCGCCACCGTCGAGTCGCCGACCAGCACAATCTTCGCGGGCCCACCCTCCATGATGCGCATCGCCTTCTCGCCCTCAGGCGGCATCTTCGCCGCCTCCGATCGCACGTACTTCTTCAACTCCGGCACGGCCTTGCCAAGATCGACCGCAACCATCCGCCCGAACACGTAGCTGCCCGCCCAATTGAAGTGCGTCTTGTCGTAGATCGTCGCGCCGGTCCCGTCCTTCTTCGTGATCTCGAACTTGTGCCCAGCCTCTTCGCCGATCCTTTCGAGATACGCAATGCTTTCGTTCTGCAACTCGATCAGCGGCACATTCATATCCGCCGCAATCTTCCGCATGGTGATGCAGTGCTCCGTCTGGTCGGAGTGAATCTTGCCGTCCGCCTCAAAGTATTGCCGCGTGATTGGCGTGACGAGTATCGGCTTGATCCCCGCCGCGCGCGCCTCGGTCACGTACTGCCGCAGATTCGCCTCATAGTCGCCGGGGTTAGTCAGCGCTCGATCCCCTCCAAACGGAACCCCGTTGGGCGGACCTCCGTTCGGCGGCGCTCCAGCAGACGGTGTTCCGGCAGGCGGTGCGCCAGCAGGCCGCGCTCCACCAGGTGCCGCTCCGGGTGGCCGATTGAACACAACATCGTTATGCCCAAACTGGATCAACATATAGTCCGGCTTGGTCTCGAGCGACCGCTCCCACAATCCCTGCGCGCGGAACGAACGCGTGCTCGCGCCACCCCTGGCCATGTTGACGCAGTCCACCTTGGCCGTCAGGTTCGCGCAGAATCCCCGCCCGTACCCCGCATGATCCGTCTGCGTCGAATCGCCGATCAGGTCGATCCGCACCGTTGTCCCCGGCTTGCGCACCGCAGCCGTCGCGGCATCGAACGCCTTCGCCGGATCGCCCTGCGCCATCGCAGTTGCAGACATTGCCGCAGCCGCAATGATCGCGGCGAGAAACAGCCGAGCCGAATTCAATTTCATCGTCGTACCCTCGGCAGGAAGTTTACGCTAATCGCACAATCCCCGGCAGGCATCGGCGAATCAGCTAGTTCTGCGATGGTTTCTCGATGTGGTCGATGACGATCGTCTCCGCCGGGATCTTGATCGGCATCACCTTCAACCCAAGCGCCGCCAGGTCCCAGACGTTTGCCGGGTTTTTCTCGTCCATCGACACCATCCCATTCTGGGCCTCACTCATGTCGATCCGCTTCAGCACAAGCTGGTACTTCCCCTTGAGCCCGGTCCTGTCCTCGACCGGAACCCCCACACCAGACAGTTGTGTCGCCAGCGACGCCATCGTGGCGCTATGGTACGTCCACTCAATTCGATGGTTGCCCTCGCCGGTAAAGACTGCGACGCCGCCGTCCGACAGCTTCATGCCCACAGGCAGCTCTTCGTCCGGCGGAGCGTCTTTGAACTTCGGCTCCTCCTTCGCCACCACCAGCGCCCATCCGGCCATCTCCGCCGGCACGCGATGCACCACCAGCTTGCACCGATCCGCGAGAGCCGCCTGCAACATCGCCTGCAGCATCTCCTTGTGCATCATGTTCTGCTTTCGCCACTCGGGGACGTCAGCGCCGGCCACCTTGGCATCGATGTCGTAGAGATCCTTGGTCAACGACGGCGGCGCGCCCTGAATTGCGTCGGGACGATTGTCCTTGGAGCCCAGATACGCCATCCGGATCGCGACCGCCAGCACCGTTGCGTGTTGGCTGTATCCGGTCGGAGAGATGCCGTAACTCCAATGCTCATCTGGCGCGCTCGGCCGAATCGAAACTACATCAAACGCCGGCGGCTTTGCCGGCATCGCAGCAGGAGCCGGACCCACCGCCGCCTGTCCCACAGCCATCCCACAACTCAGCAGCCCAACCATAAAAACCTTCCCAATCATCCCTTCCACCCCGCCGAGAACTTTACGCTGCAGGTTTCTCCTTGGCCAGTAATCGGCCTCGATGTTCGCTTTTGCCATTACTCCCGCCGAAACAGGTTGACAGCCCATCCCTCAAAGCGAAGACTTGAACCTTAAGGAACCCACACCCATCCAATGACGACAAAGCGCGCCGCCACGCCTCCCACCACGAACAAGCACCTCATCCGCTGGGTGGAGAAGATGGCCGACCTCACCCAGCCCGCGTCCATCCACTGGATCGACGGTTCACAGGCCGAGTACGAATACCTCTGCGACAAGCTCGTCGAGGCCGGAACCTTCTTCCCGCTCGACGACGTGAAATGGCCCGGCTGCTTCTACGCCCGTTCCACGCCCAACGACGTGGCCCGCGTCGAAGACCGCACCTTTATCTGCTCCCTCTCCAAAGACAACGCCGGCCCCACCAACAACTGGGAAGATCCGCGCGTCATGCACCGCAAACTCAAGCACATCTTCCGCGGCGCCATGCGCGGGAGAACCATGTATGTTCTCCCATTCTCCATGGGCCCGGTCGGCTCGCCCATGTCGCAGATCGGCGTGCAACTTACCGACTCCGCGTACGCCGTCGTCAACATGCGGATCATGGCCCGCATCGGCGCGCCGGTCTTCGCCGAGATCGACAAGGACGAGAAGCGCGTCGTTCCCTGCATCCACTCCGTCGGCGCGCCGCTTGTGCCGGGTGAGGAGGACGTTCCCTGGCCGTGCAATCACGAGAAATACATCGTCCACTTCCCGGAGACGCGCGAGATTTGGTCGTACGGCTCAGGCTACGGAGGCAACGCGCTGCTGGGAAAGAAATGCTTTGCCCTGCGTATCGCCTCCAACATCGCCCGCGACGAGGGCTGGATGGCCGAACACATGCTCATCCTCGGCGTCGAATCCCCGCCCAACGCCGCCGGCAAGACCGAAAAAACGTATGTCGCCGGCGCGTTCCCCTCCGCCTGCGGCAAGACCAACTTCGCCATGCTCATCCCGCCCCCAGGCTTCGAGGGCTGGAAGGTATGGACCGTCGGCGACGACATCGCCTGGATCAAGCCCGATGCGCATGGCCAACTCCGCGCCATCAATCCCGAGGCCGGCTTCTTCGGCGTCGCCCCCGGCACCTCGGTCAAAACCAACCCCAACGCCATGGCCACGCTGGCCCGCAACACAATCTTCACCAACGTCGCTCTCACCGTTGGCGAGGACGGCAAATCCGACGGCGGCGTCTGGTGGGAGGGCATGACTGACACTCCGCCCGCCCATCTCATCGACTGGCGCGGCCACCCCTGGACTCCCGAGAGCAATACTCCCGCCGCGCACCCCAATGGCCGCTTCACCTCGCCCGCCTCGCAGTGCCCCAGCATCGACCCCGACTGGGAGAACCCGAACGGCATCCCCATCTCCGCCTTCCTCTTCGGAGGCCGGCGGCCCACCACCATCCCGCTCGTCTACCAGGCATTCAATTGGTCCTCCGGCGTCTACACCGGAGCCACCATGGGTTCGGAGACCACGTCCGCAGCCGGCGCCCCGGTCGGCAAAGTCCGCCGCGACCCCATGGCCATGCTGCCCTTCTGCGGCTATCACATGGGCGACTACTTCCGCCATTGGATCAAGATGCAGCGATCGCTCTCCGTCACGCCGCGCATCTTCCATGTCAACTGGTTCCGTAAGGACGAGGACGGCCGCTTCCTCTGGCCCGGCTATTCCGAGAACATGCGCGTACTCATGTGGATCGTTGACCGGGTCCACGGCCGTGCGCAGGCGAAGGAAACGCCCATCGGCTGGACTCCCCACTTCGAAGACATCCGCTGGGCCGGGCTCGACGCCGACGAAGCTGAACTGCGCAAGACGTTCGACCAACTCCAGCACGTCGATCCCGCGGCCTGGAAGCGCGAAGTCATGAACCACGAAGAGCTCTTCATCGACCTCCACGACCATCTACCCGCCGAAATGATCTACGAGCGCGAACTCCTCATCTGCCGCCTCTAGCAGCGCCCACGCTCAAATCGGCACCCGGTCCAGCGACGTCACAAAGTGAATCCCCGGCACCGTCAGTTTGTGCAAACGCTTGTCGTTCGTAATGAAGAGTTCTACCCCCGCAGCCGCCGCACAACTCAGCTGAATTGCATCCGGCGACCTCACCGATGACCCCGCTCGGAGTGCCGCATAGATATCCGCAGCCGCGCTGTCGAAGGACAGGACAGTGCAGGTTTGGCGAATGATGTTCCTATAGCGCTCCGCAAGAGCAATGTTATTGTTCTCCCGAGGCTTCACCTGTACCTCACCCAAAGTCATGGCAGAGGTTACAAGTTCATCCCCTCTCTCCACCATCCTCCGCTTGAGAGCGGCAACTACCTGCGAGAATTCCGGATTTGCCTCAAAAAGATAGACAAATAAATTAGTGTCCCAAAAGATGCGGCTCATGCCCTGTCACCCCAGTCAGATCGTAGGCGTGCCACATATTCATCAGCATGCTCGTCCTTCCATATGTCCTTGCCGCTCCCAATCAACGCAAGCAAGGGATCCCTCTCAGCGCCAGCGGCCGCGCCATTCCACTCCTCCTCGTACCACTTCCTTAGGTCCTGATACTCAACTGGCAACTTGCTCCATTCTGGATGCGTCGGTGCGCCCTCCCTTCCAGGATCGCTACTGTCGCTCTCACGAAAAAGTCTTCGGACTCCTCCACCCAGAGCGAACAACATTCGCGATCGATTGGGTTGCGGCTTGCGATTTGCAACACAATGCTGATTCACATGCTGCCAAATGCTTTTGTAGGCACCCTTCGTCAAGCGCAGTCGGACGACTTCATCGACAATGTCTTCTGTTGCGAAGCCCTTGTCTCTGTTCTTGATCCCGGCCGTTCTCTGACGCAGCGCCGTCCCAATCCAAACAGCATCAGCGACGGTAAGGTCATATGACCTTGCTTCAGGCTTGCCTAGACTTGTCTTCTCACCCGAAATCACCGACATAATCAGCTCCATCTGCTCCTCAGATTCTGGGCCGCGAACGCACTCCGCAAAGCACGGTAGCACCGCATGCAAACGTCATGTTTACGATCCCTGCGGGCGCGCCCGTCTCGTCCAAGAAAAATGGCCCGACGCTGCCCACAGCTCTCGCAATCCTTCGAATTCCTGATAGCCGCCATCTCTCGGCCCAGCCTTAGATGAAATACTACGCATAGTTGCTGGAATGTCAATAGTAACTCTAAAGTTATTTATTGTTTTCAATTATTATGCTCCAATCACACCTCACAACGGCTAGGTCGAAAGCCAACCTCGTGATACCGCGCGGTTCTCCAACTCACGGAACCGAACCCGTCCCAGCACCCGCTTTTCCAGTTTCCCCTTGACGCCATCCTCGTTCCGCACTACTCTATGGAAGTGGCAGGACTCCCTTCGGGTTGAGTCAGTCACAACGAAGTCCACCCACTTCGTTGCTTTACCGGAATACCCACGCAACAGCCCCCACCGCGCTGCGTGGGTTTCCTCTTTAAGCACCCTTAATTGTTGATTCAAGCCGCATTTAGCCGCTGATTCCGCGCTACCTCTCGAACACCTTTCGTGCCGTTTCTACCCCGAAAACCGGCAGCGACAGATCGGCCAGCAGTTCATAATCTGCTTGAGCCAGGAACCCCGGTCCCGGCAGAACATGACTGGAATCTGACACTCCCACCTTGACGAGAGTCCCTGAAGCCTGTATTGTCAACTTCATGGTTGTGATGAGCATCACCGCGTGTATGTGTAGCTGTTGCCTTTGTTGTATGGGCAAGAGCCGCTGCTGCGCTGGTGCATCCACCTCCTAGGCGATTTTAGAGACACCGAAGCCTTAGAAATTCAGGAGCCCACGTATCAGCGCAAAGCGCGATATGTGGGCTTTTTTCATGTGCCCTAACGAAATCACAACAGCACAGCAGAATCACCAAGGAGCTTTATGGCAACCCCGAACTCCAACCGCACCGAGCAGTCACACTCCGGCCACAGGCTCCCCATCAACGTCGACCTGTTCGCCATCGGAATCGGCCTCACGCTCGCTGTGCTGATCCGCTTTGGCGTGATCCACCAGATCACGTTCTAACTCACGCCCACTGCTTTCGCGCGAGAGCCACCTCGCCGGCCCTCGCACCCAAAACTCGTACGCGCCTGACTATGTCGACCCAAACCATCCCGATGCCCATCGCCGCCCATACCACGCCAAGCCCCGCGGCACCCTCGGACGCGACGTCCCCATTGAAACCCGTGAGCGTCGTCGGCATGCTTCCCGGCATCGCGCTCCTCTTCGGCATCGGACTCCTGGGCAAGCTGCTCGAACATCTCTTCACCGTCCTTCGCACCCAGCACCACCTGCGCCTCCCGCAAATCGAGTACGTCCTCTGGGCCATCATTCTCGGCCTCATCGTTTCGAACTCCTTTGGCGTCGCCCGAATCTTCCGCTCCGGCATCGCCACCTATGAACTCTGGCTCAAGCTCGGCATTGTGCTCGTCGGCGCGCGCTTTCTTCTGCAGGATGTCCTGCACATCGGCGGCCTCTCGCTGCTCCTCGTCGCGATAGAACTCGTCCTCTCGCTCTCGGTAATGACTCTGCTCGGCCGCATCTTCAAACTGCCGCCCAAACTCACCAGCCTGCTCGCCATCGGCTCTTCCATCTGCGGAGTCACCGCCATCATGGCCGCGCAGGGAGCCATCGATCCCGACGAGGAAGACACCTCGACGGCCATCGCCGCGATCCTCACGCTCGGAGCCATCGCCCTCTTCACCTTCCCCGCCATCGGCCATCTCCTCCACCTCGGTCAACAGGCCTACGGCATGTGGGCCGGCCTCGCCGTAGACAACACCGCCGAGTCCGTCGTCACCGGCGCGCTCTACGGTCAGGATGCCGGCCGATGGGCGATCCTCGCCAAGACCGCGCGCTCCTCCTTCATCGGATTCGTTGTCCTTGGCTACGCCATCTACTGGGCCTCGCAGGGCAAGGCCGCGGTCGTCGAGCACAAAGCCCTCTTCCTCTGGCAGAGGTTCCCCAAGTTCATCCTCGGCTTCCTCGCCATCTCGTTCTTCGCGACCGCCGGCTTCTTCACCAAGGGGCAGCTCGACAGCATCTCGAACCTGTCGCGCTGGGCCTTCCTTCCTGCCTTCGCCGGCGTTGGCCTCCGCACCAACCTCAAGGACCTCGTCGGCCAGGGTTGGCGTCCGCTCGTTGTGGGCATCCTCGGAGAAATCTTCATCGCCCTCATCACGCTCGGACTCGTCTTCTGGAGCTACAACCACGGAGTCGCCCGATGACTCCGACCTCTTATCAATCTGGTGTCATCCTGAGCGAGCCGCGCAGCGGCGAGTCGAAGGACCCCCGTATTTCGAGCCGCAAAGCGGCTCCCGCGAGCGAAGCTCGCCCGTCGCGCACAGCGCGAACCGCTCCCGCCCATTCCGCACTACGCTTCTGTTGTCGCCCCTAGCGAGAACACGCCGCCTCACGCACGCCCATTACATTCCAGCCTCCACCACCCGCCGCGAAACCGCGCCCCCCCCCACATCAGGAGACCAGCATGATCCGCACACCTCGCACCCCCCTATCCCTCATCGCTATCCTCTTTGCCGGCTTATTCGCCCTCTTCCCTGCCCTCACCGCTTACGCCCAGATCGTCGGCGGCACCATCTCCGGCACGGTCACCGACTCCACCGGCGCCACCCTCCCCAACGCCCACGTCCTCGTCCACAACGACGAAACCGGCAACGAGCGCCGCCTCACCACCGGCCCCGACGGCCGCTACGCCGCGCCCTCCATCCCCGTTGGCACTTACACCGTCACCGCCAGCGCCGACGGCTTCAGCGACCATAGCCGCAGCGGAATCCCACTCTCCGTGGGCCAGTCGCAGATCATTTCGCTCACCCTTTCACTCACCGGCGTTGCCCAAACCGTCACCGTCAAGGACGATCCCGCCGTAGTCAATCTCACCACGCAGCAAACCGCAGGCCTGGTCGACGCACGCCAGGTGAAAGAACTCCCCCTCAATGGCCGCAGCTACGACCAACTCATCACCCTCAATCCCGCGACCATCAACTACACCGCCCAGCGCAGCGGCTCGGTCGGCACCTCCAACTCATCGGTTGGCAACATGTTCGCCGTCTCCGGCCGCCGCCCGCAGGACAATCTCTACCTGCTCAATGGCGTGGAGTACACCGGCGCGTCGCTGATCAACGTCACCCCCGGCGGGACGTCAGGCCAACTGCTGGGAGTTGAGGCCGTAAGAGAATTCAACGTCATCACCGACACCTACTCCGCCGCCTACGGCAAGCGCCAGGGTGCGCAGGTCTCCATCGTGACGGCCGGCGGAACCAACAACCTCCACGGCTCCGCATACGAATTCATCCGCAACTCGTTCTTCGACGCCCGCAACTACTTCGACCCAGCCCGCATCCCCGAGTTCCAGCGCAACAACTTCGGCGCATCGCTCGGCGGCCCCATCCGCAAGGACAAGCTCTTCCTCTTCGCCAACTACGAAGGCTATCGCCAGAACCTCGGCGTCACCGACGTCACGCTCGTCCCCGACAACAACGCCCGCAACGGCCTGGTCCCCAACGCAACCACCGGCGTCCTCACACCCGTAACTCTCGGCTCCGGCGTCGCCGGCCTGCTCAACCTCTGGCCCGTCCAGAACGGCCCCGAACTCCTCTCCTCCACCGGCCTTCCCACCGGCATCGCCGAGGCTTTTAGCTCCGCGCCGCAGCACATCCGCGAAGACTTCGGCACCGCCCGCTTCGACGCCAACCTCACCCCCAACGACCTCCTCTTCGCCGTCTTCACCATCGACGACTCCATCGCCAACACGCCTACGCAGGACCCCTACTCCCTCGTCAACGAGAGCCTTCGCGAGCAGGTCGCCAGCGTGCAGGAACAGCACGTCTTCTCGCCGCGACTCCTCAACACCGGTCGCATCGGAGTCTCCCGCGCCAGCTTCTACTTCCTCGGCTCGATCCCCGCCGCGATCCAGGCCGTCACCCCCACCTTCCTCCCCGGCAAGCCTACCGGCGCAGTCGTCATCGCCGGATCCACCGCCTCCAACGGAGCCTCCACCATCACCACCGCCGGCGCCAACGTCGGATCCAACAACGGAACCACGCGCAACCTCTTCACCTTCGACGATCACATCTACTACTCCCGCGGCAGGCAGCAGATCGAGGCCGGCGGCTGGCTCCAGTTCCTCGAGTCCAACGACAACCTCGCGCAGGATCAGTACGGCCAGGCCAGCTTCGCCTCGCTCACCACCTTCCTTCAAGGCACCATCAAGACCTTCACGTACGTTCCCGTCACCACCGAACTCGGCTGGCGCAGCACCTTCGTCGCCGGCTACCTCGAAGACACCATCAAGCTCCTCCCCAACCTCGAACTCCGCGCCGGCATCCGTTCCGAGTCCACCGACGGCTGGAACGCCTCCCACGGTCGTGCCGGAGTCTACGGGTTCACGAACGGCGTCATCAACACCACGCCCACCACCGGCTCCGCAGCACTCACCACCAACCGCGCCAAGTTCCTCCCCGAGCCCCGCCTCGGCCTCTCCTACGATCCGTTCTCGACGGGCACACACGCCGGCAAAACAGTCATCCGCGCCAGCGTCGGCCTCCACCACGCCCTGCTCGACACGCTCGACTACCGCCTCGACCAGTCCGCGCCCTTCAACACTATCTACTCCACCTCCGGAACCGTCGCCAACCCAACCTCCGGCGCCGCGTCCGTCTCACCCTCCACCGTCCAGCCCGACATCTCCACCCCGTCCGTAATCTCCTGGACCCTCCGCGTCGAACAGCAGGTCGCACCCAACACCTCGCTCACCGTCGGATACGTAGGCTCACACGGCTACCACCAGATCCTCTCCGAGGACCTCAACGAGCCCGCCTCCATTGTCGAGCCCAACGGAACCATCTACTACCCCACCACCACGAAATCCAATCCCGCGCTGGTCAACACCACGTCGTGGGTCTCGCAGGGTTCAAGCTCCTACAACGCCCTCGAAGTCGATCTCCGCCATGCGTACGCGAACGGCTTCCAGCTTCGAGCCAACTACACCTACGCCCGCAACCTCGACGACGGCTCCGCCTGGAACACCAGCGTCTCCGCCAACACGCCCGCGTTCGTCTCGTACCCCAACAATCCCGGCCTCGACTGGGGCCCGGCCGCAACCGACATTCGCCACCTCGCCGCGATCAACGGCAGCTACGACCTCCCCTTCGGCAAGAATCACTTCCTCCGCTCGGGCGCGAGTCCCATCGTGAACAAAGCCATCTCCGGCTGGACTCTCTCCGCCATCGCCACCCTCGAGTCCGGATTCCCGTTCAGCCCTCAGCTCGGATACAACCCCACCGGCTCAGGCGACTCGCGCAACCCTGTCCGCCCCAACGTCAACCCTGCATTCCCAGTCTCTGGGAATCAAGCCTCGCGCTACACCCACGGAACCACCGCGCAGCGCGTAGCCCAGTACTTCAACCCCGCCGCGTTCTCCGCACCCGCTTACGGCACCGTCGGCAACGCCAGCCGCGACTCGCTCACCGGTCCCGGCTACAACAACCTCGACCTCTCGCTCGCGAAGACCACCAAACTCAGCGAGCAAGCTCGCATCCAGTTCCGCGCCGAGTTCTTCAACGCCCTCAACCACACCAACCTCGGCACACCCGCCGAGACCGTCTTCTCGTCCGGCCCCACCCAGGGCACCGCCGCCAACCAGACCGCCGCAGTCACTCTCAGCCCCACTGCCGGCGTCGTCACCTCCGCGGCCACCACACGCCAGATTCAACTAGGCCTGAAACTCCTCTTCTAGTTTTCTTCACGTCTTCGCGGCGTGCTGCGAACCCGGCCGCCGCGAAGCGCCAATATATAAAGAGGAGATTAAAAAGAGGGCACGAAAAAAACTCGCCTTGCTTAAGGGCACGGAT
>PKWK01000227.1 GCA_003133205.1 Granulicella sp. | reverse complement strand
TCGAGCGCGGCGCCACCAGCCGCACCAACCTTTCCAGTTCGCGCATGCAAGCGCTCCCGCCCACCAACTCGGGCAACATCGCATCGCGCGTGGCTGT
The DNA here is from genome assembly GCA_003133205.1 of Granulicella sp. The sequence continues at coordinate 5,378 of PKWK01000227.1, read as the reverse complement.
TCCCGCCGGCAAGCTGCCATCGATCACCGATCCATCCGCAGCCAGCCGGTAAGCCTCCGCGCGACGCATCAGCGCGCCGCCGACGGACTCCGCCGCTCCATCGCCGGCACGCGTCGCAATCGGCTCCCGCGCCTCTTGCATCGCATGCAGCAACTCATTGCGCCGAGGACTTCGAACCCTCCGATCGAGTCCTTTCCGACGCTCCTCGCCCAGCTCGCCGTCCAGACATAACAAGTCCATCTCCGGATACAACAGCCTCACGTAGGCCGTAAACTCGCGCACTTCCAGATCCGGCAGCCAGTTGTCGATCAGCATCGCCTCGGACGCGTGCAACTCCAGATGCATCATCGCCTGAGCGCCGCCGCCCGCTTCCCGCACTCGCCAGCGGAGCCCTGACAAGCTCGACACCAGCCTCTGCCGCAACCGCACGTCCGCACTCACCACCACCGCCGTTCGCACCTCGACGCCTGGCTCTTCCACATCCGAGGGCGCGACTTCAACTTCGTCTCGCGTCCCAGTCTTCGCCGCATCCAGAAGCCGCGCCGTCATCATCTCTCTCCTGCCGTCATGTGACCTCGATCACTCGTTCGACTTCCTTGCTCATTGCGTTTTGACGAGAAGAGAAGAATCTTTCCCGTCACTGAAACGCAACCAGGAAACTTTCCTCTCGCTGCGTCTTCTGCGCTCGTTCTGCGTACGTCTATTAGTAGAGTGATCGTCAAAGCTACTCACCGACGATCCCGAGGGCCCGTCCCGTGAAGCAAACTTCCCGCATCCTTGCTACCTTCCTCTGCCTTTTCCTCTCGTTCAACCGGTTCGACCTTGCGGCCTTTTCACAGTCTCCCAGTCCAGCAACATCCAACCCACCTGCACCGGCTCTCAACGCTCCTGTCCCAGCACAAATTGCCTCTTCCCATAGCATCTTCCTCTCCAACCTCGGCGCCGACGCCAACTTCCCCGTCGACTCAACCCAGGTCTACAACGACATCTACAGAGCGCTCGAGACCTGGAACCATTACCAGCTCGTCAGTTCACCCGACCAGGCTGATCTGATCTTCCAGTTGCGCGAAGTATCCACGCTCAGCACGTACTCCGACACCGACGGCAACATTTTCACCACCAACAATCCGACATTTCAGGTCACCATCGTCGATCCCAAAACCAAGGTCACGCTCTGGACCATCACCTCTCCCGTAGTTCTCGCTGGCAGCAAGCAGACCCTTGCCCGCTGGCTGTCCATCTCGGAGACCAACCTCGTCAGCCGCATTAAGGTCGTCGCCGGCGAGTCTCTCGCTCCCTTTGAAACAGCCGACCTCACAACCGTGCCAAAGACACACGGCCGTCGGCTCGCGCTCATCCTTGTTGGTAGTACAGTCGCCCTCGGTGTCGGAGGGGGATTCCTGCTGCACCACTTCTATGAAAACTCTCTCGCCTCGATGAAGGCATCGCAGGACGCCTTCTGCAATGCGAACCACATTCCGCTCAACATGTGCGCTGGCGGCTAACGCCAGCGTTCGCTGACTACATCTATCCACTCCCCCGGTTGACCTCCTCCCCGACCTGCCGAGCCGCCCGCAGAATCTCGCGCATCGACCCCACCGCCAGCACCAGCCGCGAGCACTCCGCCAACCCCATATCCACCGCCTCCCGATACGCCTCCGCAGTGCCGATCACTCCCGCCAACTCCAGCCTGCACTGCAGCGTCGTCAGTGGTTGGCACAGTTCATGCAGCATCCTACCCATCTCTTCCATCCCTGCGCCGACCGATCTCCGCTCGCACACCCCGTTCGCCTCACTCATACTCGACACCCCCTTCCGAAATCATTCCAACCCTCTCGCACGACACTCCGATCGCGCTCCACCGCACCGCGTTTCTCCCGACCATTTCAGGGTTCCCCACCAAGTCCAGCACATACCCCTCGCCGCGCACGGTACGGATCACGGACGAACCGCGTGCCCGCATCGCCCCCAAACTCCAGCCCAGCGTATTGCCCAGCTTCTTACGCAGATAGTTGACATACACCTCGACGATATTCGTGCCCATTCCCGCCGGCATCCGCCAAACCTCGCGCAGCAACTCGGTTCGGCTGCACACTCGCTCCCCGCGCCGCCGCAGCAGCGATTCCAGCAGCGAGAATTCAGTCGCCGTCAGGTCCACCTCGTGTCCCGCCTGCGTCACCCTGCGTGCCGCCCGATCCATCTCCAGATCGCCAAACCGCAGCACAGTGTCCTCAAACTGACTTCGCCGTCTACACAGCGCATTCAACCGCGCCCGAAGCTCATGGAACGAAAACGGCTTCAGCACCACGTCGTCCGCGCCGAGTTCCAGGCATTTCACCCTCTCCTCCATCTCGGCCCGCCCCGTCAACACCAGCACCGAGGTCGAGCGATAGCGCTCCCCCATCTCCGCCAGAACCTCCAACCCGTCCATCCGCGGCAGGCCCAGGTCCAGGATCATCAGTTCCGGCCGCAGCTTGGCCGCAGAGGCAAGCGCCTCCTCGCCATCCGCAACCCACGCGACCTCGTGGCCATCGAGCGTCAGCCCCTGGCCCAGAAAGTGTCCCAACGCCGAGTCGTCTTCAACAATCAATACATGCATAGGCCGTCCACGAGTCCTTAGAACTCTCTTATCGGCTTCAATCGCCAAGCCATCTCCTCTCACCACTCTCCTCCCTCCTCCGCCGCCACCCTGCGTACAACAATCCCTGCGACCCCAAAGACTTGTGCGTTCCCAAAACAGAACCCCACTCACCCACAGACCTCGCATTCCGCAGTCATCTTTCCTTGCTCTCAGCGTCCATCAGCGCCCCGGAATTGTCATCTCGCCCCCAGACGAATACCATGCAGGAGGTGTCAATAGCGCGTGCACAGATGCTTTGTAGCTCAAACTTCCGAGCGACTATGCTCCAGTCTGGCAACACTGGCTTTCCAAATCTCCCGACGGTAGGCGGCCTACACGTCGTTTTCGCGCACTCGGCCGCCGGAGTTCTGCCCCATGTCAAGCAATACCGCCAGTATTCCCCAGTCCGGCCCCATGACCTCAGCCTCGGACAATTCGAATATCCGCTGGTTCGTCTGCGCCCTCCTCTTCGCCGCCACGACCATCAACTATATGGACCGCTCGGCGCTCGCACTCGTCGAACCACTTCTCCACCTCCCGTTTATGGGGTGGCTCCCCGGGGTCGCACCTGCATTCCAGATCGCCTATCACGTGCACTACGGAAACATCATCATCTGCTTCCAGATCGCGTATGGCGTCGCATTCCTCTTTGCCGGCCGGATCATTGATAGGCTCGGCACAAAGACCGGTTACGCTTTGGCCATCCTAGTCTGGGCCTGCGCCTCCATCAGCCACTCCATCGTCACCAGCGTCATCGGCTTCTGCATCGCCCGTATCTTCCTCGGCATCGGCGAGTCGGGCAACTTCCCCGCTGCCATCAAGGCCACCACCGAGTGGTTCCCCTCGGAAGAGCGCGCCCTTGCCACCGGCCTCTTCAACTCCGGGTCCAGCGCCTCATTCTTCGTCGCACCCCTCCTGATCGCCTTCGTCACGGGAAAGTGGGGCTGGAATGCAGCTTTTATCTGCACCGGTTCCATGGGACTTCTCTGGTGCGTCGTCTGGCTCCTCTTCCCCTACAACCGGCTCCGCCGCGCATCCACCCAGACCCAGGCCAACCTTGAGGCCGACTTCGCCAGCTACGCCTCTTCAGGTGAAGTTTTGCCCTGGTCGGCTCTCCTCCGGCGGCGCGGTTTCTATGCCTTTGCCATCGGCAAGGCTCTCACGGACCCCATCTGGTGGTTTTATCTCTTCTATCTCCCCATGTTCCTGCACGACAACTATGGTCTGGATCTCAACCATGCCAAGTACCCGCTGATCATCATCTATGGTGCTTCTACCGTGGGATCCATTGGCGGTGGCTGGCTCTCCGGCTTCCTCATGAATCGCGGCTACAGCGTAAATGCCGGTCGCAAGATCGCCATGCTCATCTGCGCCCTCTGCGTGCTACCTCTCATCCTTGTGCCCCACATGCACGATCTATTCCCCAATAATGCCTGGCCTGCGATCGGCCTGTTCTGCCTCGCAACCGCGGCGCATCAGGGCTGGTCGGCCAACCTGTTCTCCACGCCAACCGATATGTTCCCTTCCACCTCTGTCTCCACGGTGGTTGGAATTGGCGGGGCTGCCGGGGCCGGAGGCGGGGCAATCTTTACATGGATCGTCTCCCACTACTTTGCGCTTCACCCTCTGATCATCTTCGTCCTCGCGGCCTTTGCCTACGTTGGTTCGCTCCTCATCTTCCAGTTTCTTGTGCCGCGCCTCGGCGTTACCCGTGCTGAACCGAGTGCCGCCTGAGCGCCTGATCGGTTTCACAGTAGTTTTACCCGGAGCGAAATAAGCGCGCGTGGTTTTCTTTCCAAGGAAAACCACATTGCACAGTCTTTGCCATGCCACACTAACCGTGAAACCGCTCCTGCCGCCGGATAACGTGATACCCTTCCTGTCGAATCGTTGATGCACTGCAGAACAACGTTGAAGGATGGGACGACGGAATGCCACGGCGCACGAAGAGACAAGCAAGCGAAGATCCAGGCGGCCACAGTCAACTCACACTCCAGGTCGTCGACCACGTGCGCGGCCTCATCGCCAGCGGAGCACTACGCCCCGGCGATCGCCTCCCACCCGAGCGTGAACTCGCCCGAGAACTGAAGATCAGCCGCTCGTCTCTGCGCGCCGGCATCGGCTTCCTCTCCGCCATGGGCGTGCTCAAGAGTCGTCATGGAGCCGGCACCTTCGTCTCCTCCGGCCCCCCCGCGCTCGACTCCAGCTCGCTCACCGTCCTCGGCGCACTGCACGGATTCCTTCCCTGGCAGATGTTCGAGGCGCGCCTCGTCATCGAAGCCTCCGTCGCCTCGCTCGCCGCCGAGCGCGCCACCGACGAACACATCGCTGAGCTCGCCGAAGAAGTCGCCGAGATGTACGCCGCGCTCACCGACCCACACGAGTACCTGATCCACGACGTCCGCTTTCACCGCACGATCGCTCGCGCCTCCGGCAACCCCATCCTCGCCGCCCTGATGGAGACCATCACCGCCAACCTCTACGACGGCCGCCGCCTCACCGTCGAGAACTCCCAGGACCTCAAGCAGTCCGCCGAGATGCACCGCGAAATCTATCGCGCGATCCGCTCCCACAACCCTCCCCAGGCCAAGCTCTCCATGGAGCAGCACCTCAACCTCGCCCGCATGGCCCAGGCCGCCGAAGCCAACACGCCGCAGACCGTTACCCACACGCCAGCCGATCCAGCGGCAGCCCGCACCGCCACCCGCCCTTCCTGATCGCAAGCCGCGCCTTGAGGCCGGGTGCCCCACATCTCGCT
>PKWK01000218.1 GCA_003133205.1 Granulicella sp. | reverse complement strand
GATGGAGCGGATCGGGCTTTGTAAAATGGACGGGCCGGGCAGGCTACGGGCAGGCGGCGGGAGGCCCCTTTCGGCGGCCGATGCGGCTATCTGTGGCGTGGCCATGAAGATGCTGCGCAATCAGTTCTATCGCGACACGATTCCGCGCTACCTGGAGAAGCTGGATTCGACTGAGACCGGCTCCGGGACGGCGAGCAAGACGGGCAGCCTGAATGCGGTGCGCGCGGATGTGGCCATGGTTGCCGGCAAGACTGGGCCTATGGTGCTTTCGGTCTTTACGTATGACAATGAAGATAAGGGCTGGACGGCGGACAACGAGGGCGAAGTGACGATCGCAAAGATGGCGAAGGCGATCGTCGAAGCGTGGTCGCCGGGCGGGATCGATGGGAAAACTTTGGTGCCGGGCTTAAACCTGCCACCAATGGGGCCGAGTGGTGGGGCTGCTGCGTCTAACTAAGGGTGTGAGGGACAAGAGTGATCGAAGAAGGAAGAGTAGTGGAACAGACACCGGCGGAGGTGGCGGCGGGAACCGAGATTGCTGGTACAGAGACCGCCCCCGGTGCGAGCCCCGGTGGCAATTCGCGTGCGGCGAACGGCATGCACTCCTGGGTGCGCGACTTGGTGGTGTCGGTTGCGATCTCGGCGTTCATCATCATCTTTCTCTACCAGCCGGTGCGGGTGGAGGGAACGAGCATGCTGCCGATGCTGGAAGATCAGGACCGGCTGTTCATCAACAAGATTGCGTACCGCGTTGGCGAGATTCATCTGGGCGACGTCGTCGTGTTCCAGTATCCGCGTGACCATACGAAGAGCTATATCAAGCGCGTGATTGCGCTACCCGGCGATGCCCTCCGCATCGACCGTGGCCGCGTGTATGTGAACGGCCGCCGCTTGCAGGAGCCGTATGTGCCGAACCGCTTCAGCGACGACCGCTCGCAGCCGGAGATGGTGTTGCCGGCGCATGAGTACTTTGTGATGGGCGACCACAGGTCGATCTCGAGCGATAGCCGCGACTTTGGGCCGGTGGATCGCAACCTGATCTATGGCAAGGCAGTGTTTGTTTACTGGCCGATGGAGCAGGTTGGCGTGGTGCGGTAGAGACAGTTCTCAGTTGTCAGTAGGTACAGTTCGCTTTCTGCGAATGTTCAGCCGCGCGTGGGTGAATCGGCATCTTACATACTGTTGGCCCAAGTTGGGCGAATCAGGATCGGGGATGCAGATGAAACTCCAAATGAGACGTTGGCTGCTGGGATTGGTGATGTTGTTTGTGTTTGCCGGCGTCTATACGCCGCAGCAGGCTAAAGCAGAGGTGGTCGTTGTAGTGCGTGCGCATCGCAGCTATCATAGGCACTACTACCACCGGCACTACTACCACCGGAACTACTATCACAGGCAATATCACCGAGATTACCGGTAGTTTCGAGCGGACCACAACTGGAAGGCTCGAAAGAAACGCCCACGCCGAGATTCGGTGTGGGCGTTCTTATTGTGTTCGCGGCGCGATCAGGCGGCGGAGTTGATTACGATCTGGGCAAATGAAGCCGCGTCGAGGCTTGCGCCACCAACGAGTGCGCCGTCGATGTCTTCGAGGCAGCAGAGGCTGGCGGTGTTGTCCGCCTTCACCGAGCCGCCGTAGAGGATGCGGGTGCTGGCGGCGAGCGCGGGTGAGAGCGACTTGGCGATCTGCGCGCGGATGATCTTGTGCGCATCGTCGGCGATCTCGGGAGTCGCGGTGCGTCCCGTGCCGATAGCCCAGACGGGCTCGTACGCGATGACCAGCGAGTGCGCTGCTGCGGGGTCGATGCCGCTGAGCGCGATGGAGGTCTGGCGCTCGAGGACCTCGGTGGTCTGGTTGGCTTCACGCTCGGCGAGCTGTTCGCCGACGCAAACGATGGGGATGAGGCCGTGAGCGAGCGCGGTCTTGAGCTTGAGGTTGACGCTCTCGTCGGTCTCGTTGAAGTACTGGCGGCGCTCACTGTGGCCGATCAGGACGTGGGTGACGCCGATCGCCTTGAGCATCAGCGGCGAGGTCTCGCCGGTGTAGGCGCCCTGATCGAGCCAGTGCATGTTCTGCGCGCCGACGTGGATCGGGTTGTTGCGGGTCGCGTCGACGACGGTTGGGAGCAGCGTGGGCGACGCACAAAGAACGATTTCGGCGTGCTTGTGGCCTGCGACGAGAGGGATAAAGGCTTTGGTAAAGGCGATGGCTTCGTCGGGTGTCTTGTACATCTTCCAATTGGCGGCGATAAGAGTCTTGCGCATGTTGAGTGAGGCCTTCCTGATTTGTTGTTTAGCGCTCCCGGAATGCCAGGATGCGGAAAGTTTCTGTATGAAACTCCTTGCCAGGCAAGGGTCGAGGTCAAAGTGGGGCGATCTCTACGATTGAGTTTGAGGCCTGCCCGGCCTACTTGTCTGTGAGCGCCGCCACACCTGGCAACGTCTTGCCTTCGAGGAATTCGAGGGATGCTCCGCCGCCGGTGGAGATGTGGGTGATCTTGTCGGCGACGCCGGCCTGGCGGACGGCGGCAACCGAGTCTCCGCCGCCGACGATGCTGGTGGCATCGGCGTTGGCGGCGACGAATTCTGCGATGGCGTTGGTGCCGTGGGCGAACGGTGCAAGCTCGAACACGCCCATGGGGCCGTTCCAGAGGATGGTGTGGGCGTCGGCGATCTCTTTGGCGAACAGGTTGATGGTCGCTGGCCCGATGTCGAGCGCCATGAGGTCGGCAGGGAAGGGACCGTCGCCGGAGAATATCTGAGTCTTGGCTTCGGCGGCGAACTTGTCGGCGAGCACATGGTCAACGGGCAGCAGCAGCTTGACGCCCTTCGCTTTGGCCTTGTTCAGCGCGGCTGTCGCAACGTCGATCTTGTCCGCCTCAATCAGCGATTTGCCGGTGGATTGGCCGAGCGCGTTGAGGAATGTGTAGGCCATGCCGCCTCCGATGAGCAGCGTGTCGGCCTTGTCCAGCAGATTGTCGATGACGTCGATCTTGCCGGAGATCTTGGAGCCGCCGATGATCGCGACAAAGGGCCGATCAGGTTCGGTGAGGACTTTGCCGAGGAAGGTGAGCTCCTTTTCCATCAGCAGGCCGGCGGCGGATTGCGCGACGAAATGGGTGATGCCCTCGGTGGAGGCGTGGGCACGGTGCGCGCTGCCGAAGGCGTCGTTGACGTACAGATCGCAGAGCGCGGCGAGCTGTTTGGCGAAGGCGGGGTCATTGGCTTCTTCCTGCTCGTGGAAACGGAGGTTTTCCAGCAGCAGCGTCTGTCCGGACTCAAGCTGGCTGGACATCTCCATGGCAATCTCGCCGACGCAATCCGGAGAGAACGCGACGTTCTCCGACACGGTGAGGACCTGTTCAAGCAGGGTGCGCAGGCGGGTGACGATGGGGCGCAGGCTCATGGACTCCACCGGCTTGCCCTTGGGGCGGCCGAGATGCGAGCAGAGAATGACCTTCGCCTTGTGGCGCAGCGCGTACTCGATGGTGGGCAGGGTCTCGCGGATGCGGGTGTCGTCCGTGATGACTCCATCTTTCAGGGGGACGTTGAAGTCGACGCGGATGAGCACGCGCTTGTGAGCCAGTTCCAGATCGCGAATCGATAGCTTGGGCATATGGAACAAGGATAAGTCGTTTTGCCTGCCGTGGGAACCTTTGTGACGAGATTTCACCTGTGCGCGGGATCACTGCGCGGAAAAGGCATTTCGGCTCGTACAGCGCTTCCGGGACCACGCTTCCGGACGCCGCACGCCGTGCCTGCATCCCGCGCGGCCGCCAAACATCTATACTTGAGTATGGCAACCGCTCTCCCCACTACCCTCGGCGCTCTCCGCGCCAGCGAATTCACTCCAGCCCGGGTTGGCCGCTCGGTCAAGGACGAACTGCGCGAGAACCTGGTCGCCCGGCTGCGCGCGAACGCCGCATCGGGTTCGGGTGAGGATGCCTCGCCGCTGTTTCCCGGCATCGTCGGCTATGAGGACACGGTCGTCCCCCAACTCGTCAACGCCGTTCTGTCGCGCCACAACTTCATCCTGCTCGGTCTGCGCGGCCAGGCGAAGTCGCGCATCCTCCGCGCGCTGACCACGCTGCTCGATCCGCAGATGCCGTACGTGGCCGGCTCCGAGTTGCGCGACAATCCGTACGCCCCGATCTCGAAGTTCTCGCGCGACCTCATTGCGCGCCTTGGAGAAGACACGCCCATCGCGTGGCTCACACCGGACGATCGCTACGTGGAGAAGCTCGCCACGCCTGACGTCACCGTCGCCGACCTGGTGGGCGACATCGATCCCATCAAGGCCGCGCGCTCGAATCAGGACCTCGGCTCCGAGCTGACCATGCACTACGGGCTGCTGCCCCGCGCCAACCGCGGCATCTTCGCGATCAACGAGCTGCCCGACCTGGCCGGAAAGATTCAGGTCGCACTCTTCAACATCATGCAGGAGGGCGACGTGCAGATCAAAGGCTATCCCGTGCGCCTGCCGCTTGATGTCGCCATCGTCTTTTCCGCCAACCCCGAGGACTACACCGCGCGTGGCAAGATCGTGACGCCGCTGAAGGACCGCATCGGCTCGGAGATCCGCACGCACTACCCGGAGAGCGTCGAGGAAGGCATCCGCATCACGACGCAGGAGGCCTGGACGACGCGCGTCCACAGGCATTCCAAGCCCGGCAAGAGTCACATCGAGATCCCGCACTATGTTCGCCAGATCGTCGAGCAGATCGCCTTCAGCGCGCGCGAAGACAAGAAGGTTGACAAGCGTTCCGGCGTCTCGCAGCGGCTGCCCATCACTACGATGGAGTTGGTCGTCTCGAACGCTGAACGCCGCGCCCTGATCCACAACGAGGATCTGGCGGTGGCGCGCGTCGGCGACATCTACGCCGCCCTGCCCGGCATCACCGGCAAGATCGAGCTTGAGTACGAGGGCGAGATGCGCGGCGCCGACACCGTTGTGCGCGAGATCATCCGCACCGCCGTGGCGCAAGTGTTCGACACTTATTTTGCCGACACCAACACGCAGCAGATCGAACAGTGGTTCAACCTCGGTGGCACCGTGCAGTTGAACGATGCGCAGGCCTCTGCCGGCTCGCTTGCTGAGCTCCAGCAGATTCAGGGGCTGATCGAAAAACTCTCTCCGTTACAAATCAATTCGAAGTCGAGGCCAGAGGTCGCGGTCAGCGCGGCGGAGTTCCTGCTCGAAGGCATGTACGCCCATAAGCGCCTCAGCCGCACCGAAGAGCGCAGCTTCTCCGCCGGCGAGAAGAAATCGCGCACCGATGAGGCTACTCGCTACGCCGAAAAGATTCGGGAACGCGAGATGGACAAAGACGACTACGCCAAGAGCCGCACCCGGAGGGGCTTCAACTAGCTCTGGAGCCTGCCCGTGAAAGATCACCTACTGATTTGCTAACTCGCTTACTCGTTGGACCCTTATGAAGCGCATTCGCTACACCAAGTTCACCGGCGACCTGGCCTCATCCTTCGGGCTTGAGGACCTTATGCAGGCGCTGTCGGATTTTCTGCTGGACTCCGGCTATCAGGACCCCTATGCGCAGTTCAGTGAGCTGAATAATCAGACGATGGAGAACCTGCGCGAGGCTATTAAGCAGGCGCTCGAATCGGGCGAACTCTTCGACGAGGAGTCGCAGCAGAAGTTTGACGAGCTTTCCGCAGACCAGGTGGACGAACTCGTCGATCAGATCATCCAGAAGATGCAGGAGCAGAACTTCATCAATGCCGAGCAGCCCCAGGAGGGGCAGGGGCAGCAGGGCGATGGCAACGCGGAGGCGCGGTTCGAAGTCACCGACAAGAGCATGGACTTCCTCGGCTACAAGGCCCTGCGCGAGTTGCTCGGTCCGATTGGCAAGTCCAACATCGGCCGCCACGATACGCGCCACGAGGCCGCTGGCGTCGAGACCAACGGCAGCTCGAAGCTGTACGAGTTTGGCGACACGCTCAATCTAGACATCACGGCCACGCTCAGCTCGGTCTTCGCGCGTGAGGGCATTCGCACCGCCGTGGAAGGCGAGGAGCACACGCCGCTCAACATCGAATACTCCGACGTCCACGTCCATCAGTCGGACTATCAGTCGTCCTGCGCGACGGTGGTGCTGCTTGACTGCTCGCACTCGATGATCCTGTATGGCGAAGACCGTTTTACGCCTGCGAAGCGCGTGGCTATGGCGCTCGGCCATCTGATCCGCACGCAGTTTCCCGGCGATACGCTCAACCTGGTGCTGTTCCACGACACCGCCGAGGAGATTCCGCTGAGTCAACTCCCGCGCGTCAAGGTCGGCCCGCACTACACCAATACTCGCGAGGGATTGCGGCTGGCGCAGCGCATTCTCGCGCGGCAGACGAAAGACATGAAGCAGATTGTGATGATTACGGACGGCAAGCCCTCGGCGCTTACGCTGCCCGACGGGCGGATCTACAAGAACGCGTTTGGGCTCGATCCGCTGGTCATCGCGGAGACGCTGGAAGAAGTCAGCCGCTGCAAGCGCTCCAACATCATGATCAACACCTTCATGCTAGCGTCCGACTTCTCGCTGGTGCAGTTTGTGCAGAAGGTCAGCGCGATGTGCCGCGGCAAAGCATACTTCACCACGCCGCAGACGCTGGGCAACTACCTGCTGATGGACTTCATGTCACGGCGGATGAAGACGGTCCACTAGCCTCGCATTGCCACGACTAGCTTCGCCGTTGTAACTACCTGGCCAATGTGGCGCTGCGTGTGATCCGCGCAATGCACCAGCAGGCCGCCAATCGTGGTCGGCAGAGCGGCCCGGCCCACGCCGCGTGCTGCGTTGTAGTGCTCCGGCGAGAATGCGCGTACGCGAACCGCCGATGTTCGCAACGCGGCCTCGAACTCCGCCAGCACGCCCTCGCGCGTGGCTCCGCCGTCGAGTTCGGTGCCTAGCGCGGCCTTCTGCGTCACATCGAGTTGCGTGCCCTCTGCGTAACTCAGCAGCCGGTCAAGGCTGCGCGCGATGTGGCGCAGATGAAACGCCAGCGGGGCCAGGCCGAAGGGACGCGCGTTCATCTCGGCGTCCGTGATTCCCTCGCACCATTTGGCAACATCTTCGTCCGCCAGTTCCAGCGCGTGGAGCACCTGTCGCGCTATCGCATCGACTTCAGTGTGCGTTCCTCGCAGCCACGGTTCCACGTTTGCACTGCTCATCGTCACAATCCTTTCCGGGTGCGAAACTCGCGCACTACTTCGGTTACATCTTCGTGCTTGCTGTCGACGGCGTCATTCATTGCCTGGACTTCTTCGGCGGACACCTTGCCGGCTAGCTTATCCATTGCGATCTGGATCTCTGGATGGTGCTGGAGTGAATCTTCGCGGACCAGCGGCACGGCTTCGTAGGGCGGGAAGTAGTGGCGATCGTCTGACAGCACAGTGAAACCAAGCGCGCGGATCGGGCCGTCAGTGGAGTTTCCGGCGACCATATCCACTTGCTTGTCCGCGAGCGCGCGATAGAGCAGGCCGAGGTCCATGGTTCTCGGAGGGCCGGCGAAGTGCAGGTCGTAGGCAGCCGACAAGCCGGGCAAGCCATCCGGTCGCGACTCGAACTCGTAGCCGACGCCGAGCCTCCATTGCGGCGCGATCTTCGCGGCGTCGGAGATGGTATGGAGATTGAGGCGGTGGGCGTCGTCCGCGCGGACGACCATGGCGAAGGTGTCCTCGAAGCCCAGCGGCGGCTCGACGCGTACGTGGTACTGCGAGGCGTAGAGGGTGCGTACGGTTGCGAACACGCGCGCGGGGTCGCGCTCGCCCGGCGGCGGCAGGGGCTGTTTGAGGATCGCCGTGAGCGCGGTGCCGGTGTATTCGACATAGGCGTCGATGCGTCCGCTTGCGAGCGCCTGCTGGCAGATGTAGCTGCCGGCGAGGTAAAAGCGGCGGGCTACTTTCCGGTTGGGCTGGCCTTCGGCTGCGTAGACGGCTTCAATCTCCTGCGCCAGCAATTCGCCGAGGACAACCTGCTCGGTAAAGTTCTTCGCGCCGACGACGATGCGGGAGGAGCGCGGCGGCGCGCAGGAGCAGAGGGCAAGCAGGATGAGGGTGCCTGCGGTCTGTGCAATCCGTAGCTGAATCCGATTCTTCATCCCACCCCCCTCCCCCCGTATCGAATTTCTCAAAATATTGAAAATAAATTACTTAGAATCTATAATCTTGGAAACAAAGGACTTAGTCGTAAACCATCATTATCATTGGATTTAATACTACCAAAATGCTGAAAGCAAGAGAATTGGTGTGCAAGATATTGGAAACAAATGACTTAGCCGTAAACCATTGTTATGATTGGACTTATTTTCGAGACTTTTCCCACCTGATGAGTAGAGAGGAACACAATCCTGAGGCTGGTGG
>PKWK01000175.1 GCA_003133205.1 Granulicella sp. | reverse complement strand
CTTCAGCTTCTTGGTCAGGCGGGCAATGACGGCCTGCTGCTCGCGGTTCTGCTTGACCAGAGGACTGACAACCACTTTGGGGCCGCACCTCTTGGCCGTGAGCGCGTCGATCTCTCCCTGCTTTTGCTGCCTCCTCCAGGTGGTCAAGTGCGAGGCGTAGAGGCCCTCGCGCCGCCCGCCCACCCACAGCCCTGCTATCCTGAGCGGCATCGGCCTGCTCGATGATCGAGCGCTTATACTCGGCGGTGAAGCGCCGCCGGCGCGGTCGGGCGATCACTTCGGAATCGGGAACCGCCGGGCGAGGACCTGGCGCCGGGGCGCTCGCTGCGTTGGCAGCGGAAGAAGTGCTTGTCTTGCTTGTGCTTATCAAAGGCCTCCTATATCTGCTTAGGTTCTCCAACTCCGTGGTGAATAAGGCTCTCAAAGCTCCTATGCCAGTAAGCCACGTCTTTCATTGCTTCAAATCCGTTCGTCTCTATATGGAGGTTCCACGCGTTCGTCACTTCAGATTCTGAGAAAATGCGGAAAACCTATTCGGCCTCTGCAAACGTCTAACCGTTCTTACCGCGTGAATAAAGTTATCCAGCACTGGGGACTGTGCCGACTTCAAGTAGGCGACACAGGTCTCGACGAGAGGCGTTTCATGGGCAAGCTTGCGATAAACAACCCCAGTGCGCCGCAGACTGCTGACTGAGGCTGGCACCAGGGTGACACCAAGCCCAGCGGCAACCAGACTAATCAAGGTGTGAATCTGAGTAGCGACTTGTGAGACGTTCGGCGTAAAGCCGGCTTCATGGCACTGGCTCAGCACCAGGTCGTAAAAGCCCAATCCCAGATCAGATGGCAAGGTTACCCACGGCTCTGTGGCCAGCGCCAGAATTGGGATCTGTTTGCGCCTGGCCAATGGATGGGCTATCGGCAAGGCCACCAGCAGCTGCTCTCGCTTGACAATATCGAGCACAACCGCTGGGTCCTGGATCGGTGGCCGTATGAAGCCGATGTGGATCTCTCCGGTATGCAATAGCTTGATCTGCTGCGGCGTCGTCAATTCCTGCAAGGTCAGTTCAACATTGGGGCACTGCGCCCTAAAGCGAAGGACGGCGGCTGAGACCAGATCCTCGTAGGTCACCGAGCTGACCATTCCGATGGCCAAGCGCCCCTCTTTACCAGCAGCCGCGCGGCGTACCTGCTCGACTGCCTGCTCGGCGGCGCGCAGCGTGGCTCGCGCATGTTCAAGGAAGACCTCTCCCGCTTCAGTCAGTTCGACTTTGCGCTTACTGCGGCGAAACAGTTGTACGTTCAAATCGCATTCCAGCTTCTTGATCTGCTGACTCAAAGGAGGCTGAGCAATGCCGAGTAATTCGGCCGCGCGGGTGAAGTGCAGCGTCTCGGCCACGGCGACAAAATAACGGAAAAGACGTAACTCAATCATATGCAATACATATTAATACGCCTACTTTATATATTTTACAAATCATATTTAGCGCCCGATACTGGATCCATGACGTTATGTAACAAACCCGGCTCAGATGTCGATGAGTCATCGCCTGCTAGCAACAGGCGGGGGACTATTGCCGTCATGTTGGCCGGATTTTGCGCATTTCTTGACCTTCATGCGCCGCAGCCTCTGCTGCCTCAGTTGGCCCGGACCTTTCATCGATCTCCTGGACAGGGAGCATTCTGGTGACAATATCGACCTTGGCCGTAGTCTTGGTGACGCCATTTGCCGGTCTTGTTTCAGACCGGTGGGGACGCAAGCGGATCATTGTACTGTCCACACTACTGCTAGCCTTGCCGACCTTGCTCGCCGCCACCTCGGCAAACTTTGCCGATCTTGTTTTCTGGCGATTCTGCCAGGGGTTCTTGACCCCCGGCGTGTCTGCCGTGACCGTGGTCTATATCAATGAGGAGTGGTTGACAGGTGCGGGAATAGCGATGTCAGCCTACGTCTCCGGTACCGTCCTGGGCGGTTTCGTTGGACGGAGCCTGGCAGCCGTAGCGGCAGCGCATTTTGCCTGGCAATGGACATTTGTCGTGCTGGGTGCACTCAATGTACTGGGCGCTCTCGCGATCTGGAGATGGCTCTCGGAGGAGCGTCAAATAGGGTGCCGCGATTCCGAAGGGATGGGGTCGGCAATGTGGCGGCATCTGCACAATCCTCAATTACTTGCAACTTACGTTGCCGGGTTTTGCATCTTGTTTTCGCTCCTGGGCACGTTCACCTACATCAACTTTTATCTGTCGGAACGGCCCTTTGGTCTGAGTACGGGAGCACTCGGACTGATCTTTGTCGTCTATCTGGTGGGCGCCGCCTTTACGCCGATGGCAGGTCCCTGGATCGATCGCCTGGGACACCGCGTGGTCTTTTCCGGGGCGATGCTCCTGTCGATCATTGGTTGCCTGATGACACTGGCGCCCAATCTGGCGGCTGTAATCGGCGGCCTGTCTGCCTTCTGCACAGGAACCTTCATCGCACAGTCCTCAGCAAGCTCCTTCATTGGTACGGCGACCAACGATGCCAAGGCTTCGGCCGTCTGCTTGTACACCACCGCCTATTATCTCGGCGGCAGTTTCGGAGCCGCGATCCCCGGCATCACGTGGTCCTGGGGCAGATGGTCTGCCTGTGTGGGGCTGATGATCATCATCAGTTTGGCGAACATTGCTCTGGTCTGGTTTTTCTTGCCTAAGGCCACAAGCTCTAAAGAAGAGGACATGTTTGACGCGCTGGACCCGGAAGCAATCGTCTACGCTTTGGACGACTAGCAGGTCCAGTCACCACGCACTTTTTCCGAGCGCCGATCGGTTAGCGTCATCCATTTTTACCGCATACGAGAAAATGAGGTTTTTTGAGTCATGTGGATCGTCAAGTTAGCTCTCAACAGGCCCTACACATTCATCGTTTCCGCCTTGCTGATCGTTCTGCTCACCCCGGTGGTCATTTCCCGGACGCCCACGGACATTTTCCCGAACATCAACATTCCGGTCATTGCGGTGGCATGGCAGTACACGGGCCTAAGCCCCGAAGAGGTTGAAGGCCGGCTTACAACCCCGTTTGAGAGAGCGCTGACCACGACGGTCGACAACATCGAGCACACTGAATCGACCAGCTACAACGGCATTGCCGTGGTCAAGATCTTTCTGCAGCCTGGAGCAAGTCTTGACACTGCGAACGCCCAGGTTACTTCGATCGCGCAATACAAACTGCGTGCACTTCCTCCGGGCACACTGCCGCCGGAGATCATCAACTACAGTGCGGGAAGCGTGCCCATTCTGCAAATGGGGCTCTCGGGAAAGGGGCTCGACGAACAGCAGGTGAATGATCTGAGCACCAATTTCGTCCGGACCCTTCTGGTTACGGTGCCCGGTGCGGTACTGCCTCTGCCGTTTGGCGGCAAGTCGGCGCAAGCCACGGTCTCCATGGACATGACGCGAATGCAGTCGAAGGGCGTGTCGCCGGGTGACCTCCTCGCGGCGCTCAATGCGCAAAATGTCGTGATGCCCACGGGTACGGCGAAGATGGGCCTCGACGAATACGATATCCGCACCAATGCTGCGCCACGCGAACTCGATGAACTTGGCGACTTGCCCATCAAGCAGGCGAACGGAGCGATGGTTTATGTCCGGGATGTGGCGACGGTCAGCAACGGCTCAGCGTTTCAGTCGAACATCGTGCGCCAGGACGGACATCGCGGCGTGCTTATCACGATCTTGAAGAATGGCCAAGCTTCGACTCTGGACGTTGTCAAAGGCATACGCAATTTATTGCCTCGCGTGGCGCAGACGGTGCCTCCTGAGTTGAAGATGGCTCTGCTTGGCGACCAGAGCGTTTTTGTCCGCGCCGCGGTTTCGGGAGTGATTCGCGAGGCGGTAATCGCCGCAGTCCTGACAGGCCTGATGNNATGATCCTGATCTTTCTCGGCAACTGGCGTTCGACGCTAATTGTCGCCGTCACCATTCCTCTGTCGATTCTCACTTCAGTGATTGTGCTCAGCATTCTCGGCGAAACCATCAACACCATGACGCTCAGTGGCCTGGCGCTGTCGGTCGGCATCCTGGTCGACAACGCAACGGTAATGCTGGAGAATCTGGAGCGCTTGCTGCAAAAGGGTTATCACCTGCGGATCGCAATCCTCAAAGGCGCAGCGCAGGTTGCCGTGCCGACGCTGGTCTCCACGCTCTGCATCTGCATTGTCTTCCTTCCCATGTTCTTTCTGCGCGGCGTTTCGCGCTTCTTGTTCGTGCCCCTCGCAGAGGCCGTGATGTTCGCTGTGATTGCGTCCTACGTTCTGGCGCTGACCCTGGTGCCCACTCTGGAGATGTACCTTCTGGGCAAAAAGCGCGGAGAGTCAAGGCATCGGCTAGCCCTTTTTCAGCGCGGTTTTGAGCAAAGATTCGAGCGCATCCGCCTGAAGTACGAGACCTTGCTCACGAGTCTGGTATTGCGGCGCAAGATGTTCATTCCAGCGTTTCTGCTCGTCTGCCTTTGCGCAGCGCTGCTGATTCCCTTCCTCGGGGAGGACTTTTTTCCCGCCAGCAGCGCCGGCGAATTCACACTGCATATTCGCGGCAATACAGGTATGCGCATTGAGGAAACCGCCAGGCTAGCCGACCAGGTGGAGCAGTCGATTCGACAAACCATTCCGCCGAACGAACTGAGCAACATCCTCGACAACCTCGGCCTGCCGGTCAGCCCCATGAACACCGCGTACATGACCTCCGGCAGTACGGGATCCGCGGATGGCGACATCATGGTCACGCTGAATGAGAAACATCGCCCCACTGCGGACTACATTCGCGAACTGCGGACCAAACTTCCACGTGAGTTTCCGGGTACCACTTTTTACTTTCTGCCGGCAGACATGACCACGCAGATTCTGAACTTCGGACTGCCCGCGCCGATCGATGTGCAGTTGCAAAGCACCGACGTGCAGGCGAGCGAACAGGTGGCGACCGGCCTGCTGACGCAACTGAAGCAAGTGCCGGGATTGGCGGATCTCCGCATCGAGCAGCCGCTTGATTACCCGACGCTGGATGTCGATATCGACCGGACCAAGGCCGCGCAGGGCGGCTACACCACGCGCGATGTTTCCCAGAGCATGTTGAACAGTCTCAGCGGCAGCTTTCAGATCACGCCGATGTTCTTTTATAGCTGGAAAAACGACGTCAACTACAACCTTATAGCGCAGACTCCGCAATACCACATGAGTTCGATGCAGGACCTGGAGAACATCTCAATCAATTCCGCTGTAGCCACGAAAAGCGCGACGCCGGAGGTGCTGAGCGATCTTGCCTCGATTCATCGCGGTCATGAGATGGCGGTCGTCTCGCAATACAACATCCGCCGCGTCATCGATATTTATGGGGCCACGCAGGATCGTGACCTTGGCGGGGTGGCCAGCGATGTGCAAAAGATCGTAGAGAAACAGTCCGGGCGCCTTCCTCGCGGCATGTTCATCTCCGTCAAGGGGCAGGCGCAGACGATGCACTCTTCCTATATTGCGCTGCTCCTGGGACTCGTCGGAGCCGTCGTGCTGGTGTATCTGCTGATTGTGGTCACTTTCCACCACTGGCTTGACCCGTTCATCATCATCACGGCGCTTCCGGCGGCACTTGCCGGAATCATCCTGATGTTTTTCCTCACGCATACGACACTCAGCGTGCCTGCGCTCATGGGCACGATCATGTGCATGGGAGTGGCGACAGCGAACAGTATTCTGGTGGTTTCGTTCGCGAGAGAGCGTCTCACCTCGCATGGCAACGCGATTCATGCTGCCATCGAAGCCGGCACTACGCGCTTCCGCCCTGTCATCATGACGGCACTGGCCATGATCATTGGTATGGTGCCGATGGCGCTCGGTATGGGAGAAGGCGGCGAGCAGAATGCGCCGCTGGGNNACGCGCGGTGATCGGCGGCCTGCTCTGCGCCACGGTGGCCACGCTGATCTTCGTGCCGTCGGTCTTTGCACTGCTGCACAGCGGTACACACAAAACGGAAGATGCGCCGCGGCTGACTGATGACGAGGTGGCCCATGCCTGATGTAGGCCAGAAGGATTCCAAGTTTGATGCACGCCCGCAGAACTCAACCCGTCTTGGAAACTCGATGGAGAAGATGATGGAAGAGAAGGACCCTATGAAGGATTCGACCAGGGAAGCAACAGCGGAGACGGAACAGTCGCTTGGCGCCGGGGAACACGCGCAAACCGCACAGATCACGATCGATACAAAAGGAAGACTCGGCCGCGGTCCTGTGATTACCGCGAGCCTGGTGGCCGTGTTGCTTGTGACCTTTATTGCCCGCGGCATTTATGGGCGGCATTCGGCGCAAGCTGTGCTGGCCCACAACACCGCGCAAGCATCCATCGACGAGGTTGCTATCACCACCCCGAGCGGCGGTGCGAACGATCAGGAGTTGAAGCTTCCTGCAGACACCCAGGGCTACATGGATACGCCCATCTACTCCCGCACCAGTGGTTACCTGAAGGGCTGGTATGCGGACATCGGCACATCCGTCCACAAGGGGCAGCTGCTTGCCATTGTTGCTTCGCCCGAAGTTGATGAGCAGGTGCAGCAGGCGCAGAACGAGGTCAAGACTGCCCAGGCCAACGAACAGCTTGCCGAGATCACGGCGAT
>PKWK01000399.1 GCA_003133205.1 Granulicella sp. | reverse complement strand
ACCTGCGATTCGTCCACTAGGACAAGCCCGGCCGGCGATCGAAAGTTTCGCGCGATGGTCCGGCCTCGGCGCTCC
Source organism: Granulicella sp. (assembly GCA_003133205.1). Next base: position 7,801 of record PKWK01000399.1, on the reverse strand, counting down.
CGCCCATGAACTGGTCAAGAGTTTCTGGAAGGAGAACGTCTACCCGCGCCAGGACGGCCAGGAGACCTTCGAGGCATTCTGGAAGAAGTCCGTCGAGGCCGGTTTCGCGCGCGTGCGGCCGCAGCCCTCTCCGCTGAAACCGTTCGACGTTCAGAGGGTCAAACCCATCGCCGCGGGCCGGTCCTCCGGCGGTGAACTCGCCCTGGTGCTCTACCCCAAACCCGCCATGCCGGATGGTCGGCACGCTTACAACCCATGGCTGCACGAACTTCCCGACCCCGTGACCAAAGCGACGTGGGACAACTATGCCAGCCTCGCTCCGGCAACCGCGGAGCGCATGGCTCTCCAGAATGGCGATGTCGTCCGGCTTCAGATTTCCGGAACCGCCATCGAGCTGCCGGTTCTCATCCAGCCCGGACAGCATGAGAAGGTGGTCGCCGTGGCGCTTGGTTACGGGCGCTCGGTCTCCGCGCGATTCGCCAATACTGGCCCCAAATGGCTCGACCGACGACCGACTCTGGGACCGAATGGAATGATCGGCGCCAATGCCGCGCCATTTCTCCTGATGGAGGACGGGAGCGTCCGGTACTGGCGCGACGACGTGAAAGTGACTTCCGCGGGCAAGCGTCAACCGGTGGCTGTGACGCAGGAGTACAACAGTCTCACGGTACCGAAACGTCTCGATCCGGGAGGCGGTCCTCGGTCGATTGTTCAGGAAACCACGCTGGAGGCACTGGGTTTCGGCGATGCGAAACACGAGAGTGCATACGGGGCGGGTGCGTTGGAACTCTGGCCCGACGACCATCCCTTCACGGGCCACCGCTGGGCCATGACCATCGACCTGAACGCATGTACGGGATGCTCGGCCTGCGTGATCGCGTGCCAGGTGGAGAACAATGTCCCGGTGACGGGCAAGGACGAGGTGTTGCGTCACCGCGAAATGCATTGGATCCGCATCGATCGCTATTACTCGGGACCGCCCGGCGACGTCGAAGTCGCGCATCAGCCGATGCTGTGCCAGCATTGCGAGCACGCTCCCTGCGAGACCGTGTGTCCCGTGCTCGCCACGGTCCACAGCGCCGAGGGACTGAGCCAGCAGATCTACAATCGCTGCGTCGGCACCCGCTACTGCGAAAATAACTGCCCCTACAAGGTTCGCCGCTTCAACTGGTTCGAATACTCGCGCAACGATCGCCTGGCCAACCTGACGCTCAACCCCGATGTGACCGTGCGGTCACGGGGCGTCATGGAGAAATGCAGCTTCTGCGTGCAGCGCATCCAGGACGCCAAGGCCGAGGCCAAGCGCCAGAACCGCAACCTGCGCGATGGCGAGATCCAGACCGCCTGCCAGCAGACATGCCCCGCCCAGGCCATCGTCTTCGGCGATCTCAACGACTCGAAGAGCAAGGTCGCGCAAAGGATGAAGAGCGCCCGGCGCTATCGCGTGCTGGAAGAACTCAACGTTCGGCCCTCGGTGGGCTATCTGAAAATCGTCCGCGAAAAAAAGACGGACAAGGGGGGAGACTATCGTGGCTGAAGTTGAGGTCGTCTCGCGGCGGCCGCTGATTCTGGGCGACAAGAGTCTCGCGCAGATCACCGGCGATATCTGCGCCGTCATGCTCCGCCGTCCCAGCGCCTTGTGGTGGATCGGCTTCCTGGTTGCGCTGTCCTTGCTGGCAATCGGTACAGCGGCGGTCACCTACCAGGTCGCCACGGGCATAGGCACGTGGGGATTGAACACCACGGTTGGCTGGGCGTTCGACATCACAAACTTCGTCTTCTGGATCGGCATCGGCCACGCCGNNAACCGCTCGGCCGAGGCGATGACGCTGTTTGCGGTGATGTGCGCCGGCATCTTTCCGCTGATTCACATGGGCCGGCCGTGGATGGCGTATTGGGTTTTTCCGTATCCGAATTTCCGCGGGCCGCTGTGGATGAATTTCCGTTCTCCGCTGGCGTGGGACGCCTTCGCCGTCTCGACCTATTTCATTATTTCGTTCACGTTCTGGTACCTCGGCCTGATTCCCGACCTGGCTACGATTCGCGACCGGGCGCGCCCGGGCCTGCGCCGCCGCCTTTTCGATTTCTTCAGCCTCGGCTGGGACGGATCTTTCAGAACATGGCAGCGCTATGAGACCGTCTACATGCTGCTGGCCGGTCTCGCCACGCCGCTGGTGGTTTCGGTGCACACCATTGTGAGCTGGGATTTCGCCACTGCGGTGATTCCGGGCTGGCACGCCACCATCTTCCCCCCCTATTTCGTCGCCGGAGCCATTTTCTCGGGGATGGCGATGGTGCTCACGCTGATGATTGTCGCCCGCACGGTCATGAACCTCCAGGATTTCATCACCGTGCGTCATGTCGAAGTGATGTGCAAGCTGATCCTTCTGAACGGCAGCATCGTCGCTCTCGCTTATGGCACCGAGTTCTTCATGGCTCAGTATTCGGGCAATCGGTATGAGCAGTTCGTCTTCCTGAACCGGGCGTTCGGTCCCTTCGCCTGGGCCTATTGGACGATGGTGAGCTGCAACGTTCTGGTTCCGCAACTCCTGTGGTTCAGGCGAATCCGAACGAACATTGGGTTGGTATTCGGCCTCAGTCTCCTGATCAACGTCGGGATGTGGTTTGAGCGGTTCGTGATCATCGTGACCAGTCTCCACCGGGACTTTCTCCCATCCAACTGGGCGAGCTACCGCCCCACCAGCATCGAAGTCGCAACATTGCTGGGCAGCTTCGGACTTTTCTTCACCTGCTTTCTGATCTTCTGCCGCATTCTGCCGATCATCGCGATGGCGGAGGTGAAGGGTGTCGTGGCGCATGAACGGGCCGAAAGGAGGAAGCACGCATGAGCGGCCGGGTTATGGTTGGCATCTTTCAGGACGAGGACGACATTCTCTCGGTCACCCGAGAGGTGCGGAAGGAGGGCTACACCATCCTCGATATCTATGCGCCTTATGCGGTCCATGGCCTCGACAAGGCGATGGGCCTGCAACCATCGCGTCTGCCTTGGATCTGTTTCCTGCTGGGCTTGATTGGGGCCGCGGCCAAAATCTGGTTCGAATACTGGACAAGCGCTTCGGACTGGGCCATCAATGTGGGTGGCAAGCCCTGGAACTCATTACCCGCCTTCGTCCCGNNAGCCGCCTCTATCCCGGCCGCCGGGCGTCAACCGTCATTCCAGGCGTGACCAACGATCGCTTTGCGCTGGTGCTCGAGGAGACCGACGCTGCTTTTGAGCCGGCGGAGGTCCGCCGCCTGCTGGAGCGGTATGGAGCTATCGAGGTTATCGAGCGCGCCGAGGAGTCCTTGCCGTGAAGCTCAACCTGTTCCTGGCTGTTGCGCTGGCGCTGTGCGTCGCCTGCGGTTTCCTGATCCGGCCGCAGCCGTCCCGTCCCAACGTGGAGTTCTTTCCCGAGATGGTCCGAACCGCCGCCTACAAGGCATATTCGGCGAACCCCAACTTCCCCGACGGAAAGACCTTGCAGGCACCCCCTCCCGATACGATCCCGCGCGGTTTTCATTCCGTGGATTACCCGGCTACGGAGGCTGGCGCCCTCCGTGCGGGGGAGGAGTTGAGTAATCCCTATAACTTCGACGATCTTGCGGCATTCACGCGTGGTGCATTCGTGTTCCGCACCTGGTGTGTGCCCTGCCACGGGGGGACTGGACGAGGTGACGGTCCCGTCGCCATGCGCGGCTTCCCGGCGCCACCTCCGCTCACTAGTGAGAAGACACTGACACTCAAAGACGGCGGGATATTTCACATCCTCACATACGGACAGAAGAACATGCCTTCTTATGCCTCGCAAGTGTCTGAAGACGATCGATGGAAGGCGATTCTTTACGTGCGATCCCTGCAGCGGAGCGCACAGGCCACAAAGGCGCCCGCGGCGCCGCCGGTCTTGACGCCAGGGCCCAACAGCCAGGAGGTACGGAAATGAACGGGCAGTGGCGCTTATCCTCGTCATTTGAGCGCTGGCTCTACGGGATGGCGGTGGCTGGCTTTCTCACTCTCGCCACTGGTTTATTCCTCTCACCCCAACGAGCACTCGGCAGCCTGCTGATGGCCGGGTTCGGTCTCGTGTGCGTGGGCCTGGCCGGCATCTTCTTCGTTGCGATCCTGTACGCCAGTGGAGCGGCCTGGGGTACTGCCTTCCGGCGTGTGCCTGAAGCAATGAGTGCCATTCTGCCCTATGGTGCCGCTGTTTTGGCCGTTGTCTTCATCTTTGGATCTTCGCTCTATCCATGGATTCACAACCGCGGCGAGATAGCCGGATTCAAGGCGGTCTGGCTGAACTTNNCTGAAGACGTCGCGGCTTCAGGACGACACCCGCGATCCGGCGGCCACGCGCAGTAACGCTAAGCTATCGGTTATATTCCTCGTGGTTTTTGGCATCACCTTTTGTCTGGCGAGTTTCGATTGGGTGATGTCGCTAGAGCCGCACTGGTCGAGCACCATTTTCGGAATCTACAATTTCGCCGGGCTGTTTTCGTCGGGCTTGGCGGTCATCATTCTGCTGATCGTTTGGATGCGCCGCGTGGGACCGCTTCGTGACTTCGTCACCGACGAGCACCTGCACGACCTGGGCAAATTGCTGTTTGCCTTCTCGACGTTCTGGATGTACATCTGGTTCAGCCAATACATGCTGATCTGGTACGCGGACATCCCCGAAGAGACCGTGCACTACATCGGGCGGCAGCACCAATACTGGATGCCGCTTTTTATCCTGAACATGTTGCTGAACTGGGCAGTGCCGTTCGTGGTCTTGTTGCCCAAGCGCACAAAGCGCACCGGGAACCTGCTCGCTAAGGTGGCTGTGGTCGTCTTGCTAGGGCGCTGGCTCGATCTGTACTTGATGATTCAGCCCGCCACTGGCGGGTCGAATCCGCAATTCGGACCGTGGGAAGTCGCGGCGATAGTTGGCACATTTGCGCTGTTTATTTTGGTTTTCGCGCGAGCTATGAGGAGCGCTCCGCCAGTGCCACTGGGGGATCCCTTCCTCGCCGAGAGCCTGCATTACCACAATTGATTCGATTAAGGAATCACAGTGAATCCACGATTTGATACGACTTGTCAGTCGCCGCCCATGATCGAGATTGTGGGCCTCTACGTTTCCCGCGGACACAACTACTTTGGGCATCACGGCCAACCCCCCGGCGAAGAAGCGGCTGTCGAGATGGCTTCAGTCGAGTGTACAGCCGGCCGTGGCTTGCGCGGGGACCGCTTCTTCGACTATAAGGAGGACTACAAAGGGCAGATTACGTTCTTTGCCTGGGAGGTCTATGAAGACCTCTGCCGCCAGTTCAAGATTCACGACAAGCACACTGGCGTTCTCCGCCGTAGTGTGCGGGTGAAAACATAAGCGTGACATTGATGCCTTCGGCGATGAGAGCTTCGATAGCGGGGATGCCCTCACGTGTTGCCGGCACTTTGATCATCAGGTTCGGCCGATGCACCCTATCGCAGAGACGCCGCGCTTCGGCAATGGTCGCTTTGGTATCGTGCGCCAGGTAAGGAGACATCCCGACGCTCGCAAAACCATCCACTCCGTGAGTTCGGTCAAAAACCGTTCGCAGCGCGTCGGCCGCCATCCGGACGTCTACAATCGCAATGCGTTCGTAGATCGCTTGCGCGTCGATGTGGGAATCGAGCTGAGCCAATCCTTCAAATGCATCGTCGTAATCGCGGCCTTCGGCGATGACCCGATCGAAGGTTTGCGGATTCCCCGTCACTCCGGTCGGACCGTCATCCGCAATCAGGCGTTCGAATTCCCCCTGACGAACCACCCCGCGGCCGATGAAATCCAGCCATATCGACTGGCCGTGCTGCTTCAACTGCTCGATTGAAGTGGTAGGCCTCGAAACTGTTTGGTATACGCTCTGCTTTGGCATCTCGCCCTTTTTTAGGGTGAACCCTCCGGCCGAAATGGGCAATGATCCATTTGTCATACAACCCGGAACATTTGTTTGGTGGAGGAAAGGGCAGGGCACGGGACCCTAGATGAGGCCGCGCTGCATCGCGTGCATCATGGCTTCGAGCCGGTTGTGGGTCCGGAGCTTCTCGTTAATACTGTGCAGATGATTTCGTAGGGTCGGAAGGGTGATGCTCAGCTCGCGGGCGATCTCAGCCGAGTTTTTCGCCTTCGCGAATAGCCGGAGGATTCGCTGCTCCTGTGTAGAGAGGGGAGAGACCGGTGAAATGCCGTCCACCTGCCCGGAAGCGGCCACCAATTCCTTCGAGAGCGCCAGCATCCTGACAAGGAGCTGCTCATTCGCTTTCCGGTGGGAAATATCCCGCGCCAGATGGACGATTAGGCGACGATTCCGGCGAGTAGGCTCGTCGAAAACGATCGTCGAGATATTCACCCACAGCCGGTTCCCCGAACTCGTCTTCACTTCGAGGTCGAAATTAGGAATCGGTAGGTCCTTCGCCGCGCAAGCTTGAACACTGCAACCCCCAGTGCAAACTTCCGTTCCCAATGCGCCCCGGCCATCCAGGGCTTCATGACACGTGCGGTTCACGACTTCCGATGCCGGGTATCCGAAGAGCCTTTCAGCCGACCTGTTCCAGGAACGAATCTCGCCTTGCTCGGTAACGGCGAATGCCGCATCCGAGGTCCGCTCCAGGAATGCAAACAACTCTTGTTCAAGCATCGTGCCCCTCGCGTGTCGGTACCATGGACTCCCTCCCATTATCCATCCGCGACCGCGATGCAGTCATGATGGGCACTGGGCTACTGAGCTGATCCAAATCTAAAAGGCGGCGTAGGGTAATTAAGGATCACGCCGCTATCCGAGTTGCGTCAAAACGGCAGGAGTAGGGGGAGGCAGCATCAACGTAATACCGAGATTGAGCGCAAACAGGGTCACCCCTGTCAATTCCGTTATGGCCGAAACCGGCAGAATGGTCCACGCGGCCCGCAGATTGAATTCGTAAGCGGGAATCTCAGAGGCCACGCGAAGGAGGCAGCCGAGATTCAAGACGGTCAGAGAAGCGAACATCAGCTTCGTGCTAAAGAGCAGGCGCATTCCGCAGAACGCGGGTAGGACTCTCTGACCGATTGCGAACACCATCGTGGCAAGGAATCCGACCGTGAGCGCATGGCGCGAGGCGCCCCAGATACCGCCGTTGGCATCGGAATTGGCCGCGTACACACCGAGTCCAGCCGCAACCAGGAGCCAGGCGTAGGCGCCGCGCACGAAATAGGGAAAAGAGGGGGAGACCCCGCGAGTCTTGGCCGGCTTTTGTGACGGTTCGAATACTCGCAAGGCGATGGAGGCGAGGATGCCGGCGGTCAGCAGCAGCGCGGTTGCCAGCCGGAAGTGTCCGAGAAGCGCCGCTCCGAGGCCGCATCCGCAGGCTCCCAGAGCGGCCATCAGACCGCCGCCTAAAGGCTGGCGAAGGCCCAGGAAGACAGGCAACCACCTGGCGTTGAAGCCCCATACCGCCAGGACGGGGAACCCCCATGCGGCGAGAAACAGATAGCGTTGGTCCAGCCAGTGCGGGATTTCAGGATGCATGCTGGTCATGGACACACTGATGCTCACCGCCTGATTCATCAATAGCGCAAGCAAAAACGCGACGGTGGAAGCCATGACGAGCTTCATCCACGTCTCAATCCCGGTTGGCGGCGCGGAAGGGGGCCTGGACCGGTGGCGGCTCACGGTCGCGAAGAAAATCAGGAAGCCCATGAGTTGCAGCGCAGCCGATGTCGGCAGCAGGAGGCGCCAGTTCCACTCGCTGACATTGGCCACCCAACGCAGGGTGACGCCGCCGGTCCAAAGTGCCCAACTTGCCCAG
>PKWK01000318.1 GCA_003133205.1 Granulicella sp. | reverse complement strand
ACCATACATTCGGCAAGTTCGCCGATTGTGACGGTGGCTGCCTCGGTTCATCTGCAGGTGATACCGCTATTGTGAGTTGTCCTTTTGAAAGGACAACTGCCGCTGCTGGGCAGTGTTATCGTCGTATGAGCGGGTTTACTGATTCGCCAACAATGCATAATTGGCAGAACGTCGAACAGAATCAGTATGTTGCGGCTCTCTATTGCTTACACACTTTGATGCACACTAGCAGTTTTTCTATGTAAGTAACTGAAAATAAATATGTAGTTTTGTACGATTCTACTCATAATCCGTTGGTTCCAGGTTCAAGTCCTGGTGGGCCCACCAAACCTCCATCCGCCTTCGCGTTCGTCTATCCGTTTTTTTTTGTGACCAGCGTCCGAATGTCTTATGACACTAAGATTCGTCTAACCTTGAGACGGGCAAGAACAAATCTACCTGGAAGGCAAGAGGTTGATCCTGCATCTCATCAAAAGGAGTGGCGAGGGAACCGTGCAAGAGATCGCATCAGTACCGACGCGGCGGGGGCTATCGCGCACAATTAGAGTGGGGCTGTCCCTTGCGGCAGGATGGATGCTGTTCGCACCTTCGACGCTGCCGCTGGGATCCTTCCCGGCCCATGCCGCGACCGACAGTCTGCCGGCAAACCTGCAGAGCAACCCGCTCGACCTCGGCTATGGCGATATGTACAACCTGGACTTTACCGGCGCGCATTCGCAGTTCGGCGCCTGGATGCAGGCCCATCCGGCCGACCCACTGGGTTCGGCCTCGGACGCAGCGGCCTACCTGTTCGGCGAGTTCGACCGACTCGGCATCATCGACGTGCAGCTTTTCGCCGACGACAGCCGCTTTGACAGCCGCAGCAAACTGACGCCGGACCCCGCCGTGCGCAAGGCCTTCGAAGACCGCGCCGACCTGACCAACCGGCTCGGCGATGCGGCGCTTGCACGAAATCCAAAGGACGCGAACGCGCTCTACGCCAAGACACTGGTCTGCGGCATGCGTTCCGACTATGCGTTGATGATCGAGAAGCACGATGTGGAGGCGCTGTCCTACAGCAAGCAGGCGAGCGCGCTGGCGCAGCAGACGCTTGCGATCAACCCGACGATGTACGACGCGCACCTGGCGTCCGGCGTGGAGAACTACATGCTCTCGTTGAAGTTCGCGCCACTCCGCTGGATACTCAGTCTGACCGGCGCAGGCACCGACCGCGCCGAGGGAATTCGGCTGCTACGGGTCACCGCGTCGCAGGGGCATTACCTTGCCCCATTTGCACGCATGATGCTGGCGGTGGCCGCGATCCGTGATGGCCAGCCCCAGCAGGCGCGCGACATCCTCACATCGCTTTCCAAAGAGTTCCCCAGAAACACCCTGTACACACGCGAGCGCGACCGCATCCATTAGACTCTTAGAAGGCTAAGAACGACCGTCCCGCGCAGCACCTCCAGGTACATCACCTCTTACACGGCTTTCAGGAACAGGTCTCACACTTCATGCGCATTTCTTCTGTCGGCACCGCCTTCCCTCCGCACCGCTATCCTCAATCCGAAATCACGGAGGCCCTGCTCTCCCGCTGGGAGAGTAAGCTTCCGGAGCCGCGCCTTCTCAACCGGCTGCACGCCAACTGCGGTGTCGATTTTCGCCACTTTGTGCTTCCGCTGGAAGCCTACCCCGCGCTGGTCGGCTTCAACGCGACCAACGATGTCTGGATCTCGAACGCGGTCGAACTGGGACAGACCTGCATCACCCGCGCGCTTGCGCCCCTTGGCCTGACCCCGACGGACGTTTCGGCCATCTTTTTCGCCTCGGTGACCGGCATCGCCAGCCCTACCATCGACGCCCGCCTCATCAACCTGATGCCGTTCCCCACCCACGTCAAGCGCACGCCCATCTTTGGTCTGGGATGCGTGGCGGGCGCCGCCGGCATCGCGCGCGCCTCCGACTACGTGCGCGCGTTCCCGGGCCAGATCGCGCTGCTGCTGTCGGTCGAGCTGTGCTCGCTCACCTGGCAGGATGACGACCAATCCATCGCCAACCTCATCTCCTGCGGCCTCTTCGGCGATGGCGCTGCGGCGGTCGTCGTCACCGGTGACGAGGTTGCCCTCCCCGCGTCCACGCTTGCTCCCGGCCCCAGCATCCTGGCCACGCGCTCCACCTTCTACCGCAACACCGAGTACGTCATGGGTTGGGACATTGGCGACACCGGCTTCACCATCGTGCTCTCGCCCGACGTGCCCAAGGTGGTCATCGAGAACCTGCGCGGCGACGTGGAGAGCTTTCTCAGCGAGAACGGCATCGGACTTGACGATGTTGCGAGCTGGATATTCCATTCCGGTGGCCCGAAAGTCCTGGAAGCCGTGGAAGCATCGCTTGACCTGCCCAAGAACGCGCTCGAAGGCTCGTGGAAGAGTCTGCGCGAGGTCGGCAATCTCTCCGCGGCTTCGGTGCTGATGGTGCTCGCGGACACCCTCGAAAACCATCGCGGGGTGCCGGGCAGTTACAGTATTCTGGCGGCAATGGGTCCCGGCTTCTGCCTCGAACTTGTGCTGTTACAGTGGTGAGTTGCGAAAACGATTACGTTCCGGAGACGCCCTGGTGATACAACAGTCAGACAGTAAGTTGTAGATTTATAGGGCGTCGTCGCGCGATCGGACCAGACGGCTATTGATCCAGGCCTCGCGTTGGAAGCACGGTTTGAAGGGAGTATGGGGGAAAGTATGGACGATATCGAGTCCCGCATCATCGAACTCGTAGCCAAGTCGAAGAACCTGCCTTCATCGGACGTCCGCATGGACACTACGTTCGACGAACTGCAGATCGATTCACTGGACAAGATCAACCTGAGCTTCGCGGTGGAGGAAATGTTCTCGATCGAGATTCCCGACGAGAGCCTCAACTCGCTGAAGACGGTGGGAGACGTCGTCCGCGGCGTGGAGAGTCTGCGCGCCGCCGCGCCGCCGGATGCCGCGGCGTCATAGCGCAAACTGTGCGTCAAGCCCCTGAAGTGTGAGGACCAATTGAAGCGCGTAGTCGTTACCGGCCTGGGATGCGTCACTCCGATCGGCAACTCGGTCGAAGAGTTTCGCGAGTCGCTGTACGCGGGACGCACCGGCATCGCGCCGTTCGACACCAACTTTCCTGGCGCGCTCTCACCCGACCCGGGCCTGCGCTTCAAGACCACCGGCAAGGTCAAGAACTTCGATCCCACAAAGAACCCCGCGCAGCATTTAACTTCCGGCGTTATCCTGACGTCCGACTCCAGCGCGCAGTTCGGCATCGTAGCCGCGCGCCAGGCGGCGGCGGAGAGCGCCATCCTCCAGCACCACGACCCCACAGCGATGGCCATCATCACCGGCTGCGCCTGCGGCGGTCGCGCTGCCGACGAAGACGCGAACCGGCACCTCTACACCCGCAACGCGCGCGTCCTGCCGACCGCAATCCTGCGCACCATGGCAAGCTCGGGCACCAGCAACATCGCCATCGAGATGGGAGTCACCGGGGCAGTGCTGAACATCTCGACCGCCTGCGCTTCGGGTACGCACGCCATCGGGCTCGCGTTCCAGATGGTGCGGGCCGGAATTGCACCCGCAGCCATATCCGGAGGATACGAAGCGCCGCTGACGTTCGGCTTTCTCCGCGCGTGGGATTCGATGCGTGTTGTCTCGCCCACCTCCTGCCGTCCCTTCGCGCTGGACCGCGACGGCATGACCCTCGGCGAGGGCGCAGCAATGCTCGCCATTGAGCCGCTCGATGCAGCACTGGCACGCGGCGCGCATATCTACGCGGAGATCGTCGGCTTTGGCATGTCCGCCGACGCTCACCACATCACCCAGCCGCGTGCGGAAGGCGCAGCCCTGGCCATGCGTCGCGCGCTCGAGGACGCCGCACAATTCGGCATCGACGACCCCGCCAGCCGCGTCGGCTACATCAACGCGCACGGCACCGGCACGCCGACTAACGACCCTGTAGAGGCGGCAGCCATCCACCAGGCGCTTGGCGAGTTCGCCCCGCGCATCCCGGTCGGGGCGACCAAATCGCTCACCGGTCACTCAATCGGCGCCGCGGGAGCGATCGAGGCGGTGGCGACAGTGCTCGCGCTCGACGCAGCCAGCCTGCCTTACACTGCCGGCGTTCACGAAATCGACCCCACCTTCAACCTCGATATCATCATGGGCGAATCGCGCCCCCTTGCGGCGGACAAAGATCTCGCGCTCTCCAACTCACTCGCCTTCGGCGGCCTCAACGCCGTCCTCGCCTTCCGCCGCTATACCAAATGAGCGGGTGCCCCAGGTCTCGATTCTGAGACCTGGGTTTACGCGATACCATAGCCCAAGTGACCGCCCTCGCTATCTCCGTCCTCATCCTCACGAAAGATGAGGAGCGCGATCTGCCCGCCGCGCTGGCCTCCGTCGCGTGGTCCGACGACATCCACGTCTTCGATTCGCACTCGACCGACGCGACCGTGGATATCGCCCGAGCAGCCGGCGCGCACGTACACAGCCGCGTCTTCGACGACTACGCCACCCATCGCAACGCGGCCTTCGCGCTCGACTTCAAGCACCCCTGGCTCTTCCTGCTCGATGCGGACGAGCGGCCAACGCCGGAGCTCTCCGCCGAGATGCGGCGCGTAGTCCGCGAGGCCCCCGCCAACACCGCCGGATTCCGTCTCCGTCGCCGCGACTTCCTCTTCGGCACATGGCTCAAGCACGCGCAGATTTCGCCTTACTACATTCGCCTCGTCCGCCCCGAGCGCGCGATATACACCCGTGCCATCAACGAGGTACTCGTGGTCGACGGCCCCATCGCCGAACTCATCCATCCGCTCGACCACTATCCATTCTCCAAGGGCATCGCCCACTGGATCGCCAAGCACAATACCTACTCGACGATGGAGGCAGAGCTGATCTTCCGCCAGGAGGGCCTGCAGGACCCCAGCCTGCGCGCCGCGCTAGGCCACTCCGACTTCCACACGCGCCGCCTCCACCAGAAGGCGCTCTTTTACCGCATGCCGGGCCGCCCGCTGATCAAGTGGTGTTACATGATGTTCGTGCGCGGTGCGATACTCGACGGTGCAGCAGGCATCGCATACGCCACGCTGCAATCCATCTACGAGTACATGATCGTCCTCAAGACGAAGGAACTCCGCCGCGGAGGCGCCTAGCCCACACCGCCGCTAAGCCGGGTGGCCCATCCTTTCTCGTCTTCTGAGAAAGGGTGGGTTGCCTCACCACTCCTTTGCTGCCGCATCCACCACAACCGGCTCTGCCGCCACTGGAGCCTTCCAGCGCAACACCGGCTTCCTCGCCGCCGCAGTCTCATCCATCCGCCGCACCCGCGTCGTATGCGGAGCCGTCTGCACCAACTCCGGATTCTCCGCCGCTTCCTGCGCAATCTGTTTCAGCGCATCGATCAGCAGGTCCAACTCTTCGCGGCTCTCACTCTCCGTCGGCTCAATCATCATCGCGCCATGCACAATCATCGGAAAGCTCACGGTATACGCATGGAATCCATAGTCGATCAGCCGCTTCCCCATATCGCCGGTCTTCACGCCATTCTTCGCCTGCAGGTTGTCGGAGAAGACCACCTCATGCAGCGTAGGCGTCTTGAACGGCAGCTCGAACGTGCCCTCCAGTTTCGCGCGAATGTAGTTCGCATTCAGCACCGCGTCCTCGGTCGTCTGCCGCAGCCCGTCCGGCCCGTTCGCCAGGATGTACGCCAGTGCTCGCACGAACATACCGAAGTTGCCATAGAACATCCGCACCCGCCCCACGCTCTGCGGCCGGCTGTACTCCAGGCCAAGCGAATCATCCGCACGCGTGATCAACACCGGTGTCGGTAGAAACGGTTCCAGAATCTTCTTGCATGCCACCGGCCCCGAGCCCGGCCCACCACCCCCATGCGGAGTCGAAAACGTCTTGTGCAGATTCAAATGCATCACGTCCACGCCGAAGTCGCCCGGCCGCGTCTTGCCCACCAGCGCATTCATGTTCGCGCCGTCCATATAGAGCAGCGCGCCCTTCGCATGCAGGATGTCCGCAATCTTGTGAATCTCGCTCTCGAATACGCCAATGGTCGAAGGGTTGGTGAGCATCAGCGCGGCGGTATCTTCATCCACCATGCGCTCCAACTCGGCGAGGTCCACCATGCCCTGCGCGTTCGACTTCAGGTTCGCCACCTGATAGCCGCACACCGCTGCCGTCGCCGGGTTCGTCCCATGCGCGGAATCGGGAATCAGTATCTTCTTACGCGCGTTCCCCTTGCTCTCGTGATACGCCCGGACTAGAAGTATCCCCGTAAACTCGCCATGCGCGCCCGCCGCCGGCTGCAGCGTAATCGCGTCCATGCCGGTAATCTCGATCAGGCAATCCTGCAGCATTTTCATGATGCCCAGGCACCCCTGCGCGAGCGATTCAGGCTGATAAGGATGCGCCTCCGCAATCCCCTCCAGCCGCGCCACCGCCTCGTTCACCCGCGGGTTGTACTTCATCGTGCAGCTTCCCAGCGGATACATCCCCAAATCGATCGCATAGTTCCACGTCGACAGCCGCGTGAAGTGCCGAATGATCTCAATCTCGCTCAACTCCGGCATCACGCCCAGGTCCGTCCGCGCACTCGCGCCCAGCAGGGAACTAGCGTCTACCGCTGGCACATCCAACTCCGCCAGCCGATACGCCTTCTTCCCCGGCGACGACTTCTCAAAGATCAACCCCTCATTCTGGTTGACATGCGTGGTCGCCTTCTTCGGTGTGCCTATGAATCTCGTCTCTGCCATGCACCCTCATTTCAATGGGGTTGTCATTCTGAGCGCAGCTCAGAATCCCCGTATTTCGTTCCTGCTTCTAATCGTCCGCCGTCTTAGTTTCATTGACGAGCAATGTGCCGAGCGAGAATAGCGCAAACGCATAAAGTGCCAGTGGCGACGACATAGGTATCCCAACCATGCTCAATGCTTCTGGGCCACATGTAGTGCATCGCGATGATCGAAGAGATCGTCACAAAACAAACAATCGCTGAAACAACCGTCAACTGGCGCCGCGCTGTCATGTTTTCTCCTAAAACTCCTGCGCATCCGCCTCATCGCCAGTCTCGGAATAACTCCCCGACTCCGGCCCATCCTTATCCTCTTCGCGCAGCGAAAGCCCAAACACCACGCCATTGCTTAACTCAATCGTCAGTGCGTCATCCTCTTCCAACACCGCCGTCGCAACCGTCTCGCCAATCTGCGCACACAGCGCATTGCGATACTCCGGCTCGCCAAACGCCACCGAAAAATCCGGCAGCAGCACATGCGGCCAGTCATACAGCTTCAGCAGAGGCTCGCCAAAACGCAGTTGCAAGTAATCCTCAACAAACTCGACTGCCTTCAGCTCTTCGCCTTCAATCGCCGAAATATCCATTACGCTCTCGTCAACTCCGCCGCCGGAACCACCGCCCGCAGCGCATCCGCCGCCGCGTCCATCTGCTTGCGCGTCGTCAACTCGGTCGCGCACCACAGGCTCGCATTCGGCCCCAGCTCCGGATACCACTTCGCCAGCGGAAGCCCGCCAATGATCTTGCTCTCGAGCAACGCGGCATTCGCTTCCTCCGCGCCCGTAGGCAGTTCGACCACAAACTCATGAAACCGCGGCGCGCCCTCGAACAAAACCTTCGCATCAGCGCCCAGCACGCCCTTCAAATAGCTCGCCTTCGCCAGATTGTGTTCAGCCAGTTCGCGCATCCCTTCCTTGCCATACACCGTAAGGAAGATCGTTACCATCATCGCGACCAGCGCCTGGTTGGTGCAGATATTCGAGGTCGCCTTCTCCCGCCGGATATGCTGCTCGCGCGTTGACAGCGTCAGCACATACCCTCGCTTGCCGTCTACATCCTTGGTCTCGCCCACAATGCGCCCCGGCATCTGCCGCAGGAACTTCTCCTTGCAAGCGATCACACCGCAATACGGCCCGCCGTACGAGAGCGCCACGCCAAACGACTGCGCCTCCATCGACACAATGTCCGCCTCCGCCGGCGGCCTCACTACTCCCAGCGACACCGCCTCGGCAATCGACACGATCAGCAGGGCGCCCTTCGCATGCGCCATCTCCGCAATCGCCGCCACATCCTCAATCGTCCCAAAGAAGTTCGGCGACTGGATCATCACGCAAGCCGTTTCGCTCGTGATCGCCGCGTCCAGCGCGGCCATATCCACGCGCCCATTCGCCGCATACCCAACCTCGGCAATCGGGATCTCCTGGTGCTGCGCGTACGTCGCAATCACTTCGCGATACTCCGGATGCACCGTCCGCGCCACCACCGCCTTGTCGCGCCTGGTCACCCGCACCGCCATCATCATCGATTCGGCCGCGCCGGTAGACCCGTCGTACATCGACGCGTTCGCGATCTCCATTCCCGTCAGCTCACAGATCATCGTCTGGAACTCGAACATCGCCTGCAGCGTGCCCTGCGAGATCTCCGGCTGGTACGGCGTGTAGCTGGTCAGGAACTCGCCGCGCAGCACCAGCGAATCGATGATCACCGGTGTGTAGTGCCGGTAGACGCCCGCGCCCAGAAAGCTCGCATAGCCGGTCGCATTGTTCTCGGCAAATGCGCGAAAGCGATCAATAATCTCCGACTCCGAGTGTTGCCGCGGAATCTTGAGATCGCGCGTCAACTGGTACTCAGCCGGAATGCTGGCAAACAAATCGTCGATCGACTTCACGCCAGGCGTGGTCTCATTAATTGCGGCAAGCATCTCTTTGCGGTCCGCCGGACTCTTGGGCAAATAGCGCATCGTTTAGTGTCCCGTCTCCTCGCTGACAAAAGCCTCGTACTCCGCCGCCGACAGCAGCGCATCCAACTCCGCCGCATCCTTCAGATCGAGCTTCAGCATCCAGGTCCCGTTCGCGTCCGCGTTCACCTTCTCCGGAGCATCCTTCAACTCTTCATTCACCGCCGTCACCGTGCCCGACGCCGGCGAATACAGGTCGCTCACCGCTTTCACGCTCTCGACCGAGCCGAAGATCTTGCCCGCCTCCAGCACATCGCCCACCTTCGGCAGTTCGACGAACACGATGTCGCCCAGCGAACTCTGCGCGTAGTCCGTAATTCCAACGGTCCCGGCCGCGCCATCAACCGAAATCCACTCATGTTCCTTCGTATACCGGTAACCGGCAGGGTAAGCCATTTTGCCTGATCTCCAATCCGTTCTATCCAGCTTCACTGCTAGTGTAGCCGCTCAACGAAGTGGATTTCTCAGGCAGACTTCTTTGGCCGTTTATAGAACGGCGTCGCAACCACCTTCGCCTTCACAAGCTGCCCACGAATCTCCACCGCGACCACCTCATCCACGCCCGCATATTGCACCGGCACATACGCCAGCGCGATGTTCTTCTTCAGGAATGGCGCCGGCGATCCGCTGGTAATGGCGCCAATCTTTTCGACGCCAACTGTGCATACGGGATAGCCGTCCCGCCCAATCCCGCGCTCGATCATCTCCAGCCCCACCAGTTTGCGCTTCGGCCCGCCTTCAGCCTCAATCGCCGCCAGCGCCTCACGCCCCACGAAATCCACGCCCTTGTCGAGCTTCGCATACCGCCCCAGCTCTGCCTCGAACACGTTGATCGTGTCCGAAATCTCGTGTCCATACAGCGCCATCGCCGACTCCAGCCGCAGCGTATTCCGCGCACCCAGCCCGCACGGCACAATGCCGAACTCCGCGCCCGCCTCCAGTACCTCGCCCCACACGCGCCCGCTGGTCGGCTCGTCCGACGGAATGTAAATCTCGAAGCCGTCCTCGCCCGTATACCCCGTCCGCGCGATCATCACGTTATAAAGCCCGCACACCTTGCCCCACGTAAACCAGTAGTTTTTGATCGTGCTCAAATCAGTGTCGGTTAGTTTCTGCAGCGTCGAAGCCGCCTTCGGCCCCTGGATCGCCAACTGCGTGTAAAAGTCCGAGAAGTCGTTCACATGCACGCCCGGCATGGAGCCAACCTGCTTCCGCACCCACTGAATATCCTTCTCCCGCGTGCCCGCATTGATCACGATCAGGTAGTCGTTGTCGGAGAGCTTATGCACCACCACGTCATCGACGAACGTCCCATCCGGATACAGCATCGCCGAGTAGTGCGCCTGCCCCACCGCCAGCTTCGACGCATCGTTCATGCAAAGCCGCTGCACCGCCGCCAGCGATCCCGGCCCGCGAAATTGGATGTCCCCCATGTGCGACACGTCGAACAGGCCTACGCCCGTCCGCACCGCCATGTGCTCGGCCACCAGCCCCGAGTACTCGACCGGCATATCCCACCCGCCGAAGTCGACCATCTTCGCCTTGTGTGCGCGATGGGTTGCATTCAAAGCTGTCTTGCGCAGCGTTGCCGTCATCTCAGCCATGTGAAATTCCTTCCGGGCCTCATGCGGCCGCTTAAAACAGTATCGCCCCACACGAGGCGGTCCCGCCAAACCCTGTCACGGCGTATCGGTCCCGAACACCTTCGCCAGTCTGTGCTTCAGTTTGCCCCAGGCCGCGTCCGTCGCCTCGCCCTCCATCAGCGGCACGAAGTGTTGCCGCTCCGCCCACGGCACGGACGAGCCCATCCTTTTCACGATCATCCCGCGCAGCATCTTGGGCTCACCCGCAAGCATCGGGAGTTCGAAGTAGGCCACATCATTGGACTTCCCGTAATTCGCCTCCAGCAGTCGTCCCCAGGAGGCAACCTCTCCCTGCGAAGCGTGGCTGAACCCCACCACCAGCACGCCCACCTTGCCCTTCAGCGCATCTGGAAGCGCTACCGCCGTCCCCGTCAGCGATGTGCCGTGCGTCGCAGGAATATGCCGATCCGACTCCTGCGCCCGGGCAGGCAGGCCCAGGCCACAACTCGCGGCGACCGCCATCGCCACCAACCATCGCAGCGATACTCTGAACCGGTTCACCATCTTTCAATTCTATTCGCTGACGCCGGCCCGCCGAGCCACGCTCTACTGCACGGGGTTGATGGTCTTGATGTTCGCCACCGCAGGCATATGCCCCAGGGCAATCCACGCGCCGAGCGCGCCAAACAACACCGAGAGCCACGTTCCGATGATCCAGATGTTGTCGCTATCCACCGTGGCACGCGGGCCGGACGAGCCATGCCATCGCGCCGCAACCTTCACCGCCAGAAAGCCGGCGATCAGTTGTATCCCGCTGCCCGGGACCATCAGCGCGCCCGTGTAAATCGCCCGCTCGAGCACACCCACCAGCCAGCTCAGCCTGGACTTATGATGGCCCGGCTCGGGCGGATGGTGCTTCCGCACATACGGCCACAGAGTCTTCTCGATCAACGACCACAGCACAAGGTGGCCCACAAGAATCGAAAACGCAAAACCTGCAATCACTCGCAACACGTTCATTCCCTTCCACTGCCACTTCTAATCGGCAGAGAGAATCATAGCCGCTAATGCGTCGGATTCTGCTCCCCGCCGAAGACACTGCACACCGCGTTGCGACCCTACCGCCGCCGTTCCCGCCGCCTTGCCCGTACAAAGTTGCTCACGCAGAAGTAGCCGAACAGCGCCAACATGATCACCGCGCCCATCAGGCTGCGATGCCCAGCCGCGTTCGCCGCACCCAAATGCCACTCCCCGCGCAGCTTCCACAGATACCCAACGGCCAGCAGCGCGAAGATGCCGAAGAAGACGCCCGAAACCTCCAGCCAAAGCACTCCGGAGAGCCGCAGGAACGGGCCCCACATCGCCTCGCCAAAGCGCCGTCTCTCACGCCGCAGACCCTGCTCGACCCCGCGAGCCTGCGCCACCGTCCGGGCCGCTGTCGAGACTGCCCTCCTGGCCGCCGTATCGGGCGCGGTTCGAGCCGTCGCCGCGCCAGCGGACTGGGCCGCGCCGGTTGTAGCCTGCCTGGCCACATCCGTCGCACGGCGCAACTGCGGCGTCTGTCCGCCATTCGCACCCGCGTTCGAGCCTCTGTCCGAAGGATTCGCCGCCGTAGCCGCGTCCACCGCGGTCACCAGCGTCTTCATCGCTGCCCGTGCCCCGAATCCAAGCGCCCGTCCAAAGCGAACCCTGTCCATACCTCGAAGTGTAGCCTCCCGCCCCCGTTCCACGGAAGCCTGCTCCACGAAAGCCTGCTCAACGGATGCCGGCCCAACCCACTAGCGGGCCCCCGGCAAATCCGAAACTGCAAACTTGGCAAGACCAAACCGCCACCGCCTGCATCCAAAGCAATAGGACGCACGTTAGTTGAGCGAAAGAAGGAGAACGGAAATGAAGCGCTTGATCTGGACCGTGGGTGGTTTTTGTGCCGCCGCTGCAGGACTTCTGGTGTGGGGATCGAAGCGAACCCCGAATGTCGAGGACCTCGCTCACACGCTTGAAGACGCCTGGGCCGACCATCACACCACGCTCTAGCTCGGAATACGCCCCCGGCCGGCTGAGGAAATCAGGGCAGCAAATTGCATTGCGGCAGCTTGCCCCCCGGCGTATGCTAAACCGAAGCGTTAGCCAGATATGCCCGCAATGCCGTTCCCGCCGGTCTCAAAGGGCCGGGAATACCCGATGCGGATGAATCGCAAGCAGAAATTCAATCCCAGGGCAGCTCGGAGGTGGCATTGAATCAAAAAGTGAAGAACCTGATCCAGAAGTTGGGCGAGGCAATCCACGAATCTGTCTCCGAATCGGAAAACATCGCGGGCGTGGTTAAGAACATTCGCGACCAGGGCTTCGACGTCATGCTCATGCTGGAGGCGACCATCGGCCTCAACCAGGTCGAATCGGAAGCCGAGGAAGCAACCGAATCGGCTCAGGAAGATCCGCTCGGAGCTTTTACGCGAAACGACCTAACCTTTCTCAAGTCTCTCCGCATCACGCTGCCCGAAGAGGATGCGATAGATCTGGACCCGGACTCTCCCTCCGACCCAGCCGAGGACCCGTCCGCCGACGTATAGAACCGTCGACCTTGCTTCTCCGCGCGGGCCTCAACTCCCGGTAGTGTTGCCTGCTCCACGCAATACCCTTCCCAACCCTCCCGAAGAATACAGCGCGCAAAAAGAAACCCTCGCGTGGTAGACTCTCGATTCGTTCCAGACATGGAACTGGTTTCGTTGCAGACGTCCGCATGGGAGACACATTTGTGGTTTGCTTTCAAAGAGAATCCGCGGTACGCTTCTGGCGCACCGCGGGGCAACCATGGACCCGCTCTGGTATTGTCGTAGCCTGAATTGCAAGTTGAACTTGAGGTAGAGGATGATGAGAGACACACTCGGTGTGCTGCTGGCAGGTGGAGCTGGCGAACGACTTTTCCCCCTCACCCGCGATCGCGCTAAGCCCGCTGTCCCATTTGCCGGCCAGTACCGCATCATCGACATCACCCTCTCCAACTGCATCAACTCCGACCTGCGCCACGTCTACATCCTCACCCAGTACAAGGCGCTCTCGCTCAATCGCCACATCCGCGAGGGCTGGGGCCCGGTAGTCGCCAACGAACTCGGCGAATTCATCGAGATCCTGCCGCCTATGCAGCGCGTCTCAAAATCCTGGTACCAGGGCACCGCCGACGCCGTCTACCAGAACATCTACTCCATCGGCGCCGAGGAACCGCGCTACGTCCTCATCCTCTCCGGCGACCACATCTACAAGATGAACTACGGCCGAATGCTCCAGCAGCATAAGGACTCCGGAGCCGACGTCACCCTCGCCACGCTCCCCATCACCCCCGAAGAGGTCTCCCGCTTCGGCGTGGTCGAGGTAGGGCGCAACAGCGAGGTCATCGGCTTCGTCGAAAAGCCCAAGTCCACCGACCTGCGCTCGCCCTTCAACCCGGACATGGTCGACGCCTCCATGGGCATCTACCTCTTCAACACCGACATCCTTCTCCCCGAGCTGATGAAGGACGCCGAAGACCCCGACTCCTCGCACGACTTCGGCCACGACATCCTGCCCAAGCTGCTCGGCCGCTTCAGAATGCACGCCTACAACTTCGTCGACGAGAACAAGCAGCGCGCCCTTTACTGGCGCGACGTCGGCACCCTCGAAGCCTACTTCGAGGCCAACATGGACGTCGCCGGCGTCTCCCCCATCTTCAACCTCTACGACAAGTCCTGGCCCATGCGCACCCGCCCCTACCAGTACCCGCCCGCCAAGTTCGTCTTCGGCGAGCCCGGACGCACCGGCATGGCCATCAATTCGATCGTCTGCTCCGGCTCCATCGTCTCCGGCTCGGTCGTCCGCAACTCCGTCGTCTCGCAGGACGTGCGCGTCAACTCCTACGCCGACGTCGACTCGTCCATCATCTTCTCCCACGTCAACATAGGCCGGCACTGCCGCATTCGCCACGCCATCATCGACCGCGACGTCCACATCCCCGACGGCACCGTCATCGGCTACGACGCCAACGAAGATAAGAAGAACTACTTCGTCTCCGAGAGCGGCCTCACCATCGTCACCCGCGACTACTCCGTCTACGAGAACCCGGTCAGCCCCGAATTCCTCCAGCAAGGCAACTCCTGGTAACGATAGGCATCGCGACCGAGACTCATCACTTGCTTCGGAGATAGGCCAGGGCTTCAGCCCTGGCATCCCGGCGAATGAAAAGACTGGGCTTTAGCCCCTGGGACACTGGCTCTTTCGCCATCGTGCGCCCTAGTAACCCTTCGTATGCAGCCAGAACACCACCACGCTCGCCACCAAACAGTAAATCCCGAACAGATACCAACGTCCATTCTCCAGCCAGTTGCTCAGCCACTTCAGCGCCACCAGCCCCGCCAGAAAGGAGAAGATCATTCCCTCCATAGATGGCACGAACGCTGCGTGCAGGCTGATGGGAACTCCAGCTGCCGCCTTCACATGAAGATCTTTCAGTAGTCGCATCGCCTCCAGCGCGACCACCGCCGGGGTCAGTACGACCGCCAGCGCGAAACTGAACCGCTCTGCGCGTTCCTTCGTGGCTCCCGTCAGCATCCCGGTCGAGATTGTCGAACCTGAGCGGGAGAATCCACGGAAAGGAAGCGCTAGCCCTTGCACGAAGCCCATCCAACCCGCCTGTCGCATGGTTACGCTGCCACTGGAGCGCCGTGTAATGCTACTGGTCAAGTTCTGGGCAGATTCCTTCGCTGTGGTATCCCCCAACTTCCTCTCTCGAATTCCAGCGATCAGAATCAATATTCCCGCACACGCGAGAGCAGGTGCAATCAGATCCAGACGTCCAAAGAGGTCCTCTATCTCAGCCTTCGGCGCACCCGCAAACATAGTCTTCTCAATCAGCTTTTTCAGTCCAAAGCCGATGATCCCGGTCAGTGCCGTCGCATAGATCACTCGCACCGCAAATCGCTTGAACGCGTCCGCACTCGCAAAGTACGTCTGCATCCACTGCTTCCAGAAGTACGCAATTACCGCAAACATCGTACCCGTATGCAACATCACCAGCAGCAGCGTCATTCTGGGATCGGACGGAGCAAGGCCACCGTAGTGCTTCTGGAAAATGCTCTCGGCAACCACAACGTGGGCGGAACTCGAAACCGGCAGCAACTCAGCGAGGCCCTGCACAATGGCCAGGACAATGACTTGATAGATTGGCATCCCTCTATTCTAAGGGCGCTCCGTCAGCATTGGATAGACATGGGGCAGGGAATCGCACCGGCTCAGCCCACAACAACCTCCGCCTCATTCCCCACCGGAAAATTCACCGAGTTGGCAATAAAGCACAAGGCATGCGCCTGATGATGCAATTCAAGCGCCTTCGCCGCATCGCTCCCAGCCGCCACCGTCACTTTCGGATGCAGCACGACGCGCGTGAAATGTCCGCCTCCGTCCGGTGTCTGCGCCATCCAGCCTTCCGCATGGTCGACGTAGTCCGTCACCACAATCCCCGCATCCGCACACAGATGCAGATACGAAAGCTGATGGCACGAGGACAAGGCCGCCACCAGCAACTCCTCCGGATTCCAGCGCGCGCGGTCGCCGCGAAATACCGGGTCGGACGAGGCCCCAATCGCCGGCTTGCCGTCAGCCAGAATCTCGTGCCGCCGCTCGTAGCTGCGATAGCCAGACGTGCCCGTCCCGATATTGCCGGTCCATTGCACAGTAACGGAATAGTGATGCTCTTTCCCCACTCTCTTCTCCCACGCAATCCGCTCTATCAGTCACGATCGTTCCCATACACCGCAATCTGCTGCGCCACGCGATACGCAATGCTCGCTGCCCGCGCCGCATAGTCCGACTGCGGATAGCGCTGCTTCAACTCGCTCGCCAGCCCTTGCACATTCGTCGCCGCCTGTTCCGATCGCTTGCGATTCTCCTCGACGATATACATCGACACCAGCACGCCCTCGCGGTACGTGGCCTCGTACAGAGCCTGCGCGGCCTTGGGGCTGTCCGGATATTTATCCGCATACTTTTCGTACAGCCCGGCCTCCATCTCTGGACACTTCGGCAGCCCTTGCCAGTCGCCGCACAACTTGTTGTCGATCAGGTCGTACGCGGCCAGCGCTGCAAACTTCGTCCCCGGATACTGCTTCATCAATTTCTGCATATCGCCTTCGTAGATCTGCGGCCGCAGATACGCCTCCTGCTCCTTTGCCGAGGGTAGCGTGCGGATGTCCGCCTTATCGAGCTGCCAGCGCACATCGGCCGACCGGTACAGCGCTTCCGGTGCCAGCGGCGAGTTGGGATAGTACTCCGCCACCCGCCGATACAGCAGGTGCGCCTCTACGGCCGCATCCTTCGGAGCATGCGGCTGCGAAGCCTCATACTCAAGATTCGCGGCCGTCCCATACAGAATCAAATCGCCATTCGCCGTCGTCGGCGTCACGATACCCTTGTCGCGAATCCACCCCGAAGCCGGCGTCGGTGCATCGTCAGTGCTGAACTCCGGCTGGCTGCGATCGTCCTGCTCATCCGCTGCGTCGGTATTCGCGAACACCTTCACCCACGCGCCGTTGCGCTCGATCACCACCACCTCGTGCCCCGGCCCTACCTCGGCGATATGTTGCGCGTCGTTGTCCGCCGAGACGTAGACAATCGCAGGATGTACCAGCGTCGCCCGTGCCGCGCGGTCATATCCCGCCATCTTGTCCTTCGGCTTCTTCTGCGCATACGCAGCCGACGCCGCCAGCAGCAGCACGACCACAGCCGAAATTTGCATCCGCATCGCTGTCATCGAATGTTGTCTCATAAACCGATTAGACTCCCCTCGCCCTCACGTGGAAGCAATCCCCGCTGCATCGGCTCCAAGCTGCTGCCTCATCTCCGGCTCGATATTCCCGCCGCTCAGCACCACCACCATCTTCTCGCACTTTGGCAGCTCCCCATGATGAAACAGTGCCGCCGCCAGCGTCACCGCCCCGCTCGGTTCCGCAACCAGTCCGGTCGCCGCCAGCATCACCCGCATCGCCGCCACAATCTTGTCCTCGCTCACCGTCACAATCCCATCCACGTACCGCAGAATGTGCTCGAAGTTCAGCACGCCAACCGACTGCGTCCGCAGTCCGTCGCAGATCGTCCGCGTCGTCTGCGCCGCCGTCCACTCCACCAGCGTCTTCGTATCGAACGACTCTTTCGCATCCGCCGCCAACTCCG
>PKWK01000213.1 GCA_003133205.1 Granulicella sp. | reverse complement strand
TGCCGCTGGTCTGGTACGGCACGGAAGAGCAGAAGCAGAAGTACCTGCCCAAGCTCGCCTCGGGCGAGTTTGTCGGCGCGTATGCGCTCTCGGAATCGACCTCCGGCTCGGACGCGCTGAACGCCCGCACGCGCGCCGTGCTCTCCGCCGACGGCACGACCTACACGCTGAATGGCGAGAAGATGTGGATCACCAACGCCGGCATCGCGGACATCTTCACCGTCTTCGCCAAGTGCGCTGTGCCTGGCTCTGGCGAGGACGGGGGCGCCACCGAAGAAAAACTCACCGCGTTCCTAATCGAAAAAGGCACGCCCGGCTTCACCGTCGGCCCCGAGGAACACAAGCTTGGCATTCGCGGCTCGTCGACCTGTCCGCTGATTCTCGCCGACTGCAAGATCCCCGCCGCGAACCTGCTCGGCGAGGTCGGCAAGGGCCATCGCATCGCCTTCAACATCCTGAACATCGGCCGTTACAAACTCGGTGCGACCGTGCTCGGGGCGTCCAAGCTGGCGCTCGGCCAGGGCATTCAATACGCCAAGGAGCGCAAGGCGTTCGGCAAGCCGATCTGCGAGTTCGGCCTGATCCAGGAGAAGATCGCCGACTCCGCCGCAGGAATCTTTGCCGGCGAGGCGCTGTGCTATCGCACCATCGGCATGATCGACGCCGCGCTCCACGGGGTCGCGAAGAACGACCACGCCGAGATTCAGAAACGCATCGAGGACTACGCGGTCGAGTGCTCCATCGTAAAGGTGTGGGCGTCGGAACTGTACGACATGGTCGCCGACCACGTGGTGCAGATCTACGCCGGCTACGGCTACGTGGAGGAGTACCCGGCCGAGCGTCACTATCGCGACTCGCGCATCAACCGCATCTTCGAGGGCACCAACGAGATCAATCGCCTGATTATCAGCGGCTGGATGATCAAGTCGGCGATGTCGGGTAAGCTCGCGCTGATTCCGGCGATCAAGGGGCTGATGGACGAGGTGATGGCCGGCCCTGTGGCGAAGGAAGACCCCGAAGGCCCGCTGGCCGCCGAGTTCGACCTGCTCGCAAGCGCCAAGAAGCTGACGCTCTTCGCCGCCGGTGCCGCCACGCAGAGGTTCAACAACGCGCTCGCGGACGAGCAGGAGGTGATGGCTGCGCTCGCCGATATGATCACCGAGGTCTTCACCATGGAGAGCGCGATTCTGCGCGCGGAAAAGATCGCTGCGAAGAGCCCGGCCAACTCAGCGGCTATCTCCATCACGCTGGCCCGGCTCTACGCGGCGAAGGCGATGGAGACGGTGGAGCTTGCCGCGCGCAAGGTGATCGCCGCGGTGGCTGAGGGCGACATGCTGCGCACCCAGATGGCCATCCTGCGGCGGCTTGCCAAGCACGATCCCACCGACACCATCGCTCTGCGGCGCGAGGCGGCTGCCCACATGGTTAAAGCGGGAAAGTACTCCCTCTAACCAACCGCCACCGCAACCTTTTTTAGTCTTAATGGTCTAAGCTTGTAAGCCGAGTAGAGAGAATCACCATCCACATCTTCGAGACGGGATTCCAGCGTACTTGGCTGTGCTTTGCGTTGCAGCCTAACATTGGCCCAAACTCTTCGAAACACAGGATTTCTCATGCCTTGCACTTCCCTCCCCCGGCTTCTCGTTACGTCAGCAATCTTTGTCATTGGACTGGCTGGATTTGGCGTTCCGGCCGCCTCGGCCGCGGTCCAGAACAGTGTCGCGGACCGCATCGACACCCCGGTATCCGACAGCATTCACGTGGCAATTCCCGAATCGGTCCATCCCAGGGCGCGGGTGGCCGCTGACCTTGGCCTGGCAGCAGCGAACACCAGGCTGCAGGGCATGTCGATCCGCTTCACCATGACGGCGGCACAAGAGGCCGCGCTTGACCAGTTGCTGGTCGATCTGCAGGATCCGTCCTCGCCGCGCTACCACCAGTGGCTGACCCCGGCCCAGTTTGCCGCGCAGTTTGGCCTCTCCAGCGGCGACATCGCCAAGGTAACGGCGTGGCTGACGAGCCAGGGGTTCACCGTCACCGGAGTTGCCCAGGGCGGCACGTTCGTCACCTTCGATGGCACCGTGGCGCAGGCCCAGGCGGCCTTCGCAACCAGCATCCACAGTCTCTCCGTGAACGGCGAAACCCACTTTGCGAATATCACCAACGCGCAAGTCCCCAGCGCGTTCGCGAGTGTGGTCGCCGGGATCACCGGGCTGCATGACTTTCGGTTGAAGCCGCGAGTGCGGGCCAGCGTCGTAAAGCCCGAGTACACCTCCTCCGTTTCGCTGAGTCACTATCTCGCGCCCGGCGATATCTATGCGATGTACGACATGGAACCGCTGCTGACCGCTGGCACCAACGGCACCGGCGTGACCATTGCGGTGACGGGCCAGGTTCAGATCCTCCTCCCGGATGTGACTGCGTTCCGCAGCGCGTCGGGGCTGTCCGCGAATCTGCCGACGCCGACCCCGGCCAATGGAGGTGCGTTAGCGACCAACAACTGCTCCGCCAGCACCTCGTCCAATTGCCCATCGCCAAACCTGGACGATCTTGGCGAGTCGTCCCTCGATGTGGAGTGGTCCGGAGCAATGGCGCCGTCGGCCACCGTCCTCTACGTCAACGGGCAGGACATTATCGCGAACTCGATGACCCAGGCGGTCGACCAGAACCTGGCTCCCATCGTCACCATCAGCTACGGGAACTGCGAAGCCGGCTGGGGCTCGTCGGTACTCAACATATTGAATCAGCTCTTCAAACAGGCCAACGCGCAGGGCCAGACGATTCTGGCAGCGTCCGCCGATGTTGGCGCGACGGACTGCGACAACGGCTCTTCAGCGATTGAAGGCCTGGCCGTCGACTTTCCCGCCAGTTCGCCCTATGTCACCGGCATGGGCGGCACCATGTTGAATGAAGGCAGCGCGCTCGGGGCAACCACCTACTGGCTGGGCACTGACGGCACCTACATTGCCGGAACGGCGGTCCCGGGAGCGACTTACTCTGCGACCGGCTATATCCCGGAGACGACCTGGAATGAGGACTCGCCCGGCTTCTTCTTCTCGGCGAGCGGCGGTGGGGCGAGCGCCTTTTTCGCCAAGCCTGCCTGGCAGGTCGAGACCGGAGCCCCCGGTATGACAACGCTGGTTCCGACCGACGCTTCGCGCGACGTGCCTGACCTCGCACTGGACGCGGCATCGGTCCACGATCCTTATCTTTTCTGCGCCCAGGGGTCTTGCGTGAGCGGCTTTCGGACAGCGGCTGGCAACCTCACCGTCGCTGGCGGCACGTCCTTCGACTCGCAGCTCTTTGGCGGAATGCTCGCTCTGGTCGAACAGAAGATCGGAGGGCGCATTGGCAATGCCAACCCGACCATCTACGCGCTGGGCAATAGCGCTGCGTATTACAACCCCACCAGCACCAGCGTCTTCCACGATATAACGACTGGCAACAACAACAATCCATGCACCGCAGGAACGGCGAACTGTCCATACGGTGGTTCGATCGGATACACCGCAAGCACCGGCTACGATCTCGCCACCGGCTGGGGCAGCATCGATCTGAACAACCTGGCGAATGCCTGGAAGGTGGTCACGCCACTTGGCAGTGGATCGCTCGGGCCGAATATCTCGGCCACCGGTCTCACGGCATCGTCGACCTCCGTGGCTGCAGGCGCCAGCGTTACGCTGACCGCTACGGTTGCGGGGTTGACCATCACATCTCTGCCATATACTACCCTGACCACGACACCGGGGCCGACCCCGACTGGCACAGTGCAGTTCCTCGTGAACAACGTCATCGTCGGCAGCGACACGCTCAACGCCTCGGGCGTCGCCACCTATATGTTCGTTACCAGTTGCTCCACGCTGGGCCAGCAGAATACGACTGCGGCCTACACGGGAAGCACAACCTACGCAGGCTCAACGGGACCGACGCTGGCCTCGGGTGAAGCCGGCAC
>PKWK01000329.1 GCA_003133205.1 Granulicella sp. | reverse complement strand
CCATGCCCAGACGGGCACACATCAACTGGATGGCAGCCATCAATGGAAAAGACAAGAGAGCAGTCCAAAGGGTTGCATACCCATAGGACGCGCCAGCTACTGAGTATGTCGAAATGCCCGATGGGTCATCGTCTGCGGCTCCCGTAATTAACCCCGGACCGAGCTCCTCAAGAAACTGCAGCACGCCATGATGCGGCGTGGCTCTCGGTGTTGCCTTTTTTGGTGTGGTTTGCGATTTGGGCACAAACTCATCCTAAGTGGCCGCGTTGCGCGGGTCGCGCTTCTGCATTTCGCAGCTTTCTATTCACAACGTTAATGTTCTACCGTGCAACCGCACCACAGTAGGTACTCGAACCAGTGCAACACGAAGTTGCGGAAAGTGCGCCGTGGCCGGGCCGCCGGAAAGCGCGGCGACGTGTCTTTTACGGCGTTTCACCTCAGCGCCAAAGGTTAGTTTTCGCCATGTCCAGAACCTCATTGCCGTCGCCGTGGATCATGGCCTTGATCATATACAGATTGAACCCCGCTGCCTGCGAGAGGCTGATGGTAGGCGGAAGGGAGAGTTCCTGACGAGCGACTGCTACGTCGATGAGTGCGGGGCCAGGGTGTGTGAACGCCTCGGTGAGCGCAGGCTTGACCTGCTCCGGTGTATCCACTCGCCAGCCCCGGATCCCGGCGGCGTTGGCAACGTCGGCGAAATTCTGGCTGCGGAAGGCCGTGCCGTAGTTTTCGATGCCAGCGGCCTTCATCTCTTGCTCCACGAAGCCGAGTGCCCCGTTGTTGAAGACGACAATCTTGATATTGAGATCAAGCTGACGGAGGGTCAGCATATCGCCCATTAGCATCGAGAGACCGCCATCCCCCGATAGCGTGACGACTTGACGGCTGCGGTCCGCCGCCTGCACGCCGATGGCCTGTGGCATGGCGTTGGCCATTGTTCCATGGTTGAAGGAGCCCAGCAGACGCCGCTTGCCATTCATGCGCAGATAGCGGGCAGACCATGTCGTGGGAGTTCCGACGTCGCATAGGAAGACCGCATCCTCGGCGGCAAGGTCACTGATGCATTGGGTGAGGTATTGGGGGTGGATAGGGGTCTTGCCCGGTTCACCCACCGCGAGGTCGTCGAGTTCCTTGCGAACTTTGCGGAAATGTTCGAGAGATGCTTCCAGATGGCCGCTTTCATGCTTTATGAGATCGGGCGCCAGGGCCTGCAGAGTAGAGCGTACATCGCCGATGAGGCCGACATCTACCTTGGTACGTCGGCCGATCTGTTCGCCACGAAGATCCACCTGGATCACACTAATGCCTTCCGGGTAGAACTGAGAGTAGGGAAAGTCGGTACCAAGCATGAAGAGGGCGTCGCACTCCTGCATGGCGCGATAGGCTGAAGGTACGCCGATGAGGCCATTGAGACCCACGAATGTAGGGGTTGCCGTATTCCAAGTACTCTTTGCCGCGTAGGGCTGTGATGATGGGGGCCTGTAGAGTCTCGGCCACGGCGAGGACCTCCGCCCGGGCGTTTGCGCAGCCCGATCCCGCCAGAATGGTTACTTTCTTTGCCATGTTGAGCGATTCGGCAGCGCTCTTGAGGCTGGCCGCAGGCGGCAGAACGGAAGCGGCAGGGCCGCCGATTCCGAGGTCAATCGCTCCGGAGGAACACCCGAGGGCCAAGACGTCACCCGGTATGACGATGACAGCGACGCATCGCTTGGCGATTGCTGTGCGCATGGCGATAGCGAGCACTCGCGGTATCTGCTCGGGACTGCAGATAACTTCGCAAAAGTCCGAACACGTGAGGAAGAGGTGTTCGGGCCGAGTCTCCTGAAAGAAGTTGGTACCGAGTTGGGCGCTGGGTATCTGCGCGGCGATCGCCAAGACGGGAACGCGACTGCGCTGACAATCATGGAGTCCATTGATTAGATGGAGATTGCCAGGCCCGCAGCTTCCTGCACAGACCGTAAGTTCGCCCGTAATCTGAGATTCGCCCCCGGCTGCGAAGGCGGCGACCTCTTCGTGCCGAACCATCATCCAGTCGATGCCGTCGTGAGCTCGGATGGAGTCGGTAAGTCCGTTGAGCGAGTCACCAGCGACTCCGTAGACACGCTTTACTCCAGCTCTCAAGAGTGTCTCGACGATTACATCGGCGACCTTGACCAGCATCTTCTTTCCGAACATCTTAGCTTGGATGCGATCTTGCGCTCGAACGGTTACACGATAGCTACTTACCCCAATGGCAGAGGTTCAACTTGCAGAAGATGATACGACGCATGTCTGCGATTCGTCCTTCCTTGCGTCGGCTGACACCAGTCTCTCTGGTGCCGATCACCTTGAAGGATCTCATTAAGCTTTCTGCCTTCATCGTATCCCGCTTCCAATTCTCCGCATCCTACCTCTCAGTGCGAATGAGGGGAGTACATTATGGCGGTAACCACTAGTAAAATCGACAACGACCCGACCACAACCACCGAATCCGATCTCAGAACCATCAAAATCGGTTTTGTGCAAGACATCGAGGGTCTCGCCATTAAGAATGACGATTTTCGTCGGGTGCTTTACACGGCAAAGAACTGCCAGCTCGTCCTCATGGCACTAAAGCCCAAGGAAGAGATCGGCGCGGAAGTCCACAAGCTCGACCAATTCTTTCGCGTGGAGGAGGGGACCGGTGAGGCGGTTCTCAATGGCGTTCGGACGCCGATCTGCGCTGGCTTCGCAGTATTAGTCCCGGCTGGGGTGAATCACAACATCATCAATAGTGGCGATGTCCCACTGAAGCTCTATACGCTCTATGCGCCGCCAAATCATCGGGACGGTGTCGTAAACCATACACGTGCCGATGCGGAGGCCGACAACGAGCACTTCGACGGCAAAACAACTGAATAGAGAGTCGACTCCGCACCGGGCCAATCGGGTAAGCCGATGGTCGCGGCTGTATCTCGCCGCAGAAGTGTAGTTGCCGCGTGAGAGGATCACCCGCCCAGGTCGTCAAACGCATCGCCGGAGCAGTTCGCCGCCGAGCGAGCCACGCTGGAAGATCAGTGGGGCAGAACTCACTCTCCCGGCATGGGCGACTAACAATTTGTAGCTGTTAGCGTGGTTTAGCCTGACGAATACTTCTGCGCTCTCTCGATGACGCAGGTGTCCTCAAAACCGG
>PKWK01000389.1 GCA_003133205.1 Granulicella sp. | reverse complement strand
TCTACAACTGTAGTACTAGAGCTTTCTGCCTCCAAACCGTAACGACTGTACAATTTCATTGTCTCCCGAAACAGGGGCAGGCCACACTATGCGGATCCTAAGTTGGCGATTGATTGTCGCACTTACCATAGGACTCTCGCTCGTATCGCTCGCCTCGTCGTGGTATGAGATACGGGCACAGAGGGATGCCCTCCGTCGCGACCTCGGCTCCAAAGCTGAAACTGTAGGCGAAAGCCTTGCCGGAACCGCTGAGTTATATCTCGCGACCGGGGACCGCGTTGGCCTTGAGAAGTTGGTCGAGCCCTCCGGCAACAGCGAACACCTGGTGGGAGTCGGAATCTATGGACGCGATGACTCTGCGCCGGTCGTAACGCCCGGCCTGAATGCTTCGCTCCCCGTTCTCACTCAGTTGTTGCAGAATGCCATGCAGGACAATCGCAACATAAGCGCCTTCACCGATCTGCGATTCAGGCGTGTCCACGTGCTTGCTGCCCCACTGCATGCGACCGATAAAACGGTGATTGGCGGAATCCTCGTAGTTCACGACAGCGGCTATATTGGCACCGAGATTTTCCGCATCTGGGGCCGCGTCTTCGTTCGCATGGCCATTCAGGTGCTTGTGATCGTGGCCATCACTCTGCTGATTATTCGCTGGAGCCTTACCGGACCCATCGCGCGTGTCGCTGTGTGGATAAGAGCCCTGCGGACGGGCCAGGACGCGGTTCGGCCTGCCGCGACTGATCTCGATGTTCTCTTCTCGCTCGCCGGCGAGGTGGGGCCTTTGGCGGAAAGCATGCAGCGTGCCCGCGCTGCAGCAGTGACCGAAGCAGGATTGCGCAATGCCAACGAATCGCAGTGGACGGCTGAGCGGTTGGCTGATTATGTCCGCAACCGGCTGGGCAAAAGCAGCCTCTTCGTAGTTTCGAATCGCGAGCCCTATGTTCACTCCCGCCGCGATAACACCGTTACCGTCACCGTTCCCGCCAGCGGCCTCGTCACCGCCATCGAACCAATCCTTTGCGCCTGCAATGGGACCTGGATTGCCCTCGGCAGCGGCGACGCAGATGCTGAAATGGTCGACGCCCATGATCGCCTCAAGGTTCCGCCGGAGGAACCGCGCTACACCCTGCGTCGCGTCTGGCTAAGCCGCGAGCAGGAAGGAGGCTACTATTACGGGTTTGCCAATGAAGGTCTCTGGCCGCTCTGCCACATCGCCCACACCCGCCCCATCTTTCGCGCTTCGGATTGGGAACACTACTACGCAGTCAACCAAAAGTTTGCCGACGCTCTCATCGAGGAAATCGCCGGCGAAGAGAATCCCGTGATCCTTATTCAGGACTATCATTTTGCCCTGCTGCCGCGGATGTTGAAAGATCGCCTCCCCAAGGCACGCGTCGCAATCTTCTGGCACATCCCCTGGCCCACACCGGAGGCGTTTGAAATCTGCCCGTGGCAACGCGAATTGCTCGATGGACTCCTTGGTGCGGATCTCATCGGCTTCCATGTGCGCGGTCACTGCAACAATTTCCTCAATACCGTAGACCGCATCCTCGAGTCGCGCGTCGATTGGGAGCACTTCTCCGTCAAGCGCAATGATCACCTCACCTCCGTCCAGCCGTTCCCGATCAGCGTCGAATTGCCCAGCGACATTCCTGAGGCTCGCAGCAACTTGTCCGCTCAAGAGGAACGCAGCGCGCTGTTCGCTGAGCTGGGAATCGAGGCAACGTTCCTCGGCATCGGCGTTGATCGCGTCGATTACACCAAGGGCATCCTCGAGCGATTCCAGGCCGTCGAATGCTTTCTTGAGAGATACCCCAGCTACCAAGGTAAGTTCACCTTCATCCAGATAGGCGCTCCCAGCCGCACCCGCATCAAGCGATACGCCGACTTTCAATTGGAGGTCGAAGCTGAGGCCAACCGCATTAATGCCCGCTTCAAACACGGCAGGTGGAGACCGATCGTATTTCTCAATCGCCAGCACGACCGGCATGAGTTGGAGCACTACTACCGCGCTGCCCACCTCTGCATGGTCACATCCCTGCACGATGGAATGAATCTGGTGGCCAAAGAATACATCGCTGCGAGGCAGGATGAGCGAGGTGTACTGATCCTTAGCCGCTTCACCGGAGCTGCGCGTGAGTTACAGGATGCCATTATCGTCAATCCCTACGACATCAGCGCCACCGGCGAATCAATCGCCCAGGCACTCAAGATGGATACCAACCAAATGGTCGAACGCATGCATCGCATGCGCCGATCGGTCAAGGAACACAATATCTACTGGTGGGCCGCCAGCCTCATCGGCACCCTCTGCGACCTTCGCCTCGACCACAAAAGTGACGCAAAGTCCACGGCGCCCGAACACGTTCTAGTAGCGAAGTAGTGGAGACACACGTCACAATCTCGACGGGAGAGCGTTGCTTCCCGTCGAGAAAATGGCATTTCATGAATTGAGAACTGATGCGCTAGAAAAACGGAGTCAGTCCCTCACGGACACCGCCTAAGTCCCAGCGCGATCATTGGACGGATCAAGATCAGAGGGAGGCCTGAACACAGGTGGCGATCATCAGCCCGGCATACCACGCTGAAGGCCGCTATCGCGCCCTGCGCCCGAAACGACCTCTCCTACGTGTATCTTTGCTCAGTCCTTTAGCCCATCGTGGTGTCTGACCTTGACGCCAATGGCAGCGGCTCTTCTCAGGGTCGGTTCTGGTTGCCCCGGTCCGGTTTCCACGAGGGGAGCACTCACTGAATTCTGCTCAAAGGACCGATCGTGAAGAATCACATTGAGCAGCGACTTGTGGACTCGGATGCGGCCATTGTACTCGATAAAGCCGTGCTCACGAAAGCGATTCATAAAGAAACTGACGCGAGACCGGGTGGTCCCAATCATTTCCGCCAGGGTTTCCTGAGTAATGTCCGGAATCAGCGTCTCCGGTTCACCGGGCTTACCGAACTCCGCCATCAGCAGGAGGATGCGGGCAAGGCGCTTCTCGCTGGAGTTGAAGAGCTGATCGACGAGATCGGCTTGAGTCCGCATTCCGCGTGCGAGCAGGAACTTGAGAAAAATATCAGAGAAGCCATGCTCCTCGTGCATCACGCGGATCATCTCGTCGCGCCCAATCCTGAGCGCGGTGCACGCAGTCACGGCGGTGGCGGTGGCCAGGCGCAGGCCGGGGACGCTGGCGATCGACTCTTCGCCGATAAAGTCGCCGGGGACGAGCAGGGTGATGGTGGCCTCCTTGCCGCGTTCGGAGACGACGGTGAGCTTGGCGCGACCGGTCTGCAGGTAGAAGACGCAATCGGCCGGGTTTCCCTGCGAGAAGAAAGCCTCTTTGGCCTTCAGGCTGACGAGCTTTCGTCCCAGTCCCGAGTTGGCCAGGAAGGCTACGGGGTCGAACTTTGAATTTTCAGACGCGGTCATTGCGATGGCCTTGGTGCGGATTCGACTGCGCGGGACGATGTTCTAACGTCGGTCGCCGCGTGCAGTTCGGAATCAGCACCGGATGGTGCGATGAGTCCCGGTACTTTGGCCGCGCGGGGATAGCCGAATGGCCTATGTGTCCAAATGGCCCATTACCCTGAAAACCGGATGCCCTAAAAACCGGGACTCCCGTGACCGAGGGTAAGACTAATGTAATCCATCCAACACCGCGATGAATGAATTATTTGAATAAATTGCGCCAGCACGCGGTGTTGGCAATGCCATATCCTCTCTGACTCGCGATGACCCTGGGATGCATGGGGTAGCCATCGCTGGGCCAGCCGCGTTCTCCCAGGCAAACTCCGTCCCGACACCTGCCGCCGCGAAACCACTCACCTTCAAAGTCACCACCATCAAGCCGGACTAGACAGACGGCGGATGGAGGCTGCAGTCCACCCCAGGACGGGTACAGCGCACTGCACGCCTTGCTGCGAAAGCTTATTCAGAAAACCTACGGAGTCTTTGACGACAAACTCTTGTCCAGCGGCAACAAATGGGCGAGCGTGGCAGTGCGCGCGGATGTATGTGAGGTAGCACACGTAAACGAAGACTGCGGAGTAGTAGGCTCTAACCATGCAAGACAGAATTGAATCCAATAAGCTTCAACTTGAACCATGGCAAGACACCGCCGCAGGGCTACATGTCACCGTCAACGTCGAGAACTATGATGGCTCCTGGTCCACCGCGCCTAATAGCCCAGTCCTTTTTGAGCGCGTGGCCTATCAACTGGAACATCTTCTTGGCAAGTCCGTCGAGAATGTAAGACAGATCGAGGTTGCGCTTAATGCCGGTCGGTGGGTCCTCGTTGACGGCCGCTGTACTCGAAAACATCTGGTCAACGCGGGATTTGTTGAGCAATAGGCTATGTGTTGCTGCTACTTCCGCCAATCCGGTAAGCAACGCATCTTCAGAAGCCTTCCACCTCGGCAAGCTGCCGGAGGGCTTCGTACCCCCGCCCGCGAATTACAACGTTGCACGACGGTCCGTTGAAGACCGATAGCAGCCTTAAGACAGTATGCCTATACCTTCCAAGCCATGTAACGGAGACCTCAGCCAAGAAACGCAGCAGCTACTCTGCAAGAAAAGAAGCCGTGCGCGATGGAGTACCTACCGTTGTGAGGTTTGCGGACGGACGGTTGGCGTTCAGGAAGCCGGAGCGCAATGGATTCCAGAGCGGCATTGGCCTTCGATCGTGTATGTACCCAGAGATAAAGACGGGTGCACGATAAAGCCTGTGGGCGGTTCGCCTACCCGTGGACCTACTACGGAGTTACGCCACCGAGGAGATGTTGGCGCACCCGGTTGACCCGCGCGTAGGTAACGACCGTAACAATGAGCCCGGCTTGTGCGAGGCGTACGAGTGGCCGCCCAACTCCGCATGACCGTATTCGTACAGAAATTTCCTATGTGAGGCCGCTAGCCGGACGATTCAAGGACATCCCTAGCTATCTGATCAGACGCGGCTTGGTCAGCGGGCGGAGCAGGACATCGACACCGCATCGCTCCCCTAGGATTAATCGAATCCGGAGAACTGGCTGCGGTAGACGGCCTTTATGTGAGCGAGGCGTTCCGACAATGCTTGAGCCTGGTCGTTGAGGCCAAGTTCGCCCGCCAATCCGATGGCCTCGCTAAAGAAGTCTTTCGCGTCGCTGTAGTGCCCGGCAGGATTGGTGTGCGTCCGTGGCTCGTACAGTTGGTCGTAGGAATCCTCGCCCAGTTTGATGCATCGATCTAATCGCTCCAGTTTGTCTTGGCGCTCCTGTTCCGTCACAAAATCCTCTCTGTCGAACCTGCTTAGTGCAAGAAAAACGTGTCTGCCTTGGTGAAATCAGAACCAGCGGGCTCCTGTTCAGACGGCGCAGTGTGCGAAGTTATCCACTACATGACCGAAGCCTTGCGGCCGGGCTACTCCGCCTTCTCCTGCTGATCGATTTGGGCATTGTCCTTCTGCGCCTTGGCATCCTGGAACGCTTTATGGTCGTGCCTTTCCACTATCCCAGCCATATAGGGGTCCATTTTGAAGTTCTTGGGAAGCTTGTGAAGCACGACCAACTGCGTGAAGTAATCATTGCAGATCGGGCAGAACAACCGGTACTCCATCCGTCTCGCATTTGCCATAACCTGACATCGTACCCCATCGCCTCAATAGCTCTCTGAGTGCCGGCACGGCTTCGGGTGCCGCGCAAAGTCTGCATGGTTCCCGAGGCTGTGTGACCTAGAACTGGTTGCATAAA
>PKWK01000119.1 GCA_003133205.1 Granulicella sp. | reverse complement strand
CAGGGCCGCGCACATCGACGGCTTGGCCGTTCGCGGGAGCCATGGTCACTCCCGGTGGCAGCGCCCACTCCGGCAATATCGGGAGCGCAACAGGTTCGCCGCGCCCGCTCAAATGCACCCAGGTCTCCTCGAAGCGATATAGATACCGCCCAAGGCCGAAGCAACTGCAGGCGCGCTTGAAGGCCTGCGCATCGGCCGCGGTCACTGCGTTCTCGCGGTCCGCCCACTCTTCTCCGGTGCCGGTGTGGCTGCCCAAGCGGCTGATTGTGACGGCGGTCGCCACCAGCAACT
Organism: Granulicella sp.; assembly: GCA_003133205.1. The sequence continues at coordinate 2,212 of PKWK01000119.1, read as the reverse complement.
TGCTGGTCACAATCACCTTGCCTCTGTCCATGCGGGTCAGGGACGGTACGGTCGAGATCGTGTACTCGCGCGTCCAGCCCGACGGCGTGAAGAGTTCGTTGAGCCGGTCCGTGTAGGCGCGTGGATCGGCGAATGGAAGGATTGCGCCCGACCGTCGATCATCCGAGGTGCGCATGACCCGCCATTTGATTTGAGCCGGATCGAATGGCACTTCGAGCTGAGCGAAGAGTTTCTGCCGCTCTGCTCCTGCGAATTTCGCTGCTGTTGCCATAACTCAACTCCTTCTGTGCGAAACCTTCAGTGGGCTGTCTGTTGAACCCAGACGCACCGAGAGCGCCCCGTAAGGCGCTCTCGGTGAATGCGTGGATGCAGAGCAGCCCAGTTTTAGTAGGGCACCTCTGATGCCTCAATCTCGGGTTCGGTGCTGAATTCCTGCGGCACGAAGCTGTTCCCACTAGTGAAGTGCTCCGGTCCGTTCGCGCCGTTTGAGGCAGGTCCGTGCGACAGGAGGCTGACCTCATGCACGACGACTTCCGTGCGAAACTTCCTCTGGCCTGACTCACGATCCTCCCATGAACGGGTGCGCAGTTCGCCCTCGACAAAGATCCTCGATCCCTTCCTGACATAGTCGCGCAGGATCTCGCCGATCCGTTGAAAGCCAACCAGGTTGTGCCATTCGGTGCGCTCTTGCCACTCGCCTCGGCTATCCTTGTAACCCTCGCTGGTCGCGAGCGTTAGATTGACCAGGGTTCCACTCCGCAGGATGTGGACCTCCGGATCTTTGCCGGCACGGCCCAGTAAGATGACTTTGTTGACGCTCTTGCCCATGATCTCCTCCATTCCATCAGATTTGTCTTGATCCGTACACGTGCTCGATTGCCTGCTCCCGGCCGATCTCGATGTAGTCGCCATCGATGTACTGGAAAAACCGTCCGGTAGCCGCCTCGATATTCAGATAGCGTCGCGTATCGCGGTGCTTGTAAAGCACGATCCCACTGGTGATTCCCATGTACATAAAGCAGGAACAGTCATCAGACGAAAGGACGTCCTCAAGCGGTTTCCAATCCGGCTCACCAACTTCGATTGCGCGACTCATGAGGCACCGCCAGTTGTGATCGACGGCGGTATAGCGACGTGCGCATGCTTGCAGCCCAGGCATGCAAGCGCGCCGGTGATCTTGCGAATTGCGTCATCGAAGCGTTCAGGATGCCGCCGCACTTCGCCCGCTTGTGAATAGAAAATCGGCGCAATGAAGCCACGCAGACGCTTGTTCTCCGGGTTCCATAGATCGACGGCAAGCGTTCCCTGATTGCCGCGGAAGACTAGGGCCGAAGTGATGACTGGGCGGATTCGGCTTCCATTGTTCACGAGCGAGTGCTTCGAGATCGCTACTTCATAGGTGTGGCCGATGCGCAGCATTTCGATTCGGACCAACTCCGGAGCAATCACAATTGCGTGTCGCCCATTGCCGGATAGCGAATCGATCGGCTGCAACCACGGGAGCGGAGTTCCATCGGCATCAAGATACGCGCAGTAGCGGCCCATGTCCGCGACAGCGCCGCCGGATTCCGTGGCGCGCAAAACGTATCGTTTGGCCAGATGCTGATGCTCGATCGAGACACTGGACTGGCAGTAGATGCCGCGTTTCTCCAAGGCTCTCAAGATCTGCCGCGGAATCGCCAGGCCATACCGCGCAAACCGCGTGGCGTCTGGATCACGGTTCACCGCATCGGAGACCGTTACCTGAGAAGATGATTTCATCGGGTTCGCCTCCTCTACACTGCCTGCTGTTTGCGAATCGGTTGGCCCAGTGCCGCGCGAATCTCTTCCTTCGTGCAGCCGGCCCAGCACNNAGCGCGGATTCTTGATCTGGATGGCGAGATTGTCGCCGGTGCGGTCCCTTCCGATCTGTGCGCAGGATGGGCATCTCGCCCACAAATTGCGGCTATCCTTGCGTGTGGTGCGAACGTGTTCGAGGATTCGGAACTCGTGCTGTATTGAAAAGGAGGTTGTCGGAATGTACGGCGCGGCGGCAACCGGCTTGTACGCTTCGGGAAGGCTCATTCCCTGGATGAAGCTCTTCAGTCCATACTCGGTGAGTTTCCTCAGACCGTTGAGGTAGGCGAGTTGCGCCTCCGGGGTCACGTCGGCGTCATAGAACCAGTACCGCAGATTCGTCTTTCGGTGCACGCCAAGTGGCGCGCGAATGGCG
>PKWK01000388.1 GCA_003133205.1 Granulicella sp. | reverse complement strand
CGAGGTCGATGGAGGTGACTTTGCCGGCGGCGGGGTCGATGTCCGGCGGGAAGACCATGAGGGTGCCGCCGTCGCCGGAGACTGCGAGGACGAGGTTCTGCTTGGCGTCGTAGATGATGCCGTCNNNGCCGCCGCCGTCGGTGATGAAGCCGCGGTTGAGCTTGGGAACGACCGCGACGCCGTGCGCACCCTTCTGGCCGGGAATGTCACCGAGCACCGAGCCCGAGTCTTCGTCGATGACCTGGGTGTGGGTGGTGCGGGGGACGTAGAGGCGATGCGATGGCGCATCGACGGTCAGGTAGTCCCATGCGCCCTCTCCGCCGATGGGGAAGGTTTTGGTGACGCTCCAGGTTTGGGCGGGGGCGGCGGCGCCGAGGGTGAGTGCTAGGCCGAGGGACAGGCCGATGAGGCGGGTGATGCGCATAGTGATCTCTCCTGGTGGCACCGCGAGAATGGGTGCGTGTGCGGCCAAGGAACGGTAGCATGGCGGTGTTAAGGCTGGCTGAACGCTGGTCAAGATACCCCCACCCCCCCACGGTATATACCACGATGTGCTCACAGCAATGAACTTACAGTTTGGTATATACCGNNTATACCGATTGATATATACTTTCGGAGGTTCCAGGTGCCTGGTTCGAGATTCGCGGCGTGGCATCGAAGGGCGCTCCCTGGGACTTAAATGTCAAAGGCCGCAGGGTTGCGCGGGGGCGCTTGCCTTGCAGCCTTTGTTTCAAACTAACTACCTTAATGATAGCAGGTTGACCATAACTACTATGCCAACTATTTTCGGCCGGTGGAAAAGTTGTAAGTCATTGCGATGGAGCTAGATATCGGAGTGAAATATTTCTTGAGGTGAGCGCGGGGGCTTGACACGGTTTCCGGGCAGAGGCGGAAACCTGTAGTGCTGCGAGAACCCATGTCTCAGAATCGAGACATGGGGCACCCAGTTTCGGTGGGTCAATCTCAGATCTGGGCCACCCGCCTTTCGACGGCGGGGCATTGGGACCAATCGAGGGTTGCCATAGTCGAGCCTCCTGCTTCATTATGCCCCAGACGGCGTCGACCCCACCCATGCGCGATGAGGCCGCGCATGAATGGGGCACCCAAGATGGTTTGGAGGTTGGCGGCCGCCTAGAAGACGACCTTGGCGCCTAGCTGTAGCTGGCGGTTTGGGTAGGCTCCGTTGAGACGTCCGAAGGAGGCGCCGTCGGAGACGTTGGTATCCAGCGAACTGTAGTTGGTGTGGTTGAGGACGTTGAATGCATCACCCTGAAGTTTGAACTGTACCCGCTCCTTGAAATCAAAGAGCTTGGACAGGGTTATGTCGGCCTGGGTCAAGCCCGGCTGGACGATGGTACCGACTCCAGCGGAACCGAAGGTGCCTGCAGCCGGAACCGTGAAGGCAGCCGGATTGATAAATTGCGACTGATGATTCGCAAGCGTGAAACGGTTGTCCTTCAAGTACAGAGGCGTACCGGCGACGTAGTTGGAGCGACGGCTTCCAACGGATGAATTGCCCTGAATGGTATCGAACGGGCCAGTCTGGGCACGGACGACGCCGGTGATCTGGAGGCCGCCGGCGGCTTCGCGCAGGAAGATGTTCTTTCCAGCGAACGTGGGCAGTTGCCAAACCACGGTGGAGACGAACGCTTGCTTCCGGTCGATACTGAGTTCGCCGTAAGTGTAGTTGAGGCTCTGCCAATTCTCGTTGCTGTTGCCGTTGCTCTGCGAGTCGCCGAGTCCCTTGGCGAACGTATAGCCAACGGTGAAGGTGACCTGGCCCGTCCGTTTGGAGAGATAGGTCTGCAGCGCGTTGTAGTTGCTGTTGGAATCGCTGAGGTACATTCCGATGCTGGTGAAGCCTTTGTATGGGTTGTAGAAGTTTGTACTGTTCGTGGGGTTGGCCGCGACCAATGCAAGGCTGGGGAAGTTGATGTTGGGTTGACGAAGCAGGTGATGGCCGACGTTGCCAACGTAGGTGGTCTCCAGCAACATGCCCCAAGGCAGTTGACGCTGAACACCCAGGCTGAACTGCTCGACGTAGGGGTTCTTCAGGCCAGGATTGATGGCACTGATTCCTCCCTGCAGGCCGGTGTTGTTGGGGGTTCCAGCGCTGATGTTGCCGAGGTTGGCGAAGTCGAACTCGACGTTCTGGAGGTAGGGTTGAACGTTTACCTGGCTGAAGGTGACGTTACCTTCGGCACGGTAGAAGAAGACTCCGTAGCCGCCTCGGATGGAGGTCTTGTTGTCACCTGGAGAGTACGCAAATCCGAAGCGCGGTCCGAAGGCTCCGTGCATAGTGTAGAAGCCGCGGGGCGCTGACTGTGGGATCTGCGGATAGGCAGCCGTGTTGATGTTGGGAACACGGGCGGTCTGATCGGACGGAATGCCATCGCTCGTACGAACGAGACCGTTGTAGGGATTTCCGGAGCCGGGAACCACCTTGCCCGCCGTAGTGACTGTGATGGCGGTGGTCGGGCTATAAACCGAGGGGTCGAAGTTGGCCATGTTATTGCCCTGCGTGTACATCGCCGGGATACCCTGCCAACGGACTCCGTACTCGACGCTCAGGTTTCTGAGGGCCTTCCAGGTGTCCTGCGCGAACCATTCGGGTTGGTTGAAGCGGAAGTGGCCAGTCGGGTCGGCGCTGGCTTCGGTGTAGCTATTGAAGTTGCCCAGTAGCGCATCGGCGAGGGCGTAACCGGTAGTAATCGCGTTGCCGCTGGCGTTGAAGCTTGCCCTGCCCGTGTAGTAAGGACGGCCATTCTGATCGACGCGATTGCGGACGTAGACGCCGCCAAATTTAATAAGGTGATTGCCCTTGATCCAGGAGATGGTGTCACCCAATTGAATGTCCGTGGTGGGCGAGTTGAGGGCAAAGTTCGGGCCCTGGAATCCGGCGAAAGAGGTGATGCCGACCTCAGGAATTCCATTCGGATAGGCACCCGCTCCGGGGAAGAGTTTGGCGTACTGGAAGCCGTAGGTTTCGCGCTTCCAGTTCACCCCGTACGGAGGAATGTGCTGCGAGACGAAGCTGAAGTTCACTGTGGCCTGGTTGATCAAGGTCGGACGAATGGTCCAGGTTTCCGCGACGAGATAGCTCTGACCAGGGCGATTGCGCTGCGTGGGGGTGGTGGGAAGATTGCCACTGTCTGAGAACGTGCCAAACGGATCGATGAGGCTGTTGTTGTCGTTGATCCAACGGCCATAGATCATGTGCTTGTCGTTGATGCGGAAATCCAACCGGAAGATATCTTCGCGGAAGTTAAGCGGATTGGTTGGGGTGAGGGTGAGATTATTCGCTGCGTTGGTAGCATCGGTGAACTGGCCAAGCGCATTCATCGTCGAGTAGACGTTCGCGATGGCTTTGCCGTCGGTGGTCATCAAGGCCGCGATGTTGTTATTTGGGATTGGGTTGGTGGTTCCCGGAAAGAACAGCGGTTTGCCAAGGCCTGAGAAGTCTCCGGCTAGCTCTGCCGAACTGGGGGTGGTTCGCTGGGTGGGGGCTTGGTTCTGGCGAAGGCGCTTCCACTCCTCGCCGGCGAAGAAGAAGAGGCGATCTTTGAAGATCGGGCCGCCGATGGCGTATCCGAAGTCGTTGTAGACGAGGTGGGTCTTGATCGATGAGTAGAACGGACGGGCGTCGAAGTAGTTATTGCGCAGATACTCGAAGACGGAGCCGTGGAATTTGTTTGAGCCGCTCTTGGTGACAATATTGAACGCCGGACCGGAGTTACGGCCAAACTCGGCGGAGAAGTTCGAGGTTTCGATCTTGACTTCCTGAATGAAGTCGGCGCCGACGTTGTTTACCAAGCTGCCATTGCTACCGGAAGCCAGGTTGAACGCACCGTCTACGGTGAGGTTGTTGGAGTCGGACTTGTTGCCGTTGATGTTCTGGTTTCCCGCGGCCAGACTGGTGGTGACAGAGAAGACGTCGGGGTTGGTGACGACCGCGCCTGGGATGATGGTCATCAACTGGATATAGTTGCGGCCGTTGAGGGGCAGCTCTTCAACCTGCTTGGTATCGATGATGTGAGAAAGCTCGCCGCTGGTGGTGTTGATGGCTTCACTTGCGACGGCGGTGACGCTTACCTCCGCGGAGACGGCACCGACTACAAGCCCGAAGTTGGCGGTGATCTTTGCGTCGGCGGTAATGACGATGCCGGTACGCTTCTCACCACGGAATCCTGTGGACTTCACTTCGACCGTGTAGTCGCCGATCGGAAGGTTAGTCACGACGTAGAAGCCGCTTTCGTCTGTGGTCGCGGTATGAATCTGGTTGGTTTGTGTCTCGGTGACGGTGAGGACTGCGCCACGCACCACGCTGTTGGTGGCATCGGTGACGGTACCCGAAATTTGACCCAGGGAGGTTTGAGCCTGCAGCGAACCCGAGCCAAATGCCATGGTGACCAGGGCGAGACTCAGGACGCTCATCTTGAAAAAACGCGCATCGATTAAAGACAGACTCTCAATCAACTTTTTGCTTAATGACCAGACCTTCATAGTGCCTCCGTTGCGAATCATCGGGTACTGCATTCCGATAATCGGAATATGCAATATGAACCCAGAGCCGACTATGCCACACTGACGGCGTATAAATCGATTATTTTCCAGCGCCGAAGATGATTAACGCAAGCGACTACCCCTGTCAACCAGGACATGAAGATGGGATTCTTCGGAGGCACCAGGACGACGTGGGTGGATTCGTCGAGGAGGTGTTTCCTCTGGTCGGCGGAAATGTGGGTGGGTTTGTGGTACCTTTCGACGCTATGGCGTTTACGGCGAAGACCTGGAGGCTGTTTGTTGTGCTTCTGGTGGCTGGCCTGGTGGCTACGGGCGTGCTGATGCTGAGCCTGGCGGAGTTTCATGAGGAGATCCTGGAGCCGGACTCGATGCAAATGGAAGGCTCTATTCAGAGCGAGGTGCACGAGGATGCGACGCCGGGGCTGACGCGGGTGATGTTCGGGCTGACGTGGATCGGTTCGCCACAGGTTCTGACGCCTGCGATCCCGGTGATCGCGGCGCTGCTTTGGTGGAGACGATTGCGCCATGCGGCCGTGGTGTGGCTGATCGCGACGGGCGGAGCTGATGTGCTGGTTACGGTGCTCAAACTGTACTTCCGGCGGGTGAGGCCGGACCTGCCGTGGGCGTTCGTGCATGAGCCTAGTTTTTCGTTTCCGAGTGGGCACTCCGTCTTTGCCGTCGTGGTGTACGGCATGCTGATCTACATTGGCATGCGGCACCTGCCGCGCGACTGGGAGCGCGTCGGGGTGCTGGTGGCGGCGGGGGCGCTGATCTTTGGGATCGGCTACAGCCGAATCTACCTGGGAGTGCATTATCCGAGCGATGTGGCGGCCGGGTATTTTGTGGGGGCGGTGTGGTTGAGCACGGTGGTGGTGGCGGACTGGTATTTGCGGCGGTTCCGGGCCCGGGGGACGGTGGTCGATGCTACCCATGCGCGATGAGGCTGGGCCTGGATGGGCGCCCAGGACGGGGTGTGGGTGGGCCACCCGCGGAGGGCTCTTCCTTTACTTTGTGAGCTTTTGCGGTCTCGGCCCCCAGAGTTTCATGCGGAACGGCACGCCTACGGAGAACTGCAGGTTCGGCGTATCTGGAGTGAGTCCTACGCCGAAGCTGAGATCGACGGTCTTACCGGGGGCGTACATGTAGCTGGTGCCCAGGCGAAGCGTGCCTTCGACGAGGTACGACGCTGGAACGTCCTGTCCGTTTAATTGGGTGGCGCGCGTGAACCGCTGGTCCCAGCCCACGGTCATCGAGACGTCCGGATTGAGCGCAAGGATCGATCCAAGCTGAAACCCTGTGGCATCCCCCGGAGTAAAGTACCCTACGGTCTTCGCATCTGGATTTTCGGGATCGCCCGCGGGGACCGTGTGGTTGGCCGGTAGAGTGTGGGTGTAGGAAAGATTCCCGAAGAAGACCACCGGGTCGCTCGACTTCGCCAGCGTGAGATTTCCCTGGATGGCGTTGAATCCTGTTCCGAGGGCGACTTCACTGCTGGTGAGGCTGAAGGAGTCTTTGCCGGTTGTCGATTTGAAACGAACGTTCGCGAGCATGTCCGGCAGGTGTCCATGTTCGGTGGTGAGTTGACGGTAGATGCCAGCCGAAATGTCTCCCAGTCCAAAACTGCTCGCAGACGTCTGCGCGTTGGTCGCATCCACGGTTCGTATGGATTCGTAGCCATAGGGAACGACGAAGTCCATTTGAAACTTATGCGGCAGTCCGAGCCTGGCGGTGAAGGACGGCAACAGGAAGTCCGCGCGCAGGCGCTGCGATGCGATATCGCCGACAACCAGCACCGGCAGCAAGGCGAAGCCATTGATGGAGAGGTGATCAGAAGACGAGCTGAAATACGAGGTGGTGTTGTCGATCTCCAGCGTTCCCGACGGCAACAGGAGTCCGCCGCGCACAATCAAGGCCTGGTCGAGCGCCTCGGTCGCCTGGCGCTCCGTCGCGTCGTAGGTCACGGTCGAGACGACACTGTTGGTCGACGTTACAGCGCTGGTGGCTCGACTGCTCGCTGATTCGGCTATCACGGGCTTCTCGTCGATCCTGGCAGCGTTGGTAAATCCTCCATTAACTTTCCGCTCCAGCTCGCTGACTCGCTCGAGCAGGTTGCGGATGATCGCGTCCCGTTCCCGGAGCGCCTCCTGCAGCTTTACATCGACCGGATCCTTCGCCTGTGGCTGTGCGTTTCCGGTAGCCGGCGTCTGCTGCGCTTCCATGCTTCCAATCAAGACCAAAAGGGTCAGAACGCTTCCTAACAATACTCGCCGCAACATCGGGTCTCGCCTTTCCTCTCAGTACAAATAATTGCTGGGGGCCGTGACCCCGATTTTGCGCGTAATCACCGTCTCGTCGGGAACCAGTTGGGATGCGATCGAAAGGCTCCTTTCCCCAATCATTCGTTCGTCGGGCGGATGAACAGTGAACGCGATGCCGTTCTTCCACAGTTTCTGAAACTGGTCGACGCGCATGGTCATATTGCCGAAGGCGGGATCGGCGAGGACCACGTGGCCCGCGACGATGCCCTTCACTACCACAAAGTGATCGACGCCCTTGGCTCGTATCGGCGTAATGACCGAGGTCTTTTCTTGCTCCAGGTCTTCGATCGTCATGCCGCTAAAGCCCTCGGCGTGATATCCCCGCGCCTCGGCGAAGTGTTTGAGGTCGAGCAAGGAGAATCCGCCGCGGGCACGGACCCTGATCGGATCGACTCGATGCAGGATCCATACGACGATTGCGGTCTCCGGCGTTGGGTCCTTGAAGTCGTAGGTCAGCACGGTGCTCAGTGCTGCGGCGCCGCAGCTCATATCCCAGCGCTGCCGCACTACGCCCTCGCCGCGAATCTCCTTCAGGGTGCGGATTTTCTTTCCTCCCTGCGTCGCCGCGTCTGGCGAATTCTGGGCGAGTGCGGGTACGCCGGCCCATCCGATCACCAACGCAACAGCAAGGATTCGCTTATGCCAGTTCATCAGTGTTTTCCCAGATTGGTTTGCGTGATGGTCCCGACTGTCGAATTGATATTGACGTTGAGGTTCAGCAGCACATTGACGTTGGAGTTAACGGCGTTGATGTTGATCAGCGAGGACAGGCTCTGCTGTGCTCCGCCGTTTAACGTCAGCGTGCTCTGGTTCTGGGTGGTCCCGGCCAGCGGTCCGGTCATTACCGCCAGCGTGCCGGCACCTGTAACCAGCCCATTCTTGGTTGGCACTGATCCTTGAAACTTTATGACTCCATCCGATATCCCCGCAGTCATTTTCCCTGCCGTCACTCGATCCATAGCCGCATCGTTCAACGGTTGGGGTTTATGTCGGACTGCCGTTTGGGCCATGCCTGCCTGCATCAACAACGCAAGACTCGCAATTACGAAAAGACGACGCATAAATCCTCCTTGAAACAAAGAGAAGCGCAGGCGGGGCTCCCTGGTTGGAGAGCCCGCCTGCTGCCATCTTTAGCGAACCTGCGAGATGGTGTTGACCTGGGTAAGGGTTGGCATTGTGGTGAGGTTTGTCGTGTGGGCTATGTTCAGCCCATTGGCAACCATGCCGCCGGCCGAGTTTACGATATTCAGCGCGGTTGCATTCTGTTCGGCAGAGCCGGCCAGAATTACGCTGTAGTTATTGGTGTCGTTGACGGTCGATCCATCGACGGCGATGTTCTTCGCCGAGGCTGAGTCGAAGCTGACCGCGCCCTGGATGTCCTTCGTCACGGAGGTGTTCTTGACCGAGGTGCTGGACTTCGACTGCGTGTCGCTGGCCACGAGGGTTGCGACCGTGCTGGTGGCGAAGTTGTCCGACTTGCTCACGGAGTTTGTCGAAGCAGAGTTATCGGTAGTGGCGAGGTTATTGCTGTTCGAGCTGCTCGAAGACTCACCCCAGGACGACGACTTCTGCGCAGAAGCTGACTGCGCTTCCTGTGCAGCTTTGGCGGAAGAAGCGTTGGTTGCGAAGTTATCCGCTACAGACTGAGACGACGACTTGCTGGTGGCGAAGTTGTCGCTGGCAGCCTGAGACGCCGCATTCTGGGTTGCGAAGTTATCGCTAGTGGCTGTGTTTGCAGCCAAGCTCTTGTTGGAGGACAGGTTCAGGCTGGCGTTCAGCGAAGCTGCGCCACTGTTGGAGCCTGCACTGGTGTTGGAGGAGTTCGACGTAGAGTTGGCTGCCACTGCGCCGTCGGACGCTGTGGTGTTGTTCGCCGCAGTTCCTACGCCGCTCGAGCTGCTTCCGCCACCCGAAGAGGTGTTGGTGTCTGTGGAGTTACCATACGTGTTCGCGGTGCCCTTGGCGCCGGCTGCGGCAAGGTTTGCAGTCGAACCAGAGGTAGACGTGTTGTTATGCGAGTTGGCCTTGTTCGCCGAAGCGCTCAGGGTCCCAGCGGCCGTCTGAGTGCTGCCCGCCGTAATGGCTCCGCTGGTTGAGAAGGCATTGGTCGTCCCACTCGACTTGCTGGAGTTTGCGGCTGCATTGTTGGTGGTCGCGCTGTTCTTTGCAGCGTTCGCTGCAAAAACATTGGTTGTCGCGCTGGAGTTGTTGGAGCTGGCAGAGGCCGATGACGACTCTGTCGCCGACGACTGCGATTGCGCGCCTGCCTGCTGCGCCTTGTTGCTGGTGGAGCTGGCGGTGATCGAAGAGCTGTGCATCTTGGAGCTGTTGTCGGCGAACGTAGAGGCGTCGGTCGTCGAGTGGTTCAGCGAAGAGTTGATGTTGTGCGACGAAGACTCGGTCTTGGTCACATCCGAGCTCTTGTTGACGGTCAGCTGGCTGTTCTGCCCTCGCGAGTAACCCGTGAGGGTGGCTGTCGATCCGCTAGTCTGGTCGATTGAGTTGGTCTGCTTCACCTCGGTTCCGGTGGTTGAGGCATTGCTCAACGCGCTGCTGTCGTAGATGTTGACGCCATTGCCCACAAGTGAGTCAGACGAGTTCACGATGTCGACGCCCTTGGAGCCCATGAGCGCGGTTCCAGAGAGATTCACCGTGCCTGCGTTGTTTTCGTTGACGACGGAATTATTAGCCGCAATTGCTGAGTTCTCTTCGCCGGCAGCAGTGACCTTATCCATCTGGCTATCACGCAGCGGCTGTTTGTCATGAGTTGTTGTGGACTTGTTCTGGCCATAGGCAGCGCCGCCAAGTAGAACCGAAGCAGTAACAATAGTGCAAATGATCTTATTCATCTTTGACTCCATATGGTTTCGTGGACGAGCGCGACCGTTGACGCAGCAATTGATGGCTGCGCGCTGGACAATTTAACGCACCGAAACCGTATTCCTTAACGCAAGGCGCACGGGAGGGGCGTTACCGATCTGTTCGATTTAGGGCTTCAACTAAGACTGAAGAAACCAGCACAAAGAGAGGAAGCGATGCAAGGCGGCAAATTTACTTCATATAAGCCGCAATATAAGTCCAATCGTACGTGAAGCCCATTCAAGGAATGGCTGTCATCCCTGCTTTGCGTGAACCCTTCAACGCGCAGGCGGCTAGGAGCCCATGTCGAAGTCGTGAGACTTCTGACGTCGGACATGCGAGCAATTGATGTGCCAAAGCGTTTGCCGATGGTTACTGGGGTCTTACGCAGCTCGGTTTTCCATTGTGCAGTTCTTTGCAAAGTTAAGGGGAAAAATGTGCTCAAAAATGATCACTGGACAGCTGGAACTAACTCAGCGGTATTGCTCGATGCGCGCGATGTGGCGGCCGGGTATTTTGTGGGGGCGGTGTGGTTGAGCACGGTGGTGGCTGCGGACTGGTATTTGCGGCGGTTCAGAGCGAGGGGCTAGAGGTATTGCCGACGCTGAGACAAGCGTCCCCACATCTCGGAGGTGAAATGTGGGGACGCTATCGCCTGCTCTGTTGCTTGGCCTCCGCTCTTCCTGCCCGGCAGCGATTCGCGAGCGTCAGGAGCCGAGTTTTGGCTTGGTTCTACTGCACCAGCAGGCGAATCTATGCTGCGCTTGGGCGGGCCAGTTTTGCCCTGATTCTGGTAACCATGAAGAGTGCACCAGAGCCCAGCAGGAGCAGCGAGGACGGCTCGGGGGTGGTCGCTGGACCCTCCACCGGAGGAGCGGCGCCGAAGCCGTCGAGGTAGACGTAGCCGGCATGTCCGCCGTACGGGCAATCGGAGCCCAGAAGAGTCAAGGTAAACGTGTCGCCCTCGTCGGCCGAGACGTCGAGGCTTTCCACCTGCCAGGGAGTGTAGTACCAGCCGCTCGGGTCATAGGTAAACAGCGAGGTACCTGCGGCCGACGCTGAACTGTAAGAGACGCCGTAGAGCTGGGTCCCTGTGGTGTTGTCGATGAGTTGGAGGGTGAAGTTATCTGAGTCGGTAAGGCCATGGGAACCCTGCAGGTCGGCCGCCCACGCGAAGAAGATGTTGGGATCCGAGTAGTTCGCCACGGTCTGGCTGATGACTGAAACGGAGTAGTCGTTGTAGGAGTCGTTGACCCTGACGGCGTAGTTGCCGTTGTAAACGGTGTTGAGGCCGCTGATAGGGTCGATGCTCGGGCTGACGACGATGGTGTTGTTGGTGTAGTTACCGTAATTCGAACCGCCCGGCAGATAGCTTTGAGGATCCATGGGCCATCCGCCGTACCAAGAGCCGCCTCCCTGGGTCCATCCGTTGAGATTGCCGTCTTCAAAGCCGCCGTTGACGAACGACTGAGCCACGAGCGGGGTTGTCACCAGTCCTGCAAACAGCACAACGCAAAATCCTACCCTCACCTCTTGAGGCAAGCTGCGCCCAAAGCAGATAAATGCCTGAAAATACTGCATTTTGGGGGCCATGAGGGCATTTATCAGGAAGAACAATCAGCGAGGAATTGTGGATAATAAGATGTTTATTTTCTTATACTTACTTGGGAATATGGGTGTGAGCGGTGTCACTGGCGGATTGGTACTCAATCACTTTCCCAGCTCTTGCCTCTGGGAGAAGGAAAATGATTGCTCAAATGGATGCAATATTTTGCATTAATCGGCCCTTGTGTCCTATAAACGAACATAGAATAGCTAGCCTGTTACTGAATCGACACTCCGGGAGGCCAGCTAGCGGTATTGCTCGACTTGGCGGAGGAGGTCTAGTTTGCGGGTGGGGGGGAGGAAGCTGGCTTCTACGGCGTTGGCGGCTAGTTCGCGGAGTTGCTCGAGGGTGAAGTCGTAACGGGTGTGGGCGAGGATGTATTCGTCGAGCAGGTTGGCGCCGAACATGGGTGGATCGTCGGAGTTGAGGGTGACCATGAGGCCGGCGTCGAAGTAGCGGCGGAGGGGGTGCTCCTCGTAGGTGGGGCAGCAGCCGGTTCGGATGTTGGAGGTGACGTTGATCTCGATGGGGATCTGCTTGTGGGCGAGGACTTCGAGGAGCTGGGGGTCGAACTCTGCGGCGAGGCCGTGGCCGATGCGCTCGGCGCCGATGTTGATGGCGGCCCAGATGCTGGCGGGGCCGTCGATGGGGCCGCCTGACTCTCCGGCGTGGGCGGTGAGGCGGAGGCCGTTGGCGCGGGCTTCGTCGTAGAGAGCTTTGAAGAGGGAGGCGGGGCCGCGGGCTTCGTCTCCGCCGATGCCGATGCCAACGATGGAGGGGTACTGGTGGCGGAGCTCGGCGGCCTTGCGGAAGACGCGGGCGGCTTCGTCGGTGCCGAAGTGGCGGACGGCGTCGATGAGCCAGTAGAGGGTGGTGCCGAATTCCTGCTCGCCACGGATGCGGCCGCGCTCGATGGCGGCTACGTAGGGCTCGACTTCTTCCTTCTTCCAGTAATAGATGATGCCGAAGGAGATGTAGACCTCGGCGTGGGCGATGCCCTGGGCGGCGAGGGAGCGGACCATGTTGTAGGTGATGAGCTCGTAGTCGTCGGGGGTGCGGAGGCGTTCGGTGACGGCTTTGAAGGCCGTGAGGAAGCCGAGAAAGTCTTCGTAGGTGTAGAGGGCGCGGGCGCCGGCGAGGGTGAAGGGTTCTGCGTCGTGGCGCTGGGAGAGGGCGACGAGGGTTTCGGGCTCGATGGTGCCCTCGAGGTGGAGGTGGAGCTCGACCTTGGGGAGGGCGCGGAGCCAGGCGGGGACGTCGATCTGGTCGCGCCTGGGGGTGAGCGGCTTTTTCTTGCCCATCATCTACACAGGCTAGCCGAATTCTGGATTGTGCGTTCCAGAAACGAGACATTTCGACGCAGAATCAGGACTTTAGAGTGTGGTCTACCCGACGCGGCTCGTCACTTTCTGCTTGACATACGCGGCAGGGTGCTAGAAGCTCAGAGTATTCCAAAATTCTCATTTATACGTGTTTGCCTGCGGTCGGATTTCCTTCGCAAAGGCACTTGATTTCAGACAGGGCACCATCGGCACATGGCGCCAATTGCATTTTCATCCTGCTTTCTTACGACGAGAGCACATTTATCAGGAACACTTTTAAGGAGTTGCCAATCCAATGACACTTACTTCAATTTCAAAACGGCTTCTTGCCCTCGCTTCTGCCGCGGCGCTGCTGTTCGCGCCGGCCATGCCCATCCTTGCCCAGTCGGCCGGAACCGGCACCATCACCGGGATGGTGACGGATACCACCAGCGCGGTTGTGCCCAACGCCAAGGCCGTTATCACGGACACAGATACCGGCGTTGCGCGAACCTCTCCGACCAACGGCGAAGGCACTTATGTTGCCGCCTTCCTGCAGCCCGGCCACTATGAGGTGGTGATCAGCGCCGCGGGATTTGGCACGTTTGACCGCAAGAACCTGGTGCTGACGGTCGGCCAGACGCTGACGGTGGACGCGGCGCTGGGGGTGGGTTCGACTTCGGCGGAGGTGACGGTGATCAGCGATTCACCGATCCTGGATACGCAGAAGACGGAGGTCTCGCAGACGCTGGACCAGAACTTTATTTCGAACCTGCCTGTAGCGACTCGCAACTGGAGCAACTTTGTGCTGCTGACGCCGAACGTGGTGCAGGATGGCGGGTCGGGACTGGTCAGCTTCCACGGCATTTCGGGCCTGTACAACCAGAACTATGTGGACGGCGCGAACAACAACCAGATGCTGTTCTCGGAGGCTCGCGGACGCGCCTCGGGTGCACCGTATATCTACTCGGCAGACTCGATCAAGGAGTTCCAGTCCGAGACGTCGAACTATTCCGTTGAGTTCGGCCAGGCTGCCGGTGGCCAGGTCAACGCGATCACGAAGAGCGGGACGAACGCGATTCATGGCGATCTGTTCTATTCGCTGCGCTACCCGACGCTGAATGCGCTAGATCCGTACACGAAGTTCATTGCGTTGCACAATACGCCGAATCCGGTGGTCGCGGGCTTCCTATTGACGCAGCCGGTTCACCAGCAGCAGCAGTTCGGGGGTTCGGTGGGCGGACCGATCATCAAGGACCGGCTTTTCTACTTCTTCACGTTTGACGGCTTCCGCAAGGTGGGCAAGGCGCTGTACACGGACTCGAACACGCTGTCGCTGACGCCTGCTCTCAACAACGGCACGACGACCATCACGCCGCAGCAGTGCCCTTCCACCATTACCGGGCATCCTGCGAATCCTGCGATTCTCGACCTGACCGCAGGCGGGGCGGGAACGCAGTGCAACGCTGCGATCACGTTCCTTATCAACCAGTCCACTGCAGCGCCGTCGCGTTTCCAGAAGGAGATCCTGTTCTTCCCACGGTTGGATATGCACATCAACAGGAAGAATGATGCGTTCGTGGACCTCAACTTCTCAGACTTCGACTCCACCTACGGCTACAGCCCGGCGGTGACGTTCAGCAACAGCTCGCCCTCGACGAACGGGCCGACGAGCTACCATGAGCGCTTCGTAGTCGGCGGATTGACGACGCAGATCGGCAAGGCTTCGGTGAACCAGTTCCATTGGCAGTGGGGCAGAGATCTGGAGACGGCGGGAGCTTATGCCTCCGGTCCCAGCGTGGCGACCGGCGTGGTCACCTTCGGCATGCCCAATGCTCTTCCCCGTGTAGCGGAGCCGGATGAGAAGCGCATCCAGTTGACGGATGTGTTCTCGACCACCAAGGGACGCCACACCTTAAAGTTTGGTGGGGATGCGAACATCATCCACGAGGTGATGATCAATCTCTTCCAGGGTGGCGGCATCTACAGCTACAGCGGGTCCACCTCGTTGCTGAACTTCCAGAGCTGGGCTCAGGACGCGTTTGCCGGACAGACTGGAGATACCGATCCGTATGCCGGATACCACTATACGAGTTTCGTGCAGACGGTCGACACGTTGAACACGGCAGCCGGAACGCAGGGCAAGGACGACTTCTGGATGAAGATGTGGGATGGCTTCGCCGAGGATAGCTGGAAGGTGACGCCGAAGTTCACGCTGAATGCGGGCGTGCGGTATGACATCCAACTGACGCCTGCGCCCGGCGTCCCGAACACGAATTTTCCGCCGGTTTCGACCAAGTACAGCACCGCAATCAAGAATGTGACGGATCGGGTGCAGCCGCGTATCGGCTTCTCCTGGTCGCCGTATACGGGCACTGTGGTTCGCGGCGGATACGGTCTGTTCTCAGCTCTGAACCAGGGCAGCACGTACTACGCGATGCGCGTAGAGAACGGCGTTGTGCAGATCAACTACAACTACAGCGGATGCGGCGCGACCAGCGGTGCGGCGACGGCGAGCTGCTCGAGTGTTCCCAGCTCATCGACCACGCTGGTCTATCCGAATGTTCCGTTTCCGATCACGGGTCCGCCGATCTCCGGTGCGCTTCACCCCATCGGTGGCGTGGCACCAGCGGTCAACGGACCAGCCAAGATCGGTGCGCAGAGCTTCCACGGTCTGGACCCGAACTTCGTTCCGCCCCTGGCGCACGAGATGAACCTGAGCGTAGAACAAGCGCTGCCCGGCAAGATGTCGCTGCAGGTTGGCTACGTGGGCACGCGTGGTATGCGGTTGCCGGTGTTTGTGGACGCCAACCTGGTGGGGCAGACGCCACACGGCGCGCGCACCTACAATCTGGTCGATGCCAGCAACAGCCTGATCAAACAGATCACGGTTCCGGTCTACCTGCCTTCGGACCGGATCAACACATCGCTGGCGTCGTTCAACACAGGCTTCAGCGTGGCCAACACCTGGTACAACTCGATGGCGGTGACGGCACGTCGTCCCTTCGCCAACGGGCTTGAGGTCCTGATGAACTACACCTGGGCGAAGGCGACCGATACGGGCCAGGTGCAGGGAGCCTTTGGTACGTTCTACGGCGGCGACACTCCTTTGGATCCGAACAACATCCGGGGCGAGAACGGGCCGTCCGACATCGACATCCGCAATCGTATGACGCTGAGCTTCGTCTATAAGCCGCAGATCATGATGGACAACAAGATTGTGAAACATGTCCTCGACGACTTCGTCTTCTCGGGCAGCGAGATTGCGTCCGGCGGGCAACCGATCTTTATCGGCATGAGCGGGACGGTGTACTCGGGAGCGACGAGCTCGTCTAGCTATGCCGATGAGGGCAACATCTACGGCGGAGCGATGAGCTCCAGCTCCGGATTTGCCACGACCGGGCGTGCACCGCAGTTAGGCCGGAACAGCATCAAGATGCCAGGGTACAACGACTTCGACATCCGCGTGGCACGTGAGGTTCCCATTTACGAGGCGCTCAAGCTGCAGTTCACGGCGGACGCGTTCAACCTGCTCAATCACACAATCATCACGGGTGTGAACGGTACGTACTCGCAGTACGCTACGGTAGCAGCTCCGACGACCCAGACACCGAGTCCAGCATGCAACGTCAACATACAGACGCCAGGAACGGCGGCTGCACCGCTGCAGGGCTGCATCGCACCGTTCTCCGGTACGGGCATCTCGGCCTTCGGAGCGACTTCGAGCACCAACAGCAGCATCCTTTACGGAGCGCGGCAGCTGCAGATGTCGGTGAAGCTCGTCTTCTGAGCCTCTAACCCAAGGAACCACAATCGCAGCCCCGGAAGGTTCTGAATCGATCGCGAATCGATCCCAGGCCTTCCGGGGTTGCTTTGCGTGTGCTGGATGGTCACAGAGGGAATTGGCTTGGGGTCCTTACTCTGGAGGAGATCGCGCGTGCTGTGATCGCTGGGTGGGCAGGCGCGAGCCGGTCGAGTTCGGCCTACAACGAAAGGGTTATTACCTAAGTCATTCGTGTGGTTTGAGGACCCGGAATATGGTCCGAAAGTGGGATAGCTGTATTGGTACACCCCATGCGGAAATAGAGATGCATGAAACGGGCTCCTATCTCCGCGTATCTGGGTTTTGCTCTGGTGTATGGACTTGCCACGGGCGCGGCGGCGCAAAACAGCTCATCGCATCAGCCGGGTAGACAGGCGGTGCGCGCGGATCATTCAGCCCTCCCCTACGAAGTTCATATTGCGGCTACCACGCTGAAGGCGGGCAGCACGTCGATTGCGATTGGCTCCGATTCGTGGAGCGCGCGCGGGTATAACCTGCGGACGCTGATCGCGCAGGTTTACAACGTCGACGTGCGGCGGATCGATCTTCCCGAGGGGTTCGCTGCGGATGCGCGGTACGACGTGAGCCTCGACCTGGCGACCGATGTCAGCCCGGAGACGATGCAGCAGGTGCTCGAGGACGCGATCGAGAAGAGGTTCAGCGTGACGATCCAGCCGGAGAGCCGCCCGATGGAGGTGTATGTGCTGACCGCTCCGAATGGACCGGGCGCGGCGATGCATCGTCATTCGTTTGCGGTGCCGCGAGGCGGCCTGAAGAGCCTGGTGGCTCAGGACTCGGGCGACGGGGCTGAGGCGGGCGACGACCTGCAGCGGATTACGTATATGGGGAAGGACTGCTCGGGCGTGTCGTCGGGCGGGATTTCCGTGTCGGGAGGGACGATGTCGGAGTTCCGCCGGACGCTGGAGCCGGACCTGGACCGCGTGCTGCTGGACGAGACGCACCTGGCGGGCAGCTACGACTTCAAGGTTGGGAACTACGGCAATCAGGACGAGCTATTCAAGCTGCTGCACGATCAGCTTGGGCTCCAGGTAACGCGAGCGGAGCGGAATGTTGCTGTGGTGACGGTGCGGTCTGCTGCGGCACCGGCGCAGAATCTGCTGCAGGCAAAGCTCTAAAAGCACACAAGAACGAGAACGTGGGACGCGGGTTCCCTTGCGTTCGCTGGCTAAGCGACTGTGCGGAGATGGAGACGACATGAGACGGGCCTACATCTCCGCGAGTCTGAGTCTTGCTCTGGCGTGTGGGCTTGCGGTGGGTGCACCGGCGCAGAGCGGGCCTTCCCGCCAGCCTGGTGGCGCCAACAATTCGAAACTCCAGTACGAAGTTCATATCGTGCCGACGACGATGAAGGGGAGTAGCTCTTCGATCGAGGTCGGCGCCGACTCGTGGATTGCACGCGGGTTCGACCTGAGATCGTTGATCGCGCAGATCTATGACATCGATCCCCGGCGTGTCGATCTTCCCGCAGACGAGAACACGAATGTCCGGTACGACGTGATCCTGATGTCGCCGCAGGAGGTGAGCCCGGACGCAATGCAGCGACTGCTGAAGGATGCGCTGGAGAAGAAGTTAGGGTTGAGGACCACACCCGAGAACCGTTCGCTGGACGTGTATGTGCTGACGGCTCCGAATGGGCCGGGCGCGGCGCTGCATCGTCATGTTGGGTTGCAAAACTCCTCGGGCCGCAACGCGGCTGCAGCCTCTCTTGATTCCGGGGATGGTTCAACCCAGGAAGTGGGAGACGAGGAGCAGATCACGATTATGGAGAGAAACTGCTCCGGCGTACCATCCGGCGGGGGGATTGTCGTGACCGCTGGCACGTTGCCGGACCTCGGGCGCACGCTGGAGCAGGACCTGGATCGGCCGCTGGTCGACGAGACCCACCTGACAGGAAGCTACGACTTCAAGGTTGGAGGCTATGACAACAAGGTGTCGTTGTTCAAGCTGCTGCGCGAGCAGCTTGGGCTGGTGGTGACGCCGGCGCAGCGGAGTGTTACTGTGCTGGCGGTGCGGCCGGTCGGGGCACAGAGTTTCCAAGCGGCGATGTAGGTGGGGGCGAGGTACTAGTTACTAGGTTCGAGGTTGTAGGTGTAGACCCAGCAGAGGTGGGCGGAGCCGTCGGGGCTGGTGGCGGTGGTTTCGATGCGGAGGAAGAGGCTGTTGGCGGGGTCGGCGGGGCGAAAGTCTTCGTAGGCGTCGAGGGCGGCCAGGGTGGCGGCGTCGGGGACGGTGAAGAGTTTCCCGGAGACGAGTGGGCCTGTTGGGTTGAGGATGACACCGGGGTATTCGCCGAGATGGTAGAGGCGGCCGCGTATGGTGGCGGGGCCGACAGGAATGAGGCGGCGTGCCGCGGTGGCGATCTCGCGAGGGGCGCGGTCGGGGTGGAGGGTGCCGTAGATGAAGAGGAGGGTGGGCATAGAGGTAGTGGTCAGTGGTCAGTGGTC
>PKWK01000269.1 GCA_003133205.1 Granulicella sp. | reverse complement strand
CCTCGGTCTTGGCCAGCGTCAGAATGGAATCCAGCGAATCACTCACCGAGTTAATGAAGCACGCCGAGCACTGCGGCTTCGAGTAGCCGGTCACCGAGAACTCAACCTTGCCAGTCGCCGCGTCCCAGTGCCAGTTCTGCGCGTCCGAGTTCGGCTCCAGCCGGTCGCAACCCACGTTGAACCATACCGGCGAGTTGAACGCGACCTTCTGGTTCAACAGCAGGTGCGATAGCTCGGCGAAGAAGGTAGCTGCGTCAGCCGGCGTGGCAAAGTATCCGCCCGCGATGCCCCAGTCGCGCACCGACTCGGCGACGCGCGTAATCAACGCGCGCACACCCGACTCACGCTCCGGCGTGCCAATCTGGCCGTGCAGATACTTCGACGCGACGATGTTCGTCGCCGTCATCGACCAGTCCGCTGGCACTTCCACATTCTTCTGCTCGAAGATCGTTCGCCCCTTGTAGTCCTGGATGATGGCATCGCGCAGTTCCCAGGTGACCTCGTCGAACGGGGAGATGCCCGGGCGCGTAAAGTGGCGCGAGAAGGAGAGGCCGGGCGCGCGACTCGAGGCGGAACGTGCGGGAACGCTGGAGGGGGTTCCGGTCTGGGTCGCGGTGAGGTTGTTCGCGGCAGTCTTAATGGGGTTCATCGGGGTGGATCTCCTTCTTCTGTCTAATCTTTACGAGCAGTGCTGGTTTCGAAGACTGCAATGGTGCCCAGTGTTTCCGTTTCCTGCTGCATCCGCAATGCCAATTCTGGGGGACGGCGCGTACTGGCCGGTTTTCCTAGGCCATCGCGATCCGTTCAATTCGTCCTGCACGTGTAAGGGTCTGCCTAGTCCTCTGGCGTTGCGGAGGAGCGCGACGGCTCAACCGTAGTACGTTTGAGGTGATTGCCGACCGGACTTGCCTGGTACATTTCGATTTCGACGCTTTGTGTGACGCAGTCGTGAAAGTACCGCCCTCAGTGGGGTGTGTCAAGTATAAAGCACAACATATTGTGTTGCCTATGCAAATACTCCTGTTTCTCGGAGGTTACAAGCGTGTGAATTAAAAACCGCCCGGAAATTGCTGTGGATTTCTCCGGAGGTCGCATCCGGAGCGGGTTTTCGAGGGCTTACCTGCAGGATCTCGAGCCGGGTGATCAACTCGCCGGCGCCGGACCGTGTTTTTGTGGTTGCGATTTCGTCGTTTTCGGCACTCACTGAGAGTAGGCCGCAATCCAACCCGGAACAAGGTGCAGAAGTGGTGCACCGTTTGTGGACGCGGGTGGGAAAGTGGAAAAGTAGACGACTACGAGATCGCGCGCAGCAGCACCCTGGCCAGCGTCGGATTATTCCAGTACTGGACGTGCGCGTAGAACGGGATCTTGGCGTCCGGATCGGGCTGGTTGTCGATCCTCTTCGCCGCGTACTGCGGATCGGCCGGATCGTCGTAGTACTCCAGCGATCCGCTGATCACGTCCCTGGGCGCATAAATGTTCGTCCACTGGAAGTGGGGTCCGCGAAACATGTAATCGACGATCAGCGGCTGGTTAGCGGCGGCCATCTGCTCGCGCAGCGGATCGCTCAGTGTATTCGCCTGGTTCCGGAACAGGAACGCCGTCTTGTCCAGCGGCGACCCAAACGTGATCAGCGCATGCGTCCGTCCCACCACGTCCTTGTGCCGGCCGGAGACAAGGTCAAGGTTGATCATCGCATTCAACGTGTCGTAGGCCAGCACCGACCCCAGCGAGTGCGCCGCGAACACGACCTTCTTGTAATCGGGGATCGGAGCCCGCGTGAACCCGTACACCAGGCTCGCCGCGTCGAATCCGACCTTCTGAATGGAGTCGCGAAGCGCCTGGAACTTGCTCGCCTTGTACGGCGAGATATAGGCCGCAACATCGCCGACATATTCGATGATGAAGTACCGAATGAACGCCGACAGCGCCACCGCACCCCAGAACAGCAGCGACACCACCACGGTCAGCCACAGGCCATGCGACTCCGGATGAACCGGCAGCGCAAAGTTCCTCAGTTCCAGCAGCGTAATGTGCCCCGAGCTGATCGTCTTCAGCAGATGCGCCACCTGCAGCGAGAGCAGCAGGATCACGCCCACCACCGCAAGCAGTGCCAGAAACACGGCCACCAGATTCCGCCGCGTGTTGGCCGCGATATCCAGCCTCACAACGCCTCCAAACATCCAGCGCTGGAACTTGCAGACCTTGCCGAATCGGCTGCTCTTGATCCCCGTCCACGCAGAGGCGAGAAGAGAAACTTGAGCGTCTCGACGTACGTAATCTGCCCCTCGGTCAGCGGCGCCCAATAGGCCTCGTAAAGATGGACCTCGTGGTCGACGCCGGCGTCGTCCCGCCAGCCAATCTCCGCGCGCGCCACGAAAGACTCCGCGGGCCGCGACATCGTAACCGTAGTGGAGATCGGAGCATTCACCGCGCGCAGCAGCGACTTGGCGAGATCCCCGAGCGTCTCATAGCGTACCTGCTCGCCCATCCCATGGAACACGAGCACGGCCACCGGCTCCGGCGGCACACGGATCCCTTCGCCGGCAGCCATGAATTCTACGGGGGACAATTCCTGAGAAGGAGGCGCGGACGCCTTCTCTCCAACCTCAAATGGAGCGGCTCCGCCGGCGGCATGCGGCGGAGCGATATCTCGCTCGTAACCCGGTTTGTGAGCCCCGGCTTCGGACGGCGTGTCGTAGCGAAACTTCGCCTTCAGGGGAAGCTTGGAATCTTCGAGCGGCATAGCTGACTCCTAACCTTGCATCGGTATTGGACCGGGGTTGCGCTGGTGCGCACAAACTGGGAGGAGTTCAGAAAGCCACGTCTCGCCGGGTTCCATCGGATCGCACACTGCTGGACCCTGCGTCGTTCCACCGTCCCGCAGACTTTAGGTCTCGCAGCCGATGGCCATTCTTCGTGAAACGAAGAGTATCAGAGACAGCCCCGAATGCGAACAAGTGTGCTGTTGCTTCTCGGATTAGCATGGGGCTTCGGAGGCTGAGAAGTCCTTGCCGTTGTCTTTCGGATTAGCATGGGGCTTTAGCTTTAGCCCCGGGCCTTTCGTTCGGGCTGCCGAATCTGACTCTTTCAACACTCGAACGCCCCTCCAGAATCCATTAGGAGTTTGTTGAAAAACTA
>PKWK01000138.1 GCA_003133205.1 Granulicella sp. | reverse complement strand
AACAGCGCCGACTGGCTCAGCCTCTCCTTGAACACGCCCGTCTTGTTCAGCAAATTGTCGTCGATGATCGCGTTGAACATCCCCATGCAGCCTTCGTCGAACACGCCCAGAATTGCTTTGCGCTTCTTCAGAACCTTCGCCAGTCTCACGCCCAGCTTCTTCTCCGCAACGGGAAGCGTCGCTGCCTCAAGCTTGTGAACATGGCTCATGTCGTGATCGATCTTGCCTTCCTTGATCCACTGCTTCAGTCCATTCACGAAGAACGCATCGTCGAAGTCCTTGCTCCAGATCGTCGAGAACTTCACGCCCGCCTTCGACAGGCTGCCATTCAAATTCAGCATCCCCACCAGCCCCGGCCATTGCCCCGACCAGTTCGCCACCGTCAGAATCGGCCCGCGATGATTCACCAGCCCCGACAGAATATGGTGCGTATACTGCCACACCGCCTCCACCACCACAATCGGAGCCTTCGGATCGATCCCCATGAACACGTCCATGCCCATCCGCTGGTTGTAGATAAAACCGTGCTTCAGGTCCGCGCGATACGGATGCCCGCGCCGCACCGTCCATCCCTCCGCCTCAAACGCCTTGGTCACCGCGCGCTCCACCTCAACCTGCGCCGGCCAGCACACCTGGTTGGCCGACAAACGCAGATCGCCGCTTGCAATCAAAACAACTTCGCTGGCCTTCGCTGCGACGGGGGCCTGTACTTTGGGTATCGAATACGCTGCCATTTTCATCTCCTCTTTCCTGTGTGGGACCAAAATCAATCATCGGCTTCTGCGTCCTAAGTTAGCCGATTACTCTTCGTTGCTCAAACCTCGTAGCTCATACCTCATAGCTGAAAACCAAAACGCCTGCCCTACCTTCCTGCCACCGCCGCTCCCATCCCGCCGTAGCGCATCTGCGCCTCGGTCCATCCATCTCCACGCCGCGGCGCATACGTCACCAACTCCAGCGATTCGCCAATCGAAGCCCGCCCCGCAGCAATATCCGGCAGCGCGCCCACAGCCACCGCCTGCAGCATCACATTCCCCAGCCCCGATGCCTCCGCCGGCCCGCTCACCACCGCACATCCGCACGCATCCGCCGTCATCTGGCACAAGAAAGTATTCAAACATCCGCCGCCCACCACCCGCAGCGTGTGAATCTCTCGTCCGGTCAAATCACGCAGCGCCTCCAGCGTCGACCAGTACGCCAAACTCAAACTCTCAAAGCAGCATCGCGCAAACTCACCCACCGTCTCCGGCACAGGCTGTCCGCTCGCCCTGCAATACCGACGAATCGCCTCCAGCATATTTCCCGGCGCCCCGAACTCCGCCGCATTCGGCAATAGGATCGACCGAAACGCCGCCGCCGCCTTCGCCGCCGCAATCACCTCATCCCACCCGCAGCCCTTGCCTTCCTTCTCCCACTGCCGCAGGCACTCCTGCAAGATCCAGAGCCCCGTAATATTCCGCATCAGCAGCGTCGACCCGCCGCACCCGCCCTCATTCGTGAATCCCAACGCCCGCGCCCGCTCGCTCGTCACCGGGGCATCCAACTCCACGCCCATCAAGCTCCACGTCCCGCTGCTGATGAACGCGCTCCCCGCATCCAGGTTCGGAATCGAAGCCACCGCGCTAGCCGTATCATGCGACCCCACCGCAATCACCGGAATCTTCCCACCCAGCCCGCACATCTCCAGCACATCGCGACTCACGTCCGAAAGCACCTTCCCCGGCTGCACGACCCGCGGCAGAATCCGCTCCGGAAGCACAACCCTCCGCAGCATCTCTCGATCCCAATCCCGCGCGCCGAGCTTGTACATCTGCGTCGTCGACGCCTCCGTATACTCCACTGCCTTCTCCCCCCCAAGGAAGTAGTTGAAGAGGTCCGGGATCATCAACAGAGTCTCCGCGCCTTCCAGCTTCGGATCGCCCGCCATCGCCATCGAAGCGAGCTGAAACAGCGTATTGATCTGCATCGTCTGCACGCCGGTAGCGGCAAAAATCTCCGCCTCGCTCACCCGCGCAAACACCTTCTCCGGAACCCCATTCGTCCGCGGATCGCGATAGCACGAAGGATTCCCCAGCAGCCGCCCGCGCTTATCCAGCAGCCCGAAATCAACGCCCCAAGCATCCACCCCAATCCCCGCCGGCGAATCCCCAAATCTCGCCCGATACTTTATCAGCCCACTCTGAATCTCCGACCAGAGCCGCAGCACGTCCCAGTCGATGCTCCCTTGAACGCTCACGCCGCCATTCGAAAACCGATGCAACTCCTCCAGCACAAACCTGCGCCCATCCCACAGGCCCACCATCAGCCTGCCGCTCGACGCGCCCAGATCCACCGCCACGAATTTCATTGCATCCTGCATTCGCCGCTTTCCCAGGCCGACTCCGTCAGCCGTAGTTCTCCTCAGCCGTAATTTTCCGCCCGTCCCGAAGGCCAGGTCAGATCCTTCACCGGCGCCACGGCCTTCGCGATCTCCGCCAGCAACTCCGGATCGTTGCGCATCTCCAGGCACTTCAAATTCCGCTCCACATGTCCGCGCGACGACAGCCCTACCAGCGTGCTCGCCACATCCGGCTGGTCCATGCAGAACCGCAGCGCCACCTCGGAAGCATCCACCCCCCGCGCCTTGCAAACCGCCACCACGCGTTGCCCCGCATCGCGAACCGCCTGCGGAGCCGGATGCCAATCCGGCGCGCCCCGCTCCGTAATAATCCCCATATGCAGCGGCGAAGCATTGATCACCCCGATCCCGCGCTTCTTCGCAAACGGAACCAGCTTCGCCTCCATATCCGTGATCAGCAGGTTGTACCGGCAGTAGCTCAGGATGCTGTCCACCTTCACCTGCCCCGCAATCTCCATCAAGTTCTTCAGCGAGTAGCCCGTGATCCCGATGTACCGCGCCTTGCCCTGCTCCTGCAGCTTGCGCAGCGCCGGAACCGTCTCTTCCACCACCTGCCGCACGTCGCCGAACTCCACATCATGCGCCTGCAGCAGATCGACATAATCCGTCCGCAGCCGCTTCAGCGAATCCTCAAGCCCCGCCGTAATCCGGGCCGCCGAAAAATCGAACTCGTCCGCGCCATATCGCCCGCACTTGGTCGTCAGCACCACCTTCTCCCGCCGGCCCTCCAGCGCCTCGCCCAGCCGAGTCTCCGCCAGCGTCAGCCCGTAGTACGGCGATACATCGAAGAAGTTGATCCCCCGCTCCACGGCCAGGTGAACCGCCGCCTTGCCCTCAACCGGGTCCGTCTCGCGAAATGCGTTCCCCAGTGGCGAAGCCCCAAATCCCAAAATCGATATCCGTAACCCTGTCTCGCCCAGTTGCCGGTATTCCATCTTCCCTCGTTCCTTCGTTTGTCGATCCGCTGACAACAGTCATTCCCGTCCGGCAACCAGCTTATTCTTTCCCGTCTCCGCCGTCATTGCCTCAGCCAGTCCTTTGTTTGTCATTCCCGCAGCGAATCTGCTTCTTCCGACTGCAACTCAGGCGACGTTCGCTCTATTCACCGGCAACTCTCAAGTCGCCATCAAGTCTACATCTTTCGCATATAAAAAAGAGAATTCACCCATGAATCAACACAAAGAACCGGTATCCCGACCGGAGCGCAGCGCAGTGGAGGGACCCCGCATCAGTCTTCGCAGTTGCCCGCCTTTCGCTTCTCATTCCGCAGAGCAACATTCGCTCGGGTGCCCATCCATCGCCGCATTTGGCGACGGGTGGGATGTAGCCCGCCCGCACTCCCTTGTCCCCTCAGATTGCGGGTGCCCCACATCTCCACCCTTTCCACCTGCTCCCCACCGCCAACCAACACCTATAACCGACGGCCTAGACCGCCTCGATTTGCTGTGATCCATCGCACATCCCAACCCTCAATTGTCGTGCGACCATTTCTTTGCCGCACGATGTGCCTCAAATGCAGCAGAAGTTGAAAAAGCCCAGCGCGTAGTGGGCAGCTGTCGGCGATTCACCCTGCCGAGTCCTCATCGTTTCAGCTATCTCCTCGCAAGTCCGAAAGAAGAAACGGAGGTTGCCAGAGTGAGTTACTCATTATCAAGAATCCGCTGGCGCCGCGTCCTTGGCGCTGCGTTTGCAGTCATTGCGCTGAGTTTCCTGATTCCGATTGTCATCACTACTGTCTACGCGTTTGTTTTGGCTTTTCAGGCTCGGGGAACTCCCGACCAAACTGCCATTAGTCATTTTGCCGAGAGCGTAAGTCCCAAATTGATGTCGTGGCTCGAGACGGTCCTGACGTTGCTGTTGGCCTTCAGGGTTGCTCGAAGAACTGAGGGGGCCAGTATTATCAGTGGTCTCATCGTAGGTATTCTGGCCGGTCTGTTGAGTTTGGTGGTGACCTTGGCCTTCGGGGGGCAACTGGGTTTGCATGAATCGCTGTTCCTTCTGGTCGTTGTGGCGCTGGGGTGGCTCGGGGGCTTCGTCGGGAAGAAACGGTAACCTTCGCGCGCCGCAGAGACGCTCGTTGATAGCAATGCAAAAGTTCAACGCATTTCTTTGCGGCTTTGCGTGAGATGGGATCGTGGTCACACAGACAGGCCACTCCGTAACTATTGGACGGGTGCCCCATTCATGACAGCCCCACCGTCATGAGTGGGGTTGCGGCCCATTCCGTTAAGGGGGCAAGGAGTCCGCCATAAACACTTCATTATCTTATGTTTGCCCGCAAACATTGGCGTCCCGGCCCATCGCCCGCGCGTAAGTCAATTTTCCTGAAATTATTCAGCAGCAGCCCATTTATTTCAAATATCTGGCCCACCAGCATCCCGCCTTATATCTGAAACCAGATAATTTATCGCCAAACATACCCCATCGCCGGAGGAACCCGACTGCCCTACGCCCACACGCAACCCTTGGGAGCGGCCACACAAATCATTCTCCTGTCCACCCTTTGTGTCATCTCTTTTCCTCCGTGTCCTCTGTGGTTCGCTTTTCCAAGCCGCCGTGCGCAATCCACAACCGCCGCCGTTATCCATTTACAATCACTGCGGCTGCTGAACTCGCCCCAGCCGGAAAGTTCGAACCCTATGCCGTTTCTCATCGCCATCGCCGTCATCGTGCTCTACATCCTCAACTCCATCAAAATCCTCAAGGAGTACGAGCGCGCCGTAGTCTTCCGCCTCGGCCACGTCCGCCACAATGCCTCGGGTCCCGGCGTCATCCTGGTCTTCCGCCCCATCGACCAGATCGTCCGCATCTCCCTCCGCCAGGAGGCCATGGAAGTCCCCTCGCAGGACATCATCACCCGCGACAACGTCACCCTCAAAGTCAACGCCGTCATCACCCTGCGCGTCGTCGACCCGGTCAAAGCCGTGATCGAGGTCTCCAACTACGTCTACCAGACCTCGCAATTCGCCCAGACCACCCTCCGCTCGGTCCTCGGCGAAGTCGAGCTCGATGAACTCCTCGCCCACCGGGACCGCCTCAACCAGCGCATCCAGACCATCATCGACGGCCACACCGCGCCCTTCGGACTCAAAGTCATCTCGGTCGAGGTCAAGCAGGTCGACATGCCCGAAAACATGCTCCGCGCCATGGCCAAGCAGGCCGAAGCCGAACGCGAGCGCCGCGCCAAGATCATCCACGCCGAAGGCGAATTCAACGCCGCCGCCAAGCTCGTCGACGCCGCGGCCCTCATGGCCACCCAGCCCATGACCCTGCAACTCCGCTACCTCCAGACCCTCACCGAAATCGGCGTCGAGAAGAACACCACCATCGTCTTCCCGCTGCCCATGGAGCTGATGAATCTCTTCAACCAGACCTTGATCAAGCCCGCCATTGCCCCTGCCGCCCCGGCTGCCACCGCACCGAAGGAGTGAACTTGAACCGTCCCCTCGACGACGACGATCTGCCCGCGCGCGGCTATTCCAGCCAGCGCCTCTCCGGGGCAGATCGTCCCGATCCGGACCACGCCGACCGCGAAATCTCACTCGGCACGCCGACCATCCTGGGCATCTTCTTCGCCCTCGCGCTGGTCTGCGCCTGTTTCTTCGGCTTCGGCTACACCATGGGCCGCAGGTCCGCCCAATCCGCCCAATCCGCCACCGCGTCCCTCGAAGCCAATTCAGCCGGCAACGCCAACGCACCCAAACCCGCAGCCGGAAGTCAGAGCGGCCAGCGAGTCGCCCCTGCCCCACAGCCTGCGGGCAACGCGTCCGCATCACCCGCACCAGTCCAGACCGCAACCGTTCCCCTGACATCCTCCGCCGTGTCACCAGCCGATCGCATGATCATAGGCGACAAACCCCCAACCCCCGCACCTCAACCCGCAACCAGCAACCCGCAACCGGCAGGCTCCTTCGTCGTCCAGGTCGCCGCCGTCTCCAGCCAGGATGTCGCCGACATCCTGCTCGCCTCACTCCAGAAAAAGGGCTACACCGTCGCCATCCACCACGAGCCCCAGGACAAGCTTCTCCACGTCCAGATCGGCCCCTTCACCGACCGCAAAGATGCCGAAGCCATGCGCCAGCGCGTCCTCGCCGACGGCTTCAACGCCATCGTCAAGTAACGCCTCAATTCTCTGTCGGCATCTCGGCGTTATCGACGGCAAGCGTTTCTACCGGTCCTCTCGCCGGCTGAAGCTTGAGTCCAAGCTGCTCCTGCAGCGCGGTCGACATCGGGGGAGCATCGCCCGGATCGTCGGCCCCAGGATCCTGCGAAGCCCACTTCAGCGTGAAGTCGTATCGTCCCGTCAGGCCCGTCTTGTCCACAACGTTCCGTTGCACCTGTTCTGCAATCGTTACGGCCAGGGACGCCATCATGATTCCGTATGCATTCATCTCACGGTTGCTGATCCATATGTTTCCTTTTCCAGTCCCCGGAGCCATCGCCTTCGCTTGCGTACTGTCGGTCGACGTCTCCTTGAACTTCGGACCTCCCTTTGCGACGACCAGTTCATAGATAGGCATCTCCTTCGTCTCCCAATGCCCCTTCACATGGAACTGCTCTTCCAGAACTGCTCGAAGCATGGCTTGTCGTTGCTCGCGCGTTAGCTTGTCCAGGGCCTTCTTATTTGGATCGGAGACCTTGGCATTCAAGTCGAAACGGCTGGAGTCGGCCCACCTGCGAAGCCCGGAGATCAGGTCGGAACGCCCCACCTTGTACGCGTACGCCATGAGTATCTTCAGCGTGACGTTGGTTGCCCTATACATGTCGCCGTAGTTCCCCATCGAGCTGCTCCCGCTGCCAGAGTTGTTCGGCTTGATGGACACCACATCGTAGGCTGGCAGAGTCTCTATCGCGTTCGCACCTTCGTTTGTCGTAGCCGGGGCAGGGGATTGGCACCGCACCGCCGGCACAACAACAAACACCATCGCAAACGTCATCCCAAGCAGCGCCGATCTGCGGCGCGATTGGATCGTCCGCACCCCTGAATCATCGTTCATGGCTGCTACCGTCTATTTCCGTCCGCACCCAAGCTGGAATCAGTGAGGCGGTTCCGGCAATTCTATGCTCTCAATAACGCACGCCTCGGCTAAGTAGTTCCAACAGGCCTCATCTCCTCGGGCAGCGCCGCGATCATCGCCGCCCGCACCGCCCGCATCAACTCATCCCGCGTAGCAAATCCAGCCGGATAGATCGCCGGCAGAAACTCCACCTTCGCCACCCCAGGCGTAATCGCGGCACTATGTTTCCGCATCATCTTCTCTGTCCCTGAGATCGTCATCGGAACAATCGGCGCCCCCGTCTCCATCGCCAGGTAGAATGGTCCGCGCTTGAACGCCGCCAGCCGTCCATCCTTGGACCGCGTCCCTTCCGCGAAGATCAAAATATGCAGCCCCGACTTCAGCGCCACCGCGGCCGCCGCCACGCTCGCCTTCGCCGACTCGCGAATGTTCCCCCGGTCCACCGGCACGAACTTCCCCATCCGCATCGCCGTCCCCAGGATCGGAATCCGCATCAACTCCTTCTTCAGCAGCACCGAACTCTGTCCCGGCAGGGCAGGGAAGATCACCGGCGGATCGAGATTCGACACATGGTTCGAGAGGAAGATGCAGCTCATCCCC
>PKWK01000028.1:2005-3488 GCA_003133205.1 Granulicella sp. | reverse complement strand
TCCGGGGCAGGCCTTGAAACGGCCCCCGTGCGTTATGGAGCAGGATGTGCAGGGCCGCCTCTTTGGCCTGCGCAATGGAAGCAAGAGATTTCTCGTCTAAAGGCATGGCCACCTCGATGGCGTGCATGGTTGCGCAGACGAGCACTCTTGCCTCGTCGCGATACTACCTAGTTAATGCCCAGTCGGTCGGACACGATCTTCACGAAGCTCCTGGCAACCTGGCGATAATCAAACAACTCGACCACGTGTTTTCGCCCCGCTTCGCCCATGCCCTGCCGCAGTGCACTGTCCTGCATGAGCGTCAGAAGGTACTTGGCGATGTCGGGCACGCTGGCTCGGTATTCAGCAGTTCGCGGATTTGGAAACACGATACGCTGGTTTTTCTCATATTCGTGGCCCTCGCCGAAGAGCCCTTCAGAGATCTTTCTTTCCTCTGCCACATTGGCCAGGAATGCCGTCTCACCGTGGACCATGGTGTCGCGAAATGCCATGGCATCGATCGCGATCACCGGCTTTTCGCAGGCATTGGCCTCTACCTGGATCATTCCAAAACCCTCCAGTCGCGAGGGTGCCGCGTAGATATCGCAGGCGGCTATCAAGTAGGGCATGAAATTCTGCGAGACCATGTTGGTCGAGTAGATAACCTTATTGCCGATACCCAGATCCGCCGCCAGCTTGAGGTCGATCAGGTTCTGTTTCTCTGTGCGGGGTTGAGGCCAAACCTTGCAGACATATCTCCAGTCGGGCGCCTCGGCATCAATCAGCGCCAATGCCCGCATTACCTCCTGGGCACCTTTCGACGCCCCATCGCCGCCGGCGGTCAGGATCATCAACTGGTCCTCAGATATCCCCAAACCCTCACGGATCGCCTTGACCTTCAAGTCATCGCGGCTGTGCGGAGCGTAGCGGTCTGTGTCGCAACCCACCGGCAGCACCACGATGTTGTCTCCCCTGATGCCATCCCTGACATACACCTCTTTCACCCAGTTGGAGGTAACCATGATCAGCGGGAGAGCGTTCAGAACGTCACGGTGTTCCGCAATATAACCATCGGCCACGAGCCATGGAACGGCCTTCATTCCAAACTTTTGCGGGTGCAGGACTAGGTTCGGAATATGGCCCCAGAACCCCACGCCGACCACCACGTCCGGCTGGAACCAGCGATAGTACCATTCCTTTTCCAGGGACGATTCCAAATGCACCGGGTAGACATCCACGCCCATCTCACGCAGGCCCCTGCACAACAGTTCGCCCTGCAGCGCCAAGCCGGCCGCCGGTGCCGGATATTCGGTAAGCACAAGTACTTTCACGATTGTTGCTCCCAGAATGCTGTGCGTTTTACCGCTGCTTGTGCTGAATCAAAACACCAGAAACCTTCTTCTCTTGGTGTGCTCTGCGCTTCCCAACTGTCGTGCCCATACCCGTACAAATCTGTAATCAATCTGCGCTTTTCGAGCCAGATATCGTCTGTCAACATATCCCG
>PKWK01000028.1:0-1847 GCA_003133205.1 Granulicella sp. | reverse complement strand
ACGATCGGTAGCGGTACCTGATCGGGTCCATCATCCATATCCGCCATCTCACCCTCCGCCCCCAATTGCTGCAAGACTTGGCGGAACTTTGGCGCTCGGTCCGGATCCAGTGCTCTGCATAAGGTGACGACACGCCAAAGAAACTCCGGATGGGCCAGTATGTAGCCGCCGCACCAGAGTGTCTCGTCGTCCGGATGAGCAACGACAACGGCGGCCCGGGGCCGAGTTTCCGACCTCACCGCTTCAAGCGGGACAGGGGTCATTGTTTTCCTCGATGGAAGCAAGTGCATAGACTCTGAGACATTTGCATGTCGGCTTGTACTGTTATTTTCGACAGATGCTACCGAACCNNNCACAGCAAACGGCGTAATCCCGGTTGGCCGGTGTGCAGCTTCGCATTTAAATCTATTGTTTACAGCTTTCATCTAAGGATTAGTCCCCTGAAGTCGGCCAGTGTTCAGGAACGTGGCCGGGGTTGAAATCTCATTTGACGCCAATAGCCCAATGCACGTTTCCAGGTTCGACCTGGCCCAACCTTGCCTACGGTTCCGGTCGGTCGGTTGCCGATCCGGACAGAGCCCCATTTTCTCCCAATGTCCGGATTGCCGGTGATACGACCGGGACGCGGGAACTGGGAGATCATTCGATAGCGGTGCGCTAAGGGAGTCTTGCCGATAGTGAGTGAATCGGAGGTGGGTTTCTACAGGACCTGAGTGCACGATTTGGTTGTTATGCAGCAATCTTCAGGTTAGCTATGCACCACCTTCGAGGACTCTGGGGACGTCTATGCCGAGAGCTGTGGCCAGATCGTGTTGGTGTTCCTGCTCCTGGGTGAGGATTTTGCGGAGTTGCTCCGCGAGCGCGTAGTGGCCGAGGGCTTCGGCTTGTTTGACGCGCTGGCGGTAGTTTTTGATGGTTTCGGTTTCGTTGTCCAGGTCGAAGCGAAGCATTTCTTCCGCCTTCTTAGACAGCTTCACCGGTTTGGCAGTGGCGGTCGGTGTGCCGCCTAAGTAGTCGATCTGGTCCGCGATGATCAGGGCGTGCTGCAATTCCTCACCGGCATGGAGTTTGAGTTCGGCGGCGATATTCATCCATTGGGCGCCGGTGAGGACACTGCTGTAGACGGTGTAGGCGATGATGGCCTGGTATTCGCGGCCCAGGTCTTCATTCAATGCGTCGATCAATTCCGCGACGGCGGCCGCCCCGGCGTTGCCCTTTTTCTTTTTCGTCATAGTTTCTGCCCTCTTCATTTTTCACAAGATTGGATGCGGGGATTGGGGCGTTGGCTTATCCAGTACACCAGACCGCGCACCGACACGGATGATCAATTTTGCGCAAACGACTGCCTTGGTAGAAGTTTCGGTCGACCGCCAGGAACTGGCGNNCCGCCCTTGTAACGACTGTCCCGCTTCTTCCCTACACATGATCCTAAGAGTTGCTCAGACGGTTGTCTGATCACATTGGAGCACCCCGAGAGGAACCAAGCTCAGGCTGAACGTACCCACCTGAGTCATCTGTCGCTTCGGAATGCTCTCTGGTCCCCGCAGGGTGCCTGGCGTGCTGCCGCCCCTCTCGGAGCAGTTGCCAAAGCTGCCTCAAATCGCGCCTCAACGCGGCGTCTCGTCGGCACATAATAAACAACTTGAGCGGATCAAATTGCATCCCATTCACTGAGCATGAACATGCGATTCACAATGTCAGGAGGGTCATGAAGACTGAACAGCACACGAGAAGATCCGTCGTCGGACAATTGTCCGAAGGCAGAGAACTAAACATCGAAAGCGCGACCGCCAGTTACGAGGGATGGATGCGCAGTTGTACTGCAGTCGTCTCGTCCGATCTTCGAT
>PKWK01000324.1 GCA_003133205.1 Granulicella sp. | reverse complement strand
TGCGCATGTATTCGGCGTAGGCTCCGTTGTTGAAGAGGATGTGTTCGCAGAGATTCTGCTGTCCGTGGCGGCAAAAGTAACAGGCGTCGCAGGGGGCAGAGTTCATGGGGACGATGCGGTCTCCCACGGCAAACTTGGTTACTCCGGGGCCCGTTACGGCGACCACGCCGGCGAGTTCGTGGCCGAAGACGATGGGCGGCTTGAGCATCATGGCGTGGTAGCCGCGGCGATAGACTTTGAGGTCGGTGCCGCAGGTCAGGGCCGCGCCGACGCGGAGGAGGATCTCGCCTTCGCCGACGCGCGGAACGGGAATCCGCTCAATGCGCAGGTCTTCCTTGCCGTGCAAGACGGCCGCCAACATGGTGTCCGCCGGAGATTCCGCAGTCATCCCTCTATCTTCTCACTTTCAAGTGCCTGTGAACCACGGAGGAAGAGGGCTGTGGCGGGTTACTTGCGTGGCTGGACTGGTTTCTGGAGCCTGAACATAGTGTGCATACGCGAGTTCGATCCGTGCATCTGATAACCTGAGCCTCAGAAGAATATGGCCTTAGTGTCTCCAGACGTTTATATCAAGCAGCGGATCGCGGCCGTGCAGGAGTACTCCATTCTGTCCGGCAGGGCGATTGCGGACGTGTTCACGGGGCCGCATTACTGGGCCGATGTGTTCACGCAGATGGACTCGATTGGCGTGGGCTCGATGCCGATCATCGTGCTGACGGGCTTCTTTACTGGCTGCGTGCTGGCGCTGCAGTCGGTGACTGCGCTGCAGGAGTTTGGCGCCGTCTCCATGACGGGGTCGCTGGTCTCGCTGTCGATGGTCAAGGAACTTGGCCCCGTGCTGACCGGGCTGATGGTCTCGGGGCGCAACGCCGCTGGGATGGCGTCCGAGCTGGGCTCGATGAAGGTGACCGAGCAGATTGACGCGATGCGCGCGCTGGGGACGGACCCGGTCCGTAAGCTGGTGGCGCCACGCCTGATCGCCACTGTGTTCATGCTGTTCTTCCTCACTATCATTGCGGACGCGTTCGGGATCGCCGGCGGAGCGTTGGTCGCCGTCTACCTGCTGGGCCTCAACGGAAACCTCTATCTGCACAACTCCTATCGCAGCCTGGTTCACGGAGACATCGTGCAGGGCCTGACCAAGCCCCTGTTCTCCGGGTTAATTATCGCCACCGTCGGCTGCTACTTCGGGATGAAGACCACGGGAGGCACGCAAGGTGTGGGCCGTGCGACTACGCAGGCAGTCGTTGTGTCGTCGGTGTTCATCATCATTGTCGATCTGCTCGTCACTCGCGCCATGATTGGTATCTTCGGCAGTTGAGCGCGCCTATGAGCGAAGCCATCCCCAGCCCCGGCGCCGCAACGATGGACTCGTCCGACGACAAGATTCCCGTCGTTGAATTCAAGGACGTGTCGATCACGTTCGACGTGAAGCCGGTGCTGCAGAACATCTCCTTCTCGGTGGAGCGCGGGCAGACGCTGATCCTGCTGGGGCCCGCGGGTTGCGGAAAGTCGGTGCTGCTGAAGCTTGCGAATGGCCTGCTTGGGCCGGACTCCGGCTCCATTCGCATCTTCGGCAAGGAGATTACGACCATGCGTGAGCGCGACCTCTACGCGTTGCGCGCGCACATCGGCATGGTGTTTCAGGAATCCGCTCTGTTCGACTCGCTGAGCGTGGAGGACAACGTCGCGTACCGGCTGCACGAGGAGCATGTTCCCGTGGACGAGGCGCATACACGGGTAGTGGAAGCGTTGAAGTTTGTGGAACTGGAGCAGGCTATCGATAAGTTTCCGTCGGAGCTATCGGGAGGGATGCGGCGGCGTGTGTCGATTGCACGGGCAATTATTTCCGGGCCCGACCTAATCCTGTACGATTCGCCGACGGGCGGGCTCGACCCGATCACATCGACCACGATCATCGAGCTGGTGATGAAGCAGCGGGATGTCTCGCATACGACGTCGCTGCTGGTGACGCACCGTTTGCAGGACGCGTTTACCCTGGCGACGCATCGATACGACGCGGCCAAAGGAATGGTGGCGCTGCCTAAGGACGGGCCGAATCACGGGATCGACGACAGCACAAAATTCCTGATGCTGAATGAAGGAAACGTCGTCTTTCACGGGACGACGGAGGAGTTGATCCACTCTGAGGATCCGTGGATCAAGGAGTATCTGGAATAAGGGTCGCAGGTTGTTAGTTGCTGGTTGCTGGTTTCTGGGTTCTGTGGCGGAATGGGGTGAGCGGCTAGGGCGATGTGGAGCGCGTCGGGGTCCTTCGACTCGTCCCCTTCGGCAAGCTCAGGGTCCTCGCTCAGGATGACGGCTTCTGAAGCGGGAGCTGCGGCGGCATCTGAGGGGGCAGTGGCGGGTGCCTGGGTGGTGCGGGGGTGGGGTGGCAGGTTGGAGGAGGCGATCTGGAGGGTCTGGAGGAGCAGGCCGGCGCGCTTGAGATCGATGTGGTTGCAGGCGAGACGGGCGGCGACGTCGGTGAGGGCTTTCTGGATTGCGGCGCGGTCGGCGAGGCTCTCGATGAGGAAAGGGTCGTTCTGGATGACGGTGGGGATGTCGTCGGAGCGGTGGTGGTAGCACATGTACTCGTTGTGCATGGCGGTGGCGCGGCAGCGGGTGCCGTCCTTGTCGGATTCGTGCATGCACTGGTGCGGCTTGGATGGTTCGCGATCGAAGTCTGCGTAGGTTGCTGGCATGTGGTACCCCCCGGGGGTATATGTTATGTTGCTGATTCGGTGATGGTTGAAACGTGGTATATACCGATTAGTATATACTTCATGGATTTGAGCGAAAGGCAACTACGGAGATTCTGGCTGCACCAGAATGACGACTCTTCCGGTCGGGATCCTGGATTAAATGGGAAGGCCCGACGCGAGGTGCGCCGGGCCTTTGTTCTTTCTCTAATCAACTACCTTAATTATATGGGTTGGAGCATAACTACTATGCCAACTATTTTCGGGTATTTTTATGGGCGTAAGTTGTTGTGGGGATTGGGGAAAATAAATTTGGGTGTGAGCGGGGGCTATTGACACAATTCCGGAGGCGGGGAGAGATGAAAGAGCATATCCCGGGGGTTAAAACCCCCATCCGGCTAAGCCAGCTGACGCCCAGGCTAAAGCCTGGGCCTATCTCAGAAGCAACAGCAAGGGCAAAG
>PKWK01000009.1:41548-98892 GCA_003133205.1 Granulicella sp. | reverse complement strand
ATGACCAAACACAAACCCAGGGTGGGGCCAATTCAGACCATCAAAAGGGGCCAGATCAAGTAGACAAAATCAATTCCCATGCAACTCGGGCAGGTCGCACGACGGGATTATGAGTACAAGCGTTGCGGCACGGCCAATGTCTTTTGCGGCATCGAGCCCAAGGCAGGGGTCCATTTCACCAAAGTGACGCCCACCCGCTCGTCGCCCGAGTTTGCCGATTTTCTGTTGGGCATCGCCGAGCACTATCCCGCTGCCCACACCATTCATCTGGTCATGGATAACTTGAGCACCCATACCCGCAAGGCGTTGGTGGACCGCTTCGGCGAAACGGACGGCGGATGGTTGTGGGAGCGCTTTACCGTCCACTACACCCCCAAGCATGGAAGCTGGCAGAACCAGGCCGAGATTGAGATTGGCCTCTTCAGCCGCCAGTGCCTCGGAAAACGCAGAATCGCGGATATCGCAACACTGCGCCGCCAAGCCAAAGCCTGGAATCGCAGCGCCAACCGCCACAAGATCACCATCAAGTGGAAGTTCACAAGAAAGCTGGCACGCCTAAAACTAAACTACGCATTCAAGCGGCCACGGTACTAGCTGCTTGTATCGAGCAGCGAGTTGGCCTGGATAGGCCGGATTACTGTTGTACATGTGATTCGGGTTGCTGTTCAGCGCGGCGGCATACGCTTGAATGGTCTGGGGCGGACCGGGATTCTGGGGCGAACCGGCTAAATAGGAGCCCCAATTAGCTGTCCATGCTTGCGAGGACGCTTGAACGCTTGGGTATGCGATGTTGTTTCCGCCCGCATTCATCTGCTCTTCCGGCTTTCATTGCAGGCCCGCTCGCAAACGGGGCAGTCGATCCTCCATGTAGGGAGAAGAAGTTGTTTCCGTTTTGTGCGAAACCATTCGCTCCCCATTGACTTTCCCAACCGGAAAGACCCAAAAAATAGTCGGCCTGAACCCCATACTTCGTTTGTAATTTACTCGCATCGTCTTGATGTGCATGAATGAAGTCGATCACGTTCGGTTGTGTGCAGTTACTTGGGGCAGCTCCCGTGTTTAACTCGACGAAAATCTATGGTGCGCATGGCGCTATGTGCGAATGACTTGTAGAGACACTCTCAGACGTATGCATTTCATGTCGAAGACGTGCTTGAGCTGAAAGGACATCCTTGTTGACAAGTCTCTTGCAAGAGACAACGTCCCACACATCCCCGCTCAATTTGTTGACTGCAAATGCACCCAAGAGCGGACTCTCATCATCCGGAACTCTCGCCGTTATTGAAAACCAGTAGAAAGGGCCCGGTTTAAGTGCATCTTCCTCATTGAATCGCATGTCAGGCAAATTCCGGCCAGACGGTAACATTGTCATTCGAGCAAGTTCATGAGCCTGGCTTTCTGTGATCCCAGCGTTCTTGGCCTGACCGTGAA
Source organism: Granulicella sp. (assembly GCA_003133205.1). The sequence goes on along the minus strand of PKWK01000009.1, from coordinate 97,461 downwards.
GATATGAAACGAAGATGAGCGTCAGTACGATGATTACTTGCCACGACGTCCCTCTCATGGTTACTCCTTATGGGCACTGCATTCGAATGGTTGCCATACCTGCGTTTCCAACCATTGTGCGTACGTAGTTCGGCGTTGTAACGCCGAACTTCGCATGGATCGCGGTAAAGAACTGAGTAGGATCAGCAGGATTCTTCAGTCCGGACAATAGGGGCCTTACAGCATGTACAAAACTCTGACCGGACAATAGGAACCCATCACCAGACGGAAACGCTGCCATGATGGGATTGCCTGCGAACGGTCCTACCGACCCAGTGGCACCAGCATGCATACCGAAATAGTTGTTGCCTTGGGTCGCGAATCGTGATGTTCCATAGGTACTCTCGGCTCCGGCCACCGTCATGACCAAATTGGCGGGTACACCCAACTCGTTGCTCAGAATACCAGCGTCGGCTTGAAACTGCTTGTTTGTGTAGAAACCGGTCGAAGGTTGAGAGCTGCAAGCTTTGTTTGGGGCATGACTTGGATCTCCATTAATATAGAAGATTCCGCCAAAATATCCTGACGATACTCCTCCTGACGATCCTCTGCCCATGGAATCGTTGGGATTATCGGGAGCATTCGGATTTCTATTTGTGATCTGTCTCCGCAGAGATTTCCCTTGGGCTTGCTGCGGGGCGTTTCCGGTGAATTGGGGCGCTTGACCTATCAGGTCGCCGATGCCATTAATAACAAAGTTTATAAAATCATCACATAGCGGGCAGTCTCCGCCTCCTCCTGAAATAGGAGGATCACCATTAGTTCCCTGCTGTAATCCTGTTGGGTCTGTGAAAGCTAAGGGATTGTTTCTTGAGTAGACGTATCGGTTTAGACTCTGAGGATCGCTTTGCTGATAGCTTCCATCGTTAGGATCGGGGACTGTCCAGCGCCCTGTATTCGAGGAGTATTGCCGGAAGGTCGCATGATCGAGGCCGGACTGGTCGCGCTCGAGTCCTGTGAAAATCGATGTGTCCGTGCTGGAGCCTGAGATCACCTGCCCAAAGGGGGTGTAGTCCAGACTGGCAAGCAGGTTTCCGTTGCTGTCGACCGAGGCGGCCTCGGATCCAAGATGGTCCGGGAGAAGGTAAACGGGCGGCGCGGTCTGATTTCCGGCCACCACGGCAATCTTCTGGTCACCGGCATAGATCATGTCCGTCCATGCGGCTGTCGCGGGATTTAGGGTGGCGACGAGCTGCCCTCCGAAGTAGTAATACTCCTTCGAGACGCCGCCCTGGGAGTCTTGTGCCCTGAAGCCCAACGCGTCATAGGCATAGGAGGTACCGTCGCTGCTGGTGAGCAGCATGCCATCGTCGTCGTAGCTATAACTCGTCACATAGTCGTTCAGGAGCCGGCCGGCGGCGTCGTAGGAGAAGGTCGATACCTGATTTTGTTGATTGATCGGCTGGCTAAAGCCGCCGCTCGTTCCTCCCATCTGGCTAAGATTGCCCCAGGCGTCGAGAGCGTACTGATCATTCAGCCCTCCTGGTATAGGTTGCGCTGATTGGCCTCCCATCATGGTGCTTCCAGAAAAGGTTGCGTCGAAGTCTCCGTCGGTCGAATACGAAAGAGGGTAGTCACCTGACAGCCCTGCTGTCTTCGCAGTCAATGTGATTGTTGAACCGCTTACGGTCGCAGCAACGGGGGAGCCGCCGGCATTGAGAAGAGCATTTAGGGCATTGGCCAAGGCAATGGATGTGCTGAATCTGTGATACGGAGCAGATACCGTGTATCCACCAACCGTGATATAGATCGATCCGGTATCGTAGACGTTTGTGCATCCGCCGATGGGCATCTGCGGCTGCGCCATTGTCTGCGAGCGAACAGCCTGTGTGTTAAGACCGCCGCCGCCATCGCATACTTGCTGAAACCCTTCAAAACCGGTGATCTCAACCGTACCCGTGGCTGCGGCGGCAGTCACCGCGACGTCCTCTGCCGAGACGAGTCGATTCAGATTGTCATACCCGAACTGCCTTTGCTTGGTGGTGATTTGATCTATTTCGCCCAATAGATTGGTGGCATTCTGATCCCATTGATAGTTCTTGCTGAAGAGGGTCTGTGGCGGCGTAGGACTGGTGGACTGGTAGCTCAGCGAGGTCAGAGACAGGCGACTGTTGAAGCCGGCTTGCATCTGGACCCCGTTCCCATAATTCGCAGTTTGCAGTAGTCCAGGTGGAGCGTACGAAGCCGCCGTCCAGTATGTTGAGCCAATGATCGTTGCACCCCATTGCTGGTAATTAACCGTAGACAGCCGGTTCAACATATCGTAGGAGCTCGCGACGACTCGACCATCCGGATAAGTGATCGAGATTCTGTTTCCCGTCAGGTCGTAGGCTGCCGTCATCGCGACATAGCCAGTCCCAAAACAGTTGCTTGGTCTGCAACTTGATTCTGAGATAAGCCTGCCCAAAGTATCGTATCCGTAGCCTGCCGCAGCGTTGACATCGTTGGATCCAAATGCGAGGTAGCCCACGCCATTCGTGGTTGCATCGTACGCTAAGTCCTGGGTTGTCCCATTGGGAGAGGTCTTTATAAGTGGTCGATTGAGAGCGTCGTAGGTAAAAGCACGAGTCACGCCACGATTATCGACGCTACTCGTCTGGTTGCCATTGAGATCATAGTAATAGCAATCCGTCCACTGGTTTCCGCCCGTGCCGATACCACAATTATGGTTTGCGGGAGCAGATGGGAGAAACGTATGTTCCGGAATGCCGGCGGCCTTCAACTGAGAGAGCGAATTATAGAAGAAACGGCGCACCCGCCATGCGCTTGTTGCGTCTGAAGAGGGGCTGGCGGTACATCCGGTGCCGGCAGTGTTTCCATGCTGCTCAACGCAGATTACATTCCCCAATCCATCACGCTGGTAGTCGGTTTCAAGCCCCAAGGCACCATCGTTGGGGTCTGATTCGAAGACGGATGTGAGTTCGCCGAACGCATTGAACACCTGTTTGCCTTGGTGTCCTGATTCATCCGTTGCGAGTGCAGCATTCCCGGTTACCTGCATAGTCCGCGTGCTGCCGTCCGGATTTTGTACCGAGCTCAAACGATTGAGAGCGTCGTAATACATATAAGTCGTACCGTTGGTGGCTCCCGCACCGTTTGTCGGATTGGTGATGCTATATGGCCGTCCGCTTGAATCATAACCCTGGGTTGAGCTGATTGAGCCCGAGATCGTCTGGCTTGCTCTTCCGTATCCATCCACGATCTGTGTTGTCGTGACGTTGACCGTTGCAGTCTGGGCAATCGTTACGTCGACCTCGTTCGAGCTAGGATAAGCGTAGGTCTGACTGCCCCCCGTCGGATCATTCGGCATCGCTTTGGGGTACGTGATCTTCTGCAGGCGGCCCCCCACTGGCTCGTAGGAATACTGCACCTGATACGCCTGCCCTTGGGCCACACTGTTTTCATCATCGGAGGACAGGATGGCTCCCGAATTAGAGTCAACGGAGACCTTGCTCACATGCTGATACGTTGTCCCCCACGTGGCCGTGTTCGGCTTGTCGACCTCGATCATAAACGTATGCGTCGGATCGTATTTGTACGTAGTCACGGGATTACTGTTTGCGTCCTGCGCCGTGAGGAGAGCGCCAGTGTCCTCATAGGTGTATGAACTGGTAACCAATCCTGCGGGAGCGTTATTGCTGGCTGTTACCGAGGTAAGATAAGGGCCGCCCGCGTTTGCCGTGCCATGGCCCACAATGCCGGAAGTAGCAGTCGCCGTGGGAGTGTAGGTATAGGTGGTAGCTGACGCTGGGTTGCCGGAGACGTCAAGATGTATCTCGGAGCTCAAATCGAGGCCGGAATACTGATAGTTCGTCTGCCGGGTCGGAATGGAGGATGGATTGGAGCCGGTAGGATAATAGTCCCATTGACCTACCGAGGTGATTTGTCCCAATCGCGGGTTTGTATAAAACGTCTGCACCTGCGTCGCCAGATTCGCATCTGGAAGGGTCGTGACTTCGTTGGACTTTGTGATGTACTGAGCACCCCCGCACACCATAGTGTAGGTGCACAATGTTGCAAAGTCGTAGGTCGTTTGATCGGTCTGCTTCGCCTGACCGGACGATGCTGGACCCGCATAGACCGTGGTCGCAGTGTCCCACGCACCATTGTGAAGCGTCAATGTATAGACTGTCTGATCTCCGCTCGGCCGCTGCATTGTTACATTTTCCTGGCAGCCTGTCCCACCGCTTGAGCAGTTGCTGATCACTGCCGGAGTGAAGTTGGTCGTACCCCCGGCTATGGTCTCCGTTCCGACCCAATGATTCACGTTCTGGTATGAGTCCTGGAAGTTCGTCCAGCCGTAACTGACTAAACCGCCGGTTGGCAAGGTCACCGACTGAATGGCACCGTACGAGTCGTAGTTAAACTGGTAAGAGGATCCGTCGGGCAGTTGAATGCTCTGAATGGCCGATATGTTCGGGTGATTGCTTCCCGGAGGATTGCCGTTGTTCTGGTACTCCACCACTGCTTGCTGCCCAAACCCGGTGTTCAGGGCCAATTGTTCCATCGTTACTGTGTACCGGACACGGGTTCCGTTGTTCGAGATGGGGCCATTGGGTGCGAGCACATCGTAGAAGGTCTGGTTGCCGGTCTGGGTAGTAATGACCGGAGTTCGCCCCAGATCGTCTACGAGGTCCGCACCACCGTCGGGCGAGTAGTAGTTCCCGAAGCGGTCAATGACCTGAGGGTAAACCTCGGTGCCGGCCCCATCCTTTACGACCGGGTTGCCATTGCCATCGTCGGCTACCTGGTACCCACTTGCATCTGTGGCATAGCCTCCGGATAAAGATTGGCCTGATGAGCCGTCGCACTCGTAGGACTGATTGTAAAGAGCGTCAAAAAGATGGGCAGTGCCGCTCGGATCGGTCCATGTCATCGAAGACGAGTAATAGTTCGAATAGTTACCGTCTCCGCAGTCATTAGAGTTTGAAGACACGTAGTTATAGACGAACGTTCCGGCCTCATTCCCCTTCACAAACCTCCAGCCCGCAGCAGAGTTTGGGATGTTCAACGGCCACCAGTAATTGTGGTTGTACTGGATGATCTTCCAGATGCGGCTGTCATAAACCAGCCTTTCATTCAGCGACAATTGTCCACGCTGCTTCAATGTCGAGAGCGAAAACTCGAGATGAAGGTTGCCATTGGCGATGTTGATGTAGCCGTTTGGAACGGGTATATTGACCGCGAAGGCGGGACTTCCAGTCTCCTGCAGGTAGGACTGAGCACCCGATCCAGCCGGATGAAAGAACTCTACCGCAGACAAAAGAACAAGGCAAATCAGCGAGGCAAGTGGACGCATGTCGATCTCCTACTCAGAAAGCGAAGTCCTCTTTGGCGGGGGCCTTGGTAACATCGAGCGAACTGAGAACCAATTTCCAAATTGTCTGACCGTTGATGGTCTCATCGATTGTTGTTGGCAGCAGAAATCGGCCCGTGCGCTGGTACCCCGAATAGTTGTTTACCTTCAACAAAACTGGGCGGCTACTCCCTGGGATAGGCACCAGAGAAGCCGTCTTCATCAGCAAATGTGTTGCAGGGTCGAAGTACATATCCACAACGGAACGATCCTCTTTCTCATAAGGAAAGAGATCCTTTTGGGGTATGGCCACCTCGACGCTGATGCGGCGAAGCGTAGTGCCCTCAAGCAACATGGAACCATGATCGACGATGGAGAATTGCTGGCCACCCTGGGCAGCATGCAATGGAAGATCGAACGGCGCAAAGCCGCAGGCAGCTCCTCGCGGGGCAAGCAGGACTTTTTTTGACCCGCTGTGCGTGATACTGCCGCGGTTTCCGTTGTAGACAGTAGTGTCATGTCCGTCTGGCTTCGTCACATCCAATTTGGCGCGATTGCCCGGAAGGATGAGTAAGGAAGCAGGCAATGTCTCCGCCGTTCCATCGTAAGAAATCTTGCCACTCGCAGTCATACTAGTCCAGCCAGAACCGCCAGTGGCTACCTTGTACGCAGTCAACTCCGCTCGGGCGCTCGCATCCGAGTAGCCCAAAGGGTTGTGACTGGAAGTGGGAATGGGAACTTCTTGATCGGAAGCCCCCTGCACCCGGCTTGATAGCTGCTGCGCCGCTGCGGACCACACCGGCAAGCTAAGCAACCCAATTTGAAGACAGCGAGCTATGGTGCTGAAGAACCGTGATCGCCTTCCACTGCTGGACACATGAGCGTCCGCTAGATAACGAAGCGACATCAATCTTAGAACAGTACGAGAAGGGGACTTGGGAAGCATGTCACTCCAGTCACAGAGGGCTCTGAGTGTTACCGGTGAGAACTTTGCATCCGTTGGTTTGGAGGTGAACTCCAAGAGTGAATGCTGATTGCCGAAGACTGGCAGAACGCACTACGAGCTAGCTGTAACCCGGGTCACATACGTTGTGGAAGGTACTGGCGTATACTAACTTTCCTTTGTTCCAACCCATTCATAAACCGGGGGCTTCTCGGTTTTTTCCAAAATATCAAAGAAAACCTGAACATTTTATGAATTGGCGGGACGATCACGGCCGGAAATTCTCGGTCGCTCATGGCTGTGGGAACGTCACGTTTGAAGAGTGGCCGTGTGTTCGTGTGAGTCTTTCTGCTTTTCCGAATATAATCTCCTCCAGTGAGATCTCAGACGTCAACGCCGGTGCGAAATCGGTTGAACGATCCACAGGCCCTGCCGGTGATGAACCGGCCCGATTGGAGGTAATTCTCCTTCTCGTGTATGTGCCTTCACCCTCAGAGTTCCTGCAAGATATGCAAGCCCGTCGGGTGGGATCGGCATAGGGGGAGTGGTCGCCCACTCTCCCCTGCCACACCACCGTACATGCGGGTCCGCATACGGCGGTTCGGATGGATTGAGCTATGGACCAGCGAACAGCCTTGGAACGCCAAGCGAGTCGAAGTAAGTAATCGGAAAAGCGTGGTTCATGGCTGGACTGTTAGCCAAGCGCCATGGGCCGTGGGCACTGCCGGCCGTTTGTGCGGCCAGGTCGTGACTCACGCCGTTTTGGCGCAGCTTCCGGAAGCGCAGCCGTCCACGTTTCCATTGTCTCCAGATCACGGATCGCAGTCTGTGCCGTATCCATTTATCCAGAGATTTCAGCACCGAGGGCGTCTCGCAGAAGCCGAAGTAACCCCTCCAACCACGCAAGTAGCTGGATAGTTCCCTGGTCATCTGCTCGATACTGATGCCCCGCGTCCGGCCCGTAAGTTCCCGCACCCTTTGCTTGAACCGCATCTGAGCTTTGGCGGCGATACGCCGCTTCGGCTCTCGTGCGTTGGTCAGGCTGAAGCCGAGGAACTTGCGTTCTGCCGGTCGAGCCACCGCGCTCTTCTGTTCGTTGACCTTGAGCTTGAGCCGTCGCGTGATGAAGCCGGTAATACTCCTCTTCACCCGCTCCCCTGCCGCGCGGCTGCGCACGTAGATGTTGCAGTCGTCCGCGTAGCGCACGAAGCAGTGCTTGCGCCGCTCCAGTTCCCGGTCAAGTTCGTCGAGCACGAGGTTCGACAACAGTGGCGATAAAGGGCCGCCTTGCGGCGTACCTTCGTCCACCGGACCCACCAGCCCCTCCACCATCACGCCCGCCGTAAGGAACGCTCGTATTAGCCTGAGCACCCTCTTGTCGGCGACCCGTCGCGCCACGGCGGCCATCAGTTTGTCATGGTTGACCCGGTCGAAGAACTTCTCCAGATCCAGATCCACCACCCAGCGGTGTCCCTCGGCCACATACTTCTGAGCCTTGGCGACCGCCTGATGCGCCGAGCGTCCGGGCCGGAACCCGTGACTGTGTTCGGAAAACTCCGCGTCCCACCTGCCCTGCAAGACCTGCATTACCGCCTGCTGAACCATCCGGTCCAGCACCGTCGGGATACCCAACTGACGCACCCCTCCGTCCGGCTTGGGTATCTCTACCCGCTTTACCGGCTGCGGCTTGTAAGTCCCTGCAAGCAGTTGTTCGCGGATGGCTGGCCAGTGCTCCTTCAAGTAAACAGTCAACGCATCCACCGTCATACCGTCGATGCCCGGACTGCCCTTGTTGGACTTCACTCGCTTCAAGGCTTGCAAGCAGTTCTCTCGCTCGCAGACCTCTTCCATCAGTTGTTCGCGGTTACTAGCCGGGGTTTCGATCATGCGCTTCGCCGTGAGCGTTTCGGACCCTCCGCCAGGAGCCATTGGAGCTTCACTCCGCCCCTCCTCGCCAAAGGCCAGCCGAAGCTGGGTTTTCTGCCGCTTGCCGCTCATCGAGTCGCGCCGCCTACTTGCCGCTTCCTTCCGTTTGGGCCTTCGCCGCTTGCGCGACTACTATGCCCGCTGCTGACTCCTGCCGCACGGTCAGAGTGGATCGCTCCACCCTCAGTCCCGGTTCCGGGACATGCAGCAGACCTCCCGCGATAAGAATGACCGCCTTCAACGCGCAACCGCCGAATCTACAACCAGCGCTCTTGATGGATGTGGACTTCGCTGTCATTGGCCAGCTCGTCCAGCGCCGTATGCCTCATATCCGGTTCTTGTCCATCGGCTCGCGTCTTTGCTCCACGCTTCCTCCAGACCCCACCTCGCGATGACGCCTTTGCGCTTCGCTATCACTTCTCCTCCATCAGGATGTGAAGGGGACTTACACCCCCAAGCTGTCATTCATGCACGGCGTACCAAAAAATGACGCTCTCGCAGTTGCGAGAGCGCCCTTCAGGGTGGGAAAGACGGGCTGGCAAAAAAGCTGAGCCTGTCCCGAAGGACAGGCTCATTCAAGTGTTGTGGCTCTTAGGCGATCTTCTTCAATGCCTTCGGTACTGGCTTCGGTTCGATCTTTGCAGCGGACCTCGCCTTCTCTTTGGCGGCGAACTCATGCTTGACCTTGAGGGCAATTGCATCGGTGTCCACCTTATACGCCTGGGCTGCGGCGCGGAGAACCTTACCTCCGTCCGCTTGCTTGCTCGCCGAAAGCAGGATGACAGCCTCGACGATCAGCTTGCCCATAACGCCCTCTTCGGCCTTACGAAGAAATGCGGTTAGCAGCTTGGCTGCGGTTTCGCCTTCCTTCGCTCTGATGCCTCGGTTCCGAGCGATCATCTCCAGCCGCTTGTCGTCAAGCAACGGGAGCATCTGTTCGGCGATGAAGAGAAAGTCTCGCTTCATCAATCGAACTGGAACGGCGGCGACGATGGTTTGCAGCACGCGCATTCCGGTAGCGTTCGCCAGTGCTTGTTCTCTCCGGCTCTTGTCCTGCTCGGCTTTGAAGCTGGCATCGGCCTTTGTGGACTGCTTCTTGGGGTGATGAATCGGGCAATCCGCTTCGGCACAAACCCTCCGCACTTCGCCCTTGTCGATGCCTTCGGAGACGATGGCTTCGGCGATGAACTTGCACGTCTTGAACTCCGGCTGCTTCGCTTTCTCCGGGGTGTCCGGCTTGTCCGCGCGAATCTCAACGTACTTGCTACGGGTGATGATCTTGCTGCCATCCTGCGTCTTGCCGTAGGCCGTGCTGATCTGCACTATCTCCGGTTTGGCTGCAATCTCCTTCTGGACGTGTACTTCCAGCTTGGCGGCATAGCAGATTGGATCGGTGCAAGCGTCCGCGTTCCCGCTCACATCCGCGAAAAGCAGCTTGTTGTGTCCGGTGCGCTTGGGGCAATCAACGCAACTTCCGGCGGCGGGAACGAGTTGGGCATCACGCTTGTTGAACGGCGCCTGTTTCAGGAGCAAGAGGACGTTGTGCTCTATCCAGTGTTGAAGGTGCCGGACGGGAAGGACGATGCGCTTGGCTTTCCCCCCTGCCCCGCTCCACTCCTCGCGGAAGCAATTATTGAGGGCTGCTTCCTGCTGGGCTGGCTGGAGCTTCGCCAGAAGCAAGGCGTGTCCAACTCCGATTTCCTCGGCATAGAACGCCTCGACCACTGCCGGGATAAGTTCCGTCAATCGGGCGCGGCTGGCGACGTACGCCGGAGCCTTGCCAACCTTGGCCCCGATCTGTTCGATGCTGTACTTCGGTTCCTCCAGATTCAAGAGCGCATGAAAGCCCTGCGCCTCCTCCAAAGGATGAACGTCGCGGCGTTGCAGGTTCTCAATCAGCGCGGCTTCCATCGCCTCGGCATCCGTTAGGTTGACGATGCGAGCGGGAACGGTTGCGGCCTCGGCCATCTGAGCGGCGCGGTAGCGTCTGGCTCCTGCAACGATCTCGAAGCTCTGCCCGGTAAGAGGGCGAACGAGCAAGGGTGAAAGAACGCCCTGGACTCGAATGGACTCGGCAAGCTCTCTTAGGGCTACGTCCTCGAAGATACGGCGAGGGTTGGTGGTGGACTCGGTGAGGACGTTAGGAGTGGGAGGGTAACGTCTCAGTCGTGACAGAGATTGTTCTGGCCGACTTTACGAAGACGAGAGCGCGGCGCCAGCCTGAGATCCCGATCGAAGTCGAGGAGACAGTGCTTTCTCCGCAATTGCTTTTGCCATTAGCAGCATAAGCGGACTTCTATGTGTAGGGCAGCCGGCCACAACAGACCGCGTTGCCCTACATTATGACGTCCGTCACATCTAATACACAGTGGCAGTGGTATAGTTAGCTCAGTAAGGATAACCATTGTGGCTCACGGCCAATCGAAAGACACATTCTTACGCTCTCTCGTCTGCAACTTTGACTATGAAGAAGCCGCCTATGCGGCCGGAGCCACACGGATTGGGGGCGTTGACGAGGTCGGCGCCGGCAGTTGGGCGCACGTTGTAACTGGCGGAATTGTGATCCTTCCGCGCGATTGCAAGCTCACCGAGCTCCGCGACTCTAAGCTCATCTCCCCAAAAAAACGTATACGGATCGCAGCGGAAATCAAGTTGTGCGCCATCGCCTGGAGTGTCGCGCACGTATCGAGCGCGGAAATCGACAGGTCAAACGTCTTGTGTGCGGCTGAAATGGCGATGTACGAAGCCATCCATGGCCTCGACGTCATGCCCGACCATCTCCTCATCGATGCAAAATCGATCGACATACCTATCTCGCAGACCTCAATTCTTCACGGTGATGCCCTCTCTTGTTCGATTGCCGCGGCCTCTATCGTGGCAAAGGTTGCCAGGGATGAGCTCATGGTGGAGCTCGACGCGAAGTATCCTGAGTATGGCTTCGCCACGCATAAGGGGTACGGCACAGCCCAGCATCTTGCAGCACTTCAGAAGTTTGGTCCGACGCCGCTCCACCGCTTCAGCTTCGCGCCTATCCGCAACTTGAAGCGCAGTCATGCCGACGTCCCACCCACATGCGCCACAGAAGAAAGCCAGGAACACTATGCCACTCGATGAGACAGCCATCGGTTCAGTTCTAAGGTTTTACAGGGATGGTTGGCGATGTGGTCATTTGGAGGAGTTGGAACCCCCATTCGCTAGAATCCGCCCGATTGGCGGAGGAGCCAACAAGCATCGCCTTGCAAAGATCCCGCTGTATGACGTGGAGGAGATGGAACAACCGAAGCCAAAAACAACGCCGGCGACGGACGCGTTGACAGAAAAGGCGGTACCCCAGAGTGAGTAGCGCTGTTTTAGATATGGGACGTCTCGCCGACCTGTCGGGGCCGAGCCTCAAGCCCACACCTCGGAAGTGCGCCAACCTTACATGTGGGTGTGTCCTCTCGAAGTCCAACCACGGCGAGCTGTGCCGGTCATGCGCAGCCAAGGAAGAACAGTTCCACTTGAAGGGCCAAATAACGGACGTTCGCAATAGGCAACGGAACGCCATCGAGCGAGTGGACGCTCCCTCTGGCTACGTCCTTGCATCCCATATCCCACAGTGTTTACCGTTGCCTCCTCCACGGCTCGGACCGCAGCGGGGAGCGGCGATACAGCGGGAATCGCAACGGCTACGCACGCGACACGACAACGGTTATGACGAAGATTGCTACAGCTATGCCTAGACATTAGTTGTAGTGTCTAACGCATGGTACTGGTATAGTCTTGATTTCAATTAGTCAGGAGAGTTCCAAGTGCCATCGGGTAATTTCCGCGCACTGCATTATTCGCACCGCTTAGTTCTGATTGGCTACATTTCGTACCCGCGGATCGCTGGTGACGCATGTCGTGGGTCGAGAATGCACCAAATACGACCAACTTCTACGGCGCCGAGTGGAGACCTCCGTGTCAGGCCTTATGCCAACGTAGTATGCGGGCCTCTCCAGCAGAATCAGATGCCAATGTTTCCGGACGCCGGGCATTCGGCACTCCTACTAAGTTTCAAATCGGACCATGCTTGACTGTAACTAATTTCTCGATGAGCACCACGGACAAACCAAGGAAGTGAAAAGAGAAAGGAACATTGATGACAACCCTGGAAGCACCCGCAGTCTCTACATCGGCGAAGGTGGCAATTCCTGCCACGACGGCTCCTCACGCAATCTACGAATTGTCGCTTGGCGGTGCCCGCATGCACGTCGTGATGACCCCGCAAGAGGCCGTGGAACTCGAAGAACTCGTATTTGCCGTCCGGATACAAGTCGGCGGCAAATTGAACGTGGCTATGCAGCCCGTTCCCATTCGCACATATGCGGACGCCGGGAAATTGTTGCTTGACGTCATCTCTGGGAAATGGGCGTAAACGAAGCCGCTCCGTGGTGGACAACCTCGGGGCGGACTTTAGTGAAAGAGGTGTAGTTTTGCGCGACAAACAATGGGCCTTGCGGTGGCTGTTCGGATTCATCCGCCAATCATTACTGCCGGTGCTTTTGTGCGCTGGATTGGGAGCTGTCCAGTCGGTTATTGCTCAGGCGTCAATTCGCCCCCTGAAGCAGCGGGAAATCCCTTGCCAGGTGCAATATGCTCAAGCCGTCCGGACGATCGGATTGGCAAGGTGGAGCGCGCCAGAGTCTGAGCGTCCCGGTATTGAGCGACTTCTGAATGCTGCTGCTGAAGCAAAGGAACTCGTTAATGAAGACTTCCTCCAGTGGGTGGATACACTTTGCTCGACCGACACGCTCTCACAACTGCGGGGTTCGGTCGATCGCCTTGAGGCGAATAAATGGCTCCCCTCGAGTCCAGAGGAGAAGAGGACCGCACAAGCGGCAGCCGCCAATGCTGAACTCTTGAAGGCTATTCAGGCTGGACTATAGCCTGGGCTTCCTGCCGGCCCAAGCGGAGGGCGCATACGCGTGGCTATGACAATTTGTACGTCGATGAAAGAGGTGTTGTTGTGGATATTCACGTAGCTAAACAGTGGGGTTCACGGCTCCTTCGGCTTTTAGTGTTGCTCTACATATTTGCTGGAGTCGCGCTGCGGGCCGCAATTGTGACCGGGCACCACTGGGTTGGGGTTGTGTCAATGGTCACCTCACTGGCGGTCCTATTGGGCGCGCTTATCAAGCTGCACATGCGGTTGGAGGCGTTGAGCTTCCGAGACACGGTGATCGGCTTTCTGATTCTCCTGTCCGTACAGGTTATGTTTATCGCGGCGGTGCGCATGCCTCATTCCGTGGCTTCTAGCATTCTGGTTATTGCTGTTATCGCCGGTCTGCCGTTCATCAGTGGAGCATCCAGATTGTCAGCGCCGAAGAAAGCTGCTGACAGCGGGGACTTGACCAAGATAAATGAGCCACGCGACGTCTAACAGCGCCCGTTCGCTCCAAAAGTGTGATCATCGAAGGGAATAACTTGGAGCAAACGGTTTACAGAGAACCAATCAAGGTAGCGGGTGAGCACCGATTCATCGCAGGCTCATGTGTCGACTGCGGTCACCCGTTGGCCGAGGAATGCATTCCGTCGCCCGTGAGTGTGCCCACCGGGCCGCCACGCGTCACGAAGCAAGATCGTCTCTTTGTACCAATGTGCTCAAGCCAGTTCCATCGCTTTGTTTTGCAGACGAAGACTTGGGAGCTTCGCCTGCGCCGGCGCCAGTGGACCTCGAAGCTCGTCCGCTCAGGTCGAGTGGTGGAATTGCGCTGTGGCTACGGCCGCAACAATACTGCCCTTTGGGGGAGGATCGGACTGGTAGTCGAGGCATCTTCGATTCCCGAACTGTACGAGACCGTCCCTTACCATTTAGCCGTTCCGCAAGCCAGCACTATGGCCGAGGCGCTGCAACTCACAACCGCCGAGTTTTTTGGCCAAAGCGCGACAGATTTCTCGAATTGCCCGATAAGCCTCATTGCGTTTGAGATCGTTCCAGGTTGGAGTATCGAACGATGAAGCGGTCAGACAGCATTCTCGACCGTGGCGCGCAAGCACGGGCCAAAGGAGGAGATCGTGAGCACACTAGTTGATTGGATTGAAGAGCGCGAGCAAAATGCTCTGCGGATCGCCGACAGCAAACATGGAGCCGACCGCCAGGGTTGGCTTGAGGATGCAGCCTACTTTTCCCAATGCAAAGAGTCAGTACTCGCAGTAGAGAAGGTACATGGCGGCGACGCCAATTGGCCCGCGCGGATGCTTATAGCTCTGAGGATTCTAAGGGCTTGGAATTCCGGAACTGCGGGATTCGACGGGCAGGTTGTCGTGACTATCCATCAGTGGATCGACGCGGGTATGAACGGGCCTATTCCTTTTCCTGACAATCTGTTTTTTCGTGAATGGGCGGAGAAGAACGGCTTTTCGAACGTGGCCGGTTTCGTCGGTCTCCGGCTCTAAGAGGTGCGTATTGAGCAATAACGTTGGCACAAAGAACGTCGGCACAAAATGGCCGTCGCTGTTATTTTCCTTATTCGTCGTGCTTTATGTGTGTGCGTGCATCGCAGTGCGGAGAGCGGCTCTTTCCGACCACCACCACTTCATGGCGACTGTCGTTCTGGCATTTCTAGTGTCGCTTGCTCTGTTGGTAGCCGGTGTAGCTTGACCGAACCAACCACAAGATATTGTGTTTCTGGATCGAGGTTCGAAATAAAGGCTCGACAGGCAGCGAGAAGCGCATATGCTTCATATGGAGCACCTTGTTGAGCACGATGCGATTTCTCCACACTTCCGACCTTCAAATTGGGAAAACCTTCGGATTCGTCGACGACGAGACCTTGGCAATTCTGCGCGCCGAGCGCCTGGAAGTTATCTCGCGCGTAGGCGAGCTCGCTGTCTCAAGACAGGCGGAAGCCGTACTCGTAGCCGGTGATATCTATGAGAACGCGTATCCGGGTCTCGATATACTCCTTCGCCCGATCGAGCGCATGCGTCAGTTTCCCGGGATTGAGTGGCACCTCATACCCGGAAATCACGATGCTCACACCGCCAATTCACCTTGGGAACGGCTAGTCCGCACTGGATTACCCCCGAATGTGATTATTCATACGTCGACGGAGCCCCGGCCCATAGCTGATGGCTCCGCATGGATTATCCCCGCGATTTTGACTCAGCGCCACATGATCGGGGATCCAACCGGTCTGTTTGATAATGCCGAGACCCCGGCTGGCGCAATTCGCATCGGGTTGGCCCACGGATCAGTGCGGAGCTTTGGCTCTACTGAATCCAGCACCAATAACCTTTTGGCAGCGGACCGCGCTGCAACAGCTAAGCTGGACTACCTCGCGCTTGGCGACTGGCATGGCATGACCCGGATCGACGACCGAACCTGGTACTCCGGCACTCCCGAGCCAGACCGTTTTGACGCCAATAATTCCGAGGGCCACGTACTGCTGGTCGAAGTTACCTCTCTGGCGCTTCCGACTGTGACGCCACTGGTTTCAGGGCGCTTCACCTGGCACGTATTGTCTGCCATGGTCAATTCCGTTGAGGATGTGGACGCACTCGAGACGCAGATTCGGGGCCTCCATCCGGACCTCAGCCGCGTACTCCTCCAACTCAAGGTCAGTGGCACCTTGGACCTGTCCGCTCGGGATTATTTTGAACAGAGAATTAGTACATCTCTCGGGAGCGCGTTGCGGGCACTGCGACTAAACGCCGACGAGCTTTTTCTAAAGCCCTCTGCGGCAGAACTTGAGGCAATTGACCACGTAGGCTTTGTACGGGTGGCGGCGAACCAACTTTCAGGGCTTGCGCAAGATATCCAAAACCAAGACCGCGACATTGCGGCCGAGGCCCTGCAACGGCTGTACGTCCTGCATATGCGTCACACGGCGGCGCAATGAAGATACGTTCGCTTCGCATTGAGCATTTTCGTAAGTTCACCGATCCAATCATCCTCACAGGCGTAGCGGATGGTGTGAATGTCCTCGCGGAGGGAAACGAATTCGGCAAGTCTACGTTGCTCGCCGCAATTCGGGGAGTTCTCTTTGAGCGACATGTCTCAAAGGCTGCCAACGTAGCGTCCATGCAGCACTGGACCAATAAGACGTCGCCAACCGTGGAGTTAGAGTTTGAGCTTTCCTCGGGCCGATACAAAATTGAGAAGCGTTTTTTGCATAAGGAGCCATATGCGCGGCTGACGATGCCGAATGGCACCATTCACCACGGCGAAGCCGCAGAGGAACATCTCCAGCACATTCTGAATTTCACTCAGGCTGGCAAAACCGGCTCGAAGCCTGAAAATGTGGGCATGTGGGCGGCGTTGTGGGTGACCCAGCGAGACTCGGCAGATCAAGCAGACTTGAGCGATTCGGCCCGTCAAACTATCCACGGCTGCTTAGAAGATGAAGTGGGCGCACTTGCCGGTGGAACACGCGGGAAGATGCTTCTTGCTGATGTGCGAGCCGACCTCGCGAGGATCAGGAACGGGCTCGGCAAACCGGCAGGACGCTACAAACAAACGATTGAGGAACTCGAGCACGCGAAGGAGGAGTTGAGCGAGATCCAAGGGCGTCAGCAACGACTCGTCCAGGACGTTCGCTCTCTCCAAAATGCCAGACGAAGGCGCGCTGATGCGTTGGCCGCTGGCGAAGAAGAGCGCACGGACACCCTGCTTGCGGAGGCCGGACAGAAGCGAGACGTAGCGCAACGGTTTGAGGAGCAAGAACGCACGGCTGCGGCTACTTTAAGTCTCTACGAAAGCCGGGTTGCCGATGTCGTTCGAGATGTTGATAGCCGAGCCGAGTTGCTCTCCAGAATCGCCGCCGCAGAAGATGCCCTTACACTATTGGCCAACCAGGAAACCGCGGCATTCGAAGCCTACCATGAGGCGGAACTAGCGTTGACTCAGCAGCGAGAACTCGTTGCCGCTCTGAGTAACGATTATGACCAAGCCGCGGCCGGTGCACGCACCGCTCGAACCGTCGTCGACCTCGCTACAACATCGGCGAATCTCGTGACCCTCAACGAGCGCCTCATGCTTGGTGAGGCAGCGCAAACCAAGGTCAACGCGCTTACAGCAAAACTAGCCTCAGCCTCGATCTCTGAGGCCGACCTGACCAACGTTCGTTCCCTCGATAAAAAGTTGCGCCAGACCCAAGCTGTACTGGAAGCTCAGGCAACGCAGCTCACTTTCGTCTTGTTGCCTGACGCGATTGCGCGCGTCAAGGTCAATGGGCAACACCCCTCAAATGGAACGATTCCGGTTATCGAAGACGCCTCTATCGCAATCGAGGGGTTAGGAGACATCAAGATCCAGCCTGGCATCAAGGACCGCGAAACATTGCTTGCTCGCCAGGTCAGCGAAGCCCGCGCTCTGCGTAATGCGCTGCAATCGATCTCAGCCGACGACATCGAGCACGCCGAGGCACTCCTCGCCACGCGCCAGCAATGTGAGCGTGAACTCGAACAGACGCGTCTCGAAGTGGCAACCCACACTCCCGCGGATTCCGCACAAAAGCTGAAAGCGGGTCTGGAGAGCCTCCGGAATCATATTTCCGTTCTCTCGACTGCCCTCGAAGACGGTATGACTACTGCTGGTATTTCGGCGCTTCCTAAACTCGCCATGGCTAGCGAGGCCCTGAGAAAGGCAGTTAAGGAGGAATCTGACGCATCCAGCAAGCTGGCTATCGCACGGGCACCTATCGCTGACCTCGAACGCGAGCACAGTAAATTGCTCCGGCTTCATGCGCAGGCGGAAAGCCAAAAGGAAGCGGCGGTTGAAGAACAGCAAAGGCGCACGCGAGAGCGCGATCGCCTTCTTCTGCAAGAGACTCCAGAAACCCTTGCCGAGCGCCTCAAGACCGCAAACGTGGCTTTACTGGCCCAGCGTGGCGTTGTCGAGGAGATGCAAAGGAACAGACCGGAGGAAACTGTCGCCGGGATGGACGCACGCATTGCCCGGTATCAGAAAGCTAAGCAGATGTATGCAGACGACCGCCAGCAAACAAGTCAGGACATCGCGATTCTTGAAAGCCGAATCGAGCGCGAAGAAGGCGTCGGCATTGAGGAGCAGGTTTCGTCCGCGCAGCGACTGGTTGAATCCCTCGAAGCGACCTGTCAGCGTTTTGTGCGAGAGATAAAGGTTCTGGAACTGCTGTTGGAAAGTCTTGAGACTGCCGAACGGGCGGCCAAGGAGCGCTACCTAGCTCCTATAGTGCGTCGCGTGACTCCATATTTACAAACTCTGTTTCCTGGGGCGGCCATTAGCTGCGACGATGAGTTCAAAATCACGGGCATCGTGCGTGAGTCCCAACAATCTGAATCATTCACGGGCTTATCCGGAGGCACCCAAGAACAGATTGCCGTGCTCACGCGGCTCGCCTTTGCAGACGTTCTGAAAGAAGGCGGTCAGCCCGCGATGGTCATTCTGGATGATGCCCTTGTCTATTCGGACCCTGAGCGGATGGAGCGGATGTTCGACCTTATTTCGCGTGCGGCAACCCGAACGCAGATTCTGATTTTCACTTGCCGCCGGGAGATTTTCGCCCGTTTAGGCGGTCATCGTCTAAACGTTATCACTCAATCCGCTTGAGGCACTTGAACGCTGCCTCCATGGCTTTTCTCTATGTAGACTTCTGGGACCGACCGTAACAGATGGAGTTTGGGGGGGCCACGTGACACAACGGTTACGGCATACAGTCATCGCGCACGGTCGACTCGCAATGCGCGAGATCCGACTCGCCGCGGCGCGGGAGCGGCGCCACGGCATGCAGATCATGACCTTTGAGCAACTCGTAGCGCGACTGGCCGGCGGTCTTTCCCAGCCCGTCGCTGAGGAGACCCTACGATCTATAGTCCAGACGTGCTTGCCGGAGACGGAGCTTGGCGAGCTCGATGCCCTGAGAGCCCTCCCCGGTATGGTAGGGGCCGCCGTCGATACGCTACACAAGGCCTGGCGCGCGGGGCTCGATCTTCAGGCACGCGCCGCCGAGCATCCTCGCTTGGCGTCGATCGCCGCCCTCGAAAAGGCTATTCTGCACGCCATGCCAGCCGCTATGCTGCGTCCCATCGACCTTGTCGCGGCGGCTTTGCAGCGGCTCGACTTTGCCGAGACGCTGTTCGGTCCAGTTGAGATTGTTGGCATCACAGAGTTGTCGCCGTGCTGGCGGCCCCTGCTACATGCGCTGGCCGAGCGCGTTCAGGTGCGGTGGAACGCCGGTCCGCGGTCCGTTCCTGATTGGCTCGACGGCGAGCGAATTGAGATTGTTAGCACAGAACCGCAAGCGCCGGCGATTGCCACCGTCAGTGCGGCCACTGCTTTTCATGAAGCTATTGAAGCCCTGCGCTGGGCGCGAGAGTTGATGGCATCGGGGGCGGCTGAACCAAGCGATATCGCTGTCGCCTCCGTCGCGCCGGCCGATTATGACGACCACTTTCTGACATTGCGGGCCGACGCCAATATCGATCTCCATTTCGTTCATGGCGTAAAAATCACGGCGTGCCGGGAAGGGCAATCAACAGCGGCACTAGCGGACATACTGCTACGCGGGCTGTCGCAGACGCGGATGCGCCGGCTGTCGGCGCTCTTGAGCGTCTATCCTGGGCCGTTCCAGGCGCTACCGGAAGGGTGGACTCGTATCCTGCCGGCCGATGCCCCCCTGGCATCGCCTGAATCTTGGACGCGGCTCATTGGTCGTACAACAGCCACCGATTGGCCGGATGCAGTCAATCACGGAGCAGCTTTGCGGGACATTGTGTCGCTGCTGGCCCAAGGTGCGCAGGCGGCTGACGCAATCGGTACGGCGCTGCTGCACGGTCGGGCGTTGTCGATCTGGCGTAAGGCTTTGCTCGCCGGTCCGGCTGCTTCCCTCGACCTCACTTTGGAGACGTTGAGGCAGGATGACGGACTAGATGCCTGCGTCTCGCTCGCCTGGATGCCGGCGAGTTCACTCGCGGCTTCACCACGCCGGTTTGTACGGCTGCTAGGCCTCAATTCCTCACGCTGGCCTCGAGGAATCTCCGAAGATCGGCTGCTTTCTGACCACATCATTCCCACCGCGGAACTCGATCCCCTTCCAGTTGGTGCTGCGGACCGCCGAGATTTCTCGACGATTCTCGCCACCACCGAACGGCAGGTTGTTCTTTCGCGGGCTCGGCGCGATACCGACGGCCGCCTCCTTGGCCGCAGCACGCTGCTACAGGGAGAGCCGATGGAAACCTATCTGCGGCGCAATGCTGTGCCTAATCATGCCTTCAGTGAAACCGACCGCCTGATGGGACGACCGCAGGAGTTTCGCGGCCTGCCTCAGGCGCTCTCGGCCTCCTCCTCCTGGCGCGACTGGCTGCGCTCGGAAATCACCCCACACGACGGGTTGGTTCGCGCAGATCATCCGGTGATGCACGCCATCCTTGGCCGCACTCAGTCGGCGAGTTCACTGCGGCAACTCCTGCGTAATCCGCTCGGATTTGTCTGGCAATACGGCCTCCACTGGCGGGCGCCTGAGAGCGGTAATGAACCGTTGGTGCTCGACGCCCTCGCGATTGGGGATCTCGTCCATTTGACCCTTGATCGGGCGCTGCACACCTTAGAGTCGGCGGGTGGGCTCACCACCGCTAGTTCTGAGCAGATTTCAGCGGCGGTGGACCTCGCTGCCGTTGATGTCGCCCGTGATTGGGAGATGAAGCGTGCTATACCGCCGAGCGTCATTTGGGGGCGCACGCTGGACGATGCGCGGGAACTGAGTCGCTGCGCACTCGCGTTTAGCGATGAAGTGCTGCCTGGCGCACGTTCCTATAGCGAAGTCCCGTTCGGCGGCGAACAGGCCAAGGCAGACGTGACTCCGCCCTGGGACCCGACGGTAAGCGTCGAGATTCCCGGTGCGGGCTTCCGGATCAAAGGCTCCATCGACCGCCTGGATATCGCTGGCGACGGCCGGGGCGCTTTGGTGCGGGACTACAAGACCGGGCGCAAGCCCAAGGACAGCATTGTCGTCGACGGCGGCAAGGAACTGCAGCGCTGCCTCTACGCCTTTGCGGTCAAGGCGATGCTCGGTAATGATGTCGAGATCAGCGCCTCACTTCTCTATCTTCGGGACGGGCTCGATTTAAGGCTCGCCGATCCGGAAGCGACCCTCATCGAGGTTGCCACGTACCTGCGCGAAGCCAGAGCAAACCTTCTCTCCGGCGGAGGTGTGATCGGGATCGACACGGGAGGGCCTTATGACGACTTCGCGTTCGCACTGCCGGCCAACGCGAACGCCGCTTACTGCAAACGCAAAATTGCCGCCGCAACCGCGCGTCTCGGAGCCACGGCGGAAGTCTGGGCGGCTCAATGATGTCCACGCCGATGAAATCGCTCGCCGATGACGCTTCCCGCCGCGATGCTATGGCGGTTCATGATCGCGCCTTCCTGGTCGAGGCCGGCGCCGGCTCGGGAAAGACCGCGATCATGGCCGGCCGCGTCGCCTTAATGTTGTCTGAAGGCATAGCCCCCAAAACGATCGCGGCGGTGACCTTCACCGAGCTCGCGGCCAGCGAACTCATAATTCGAGTGCGTGAGTTTGTCGGTGAACTCAACGCCGGGCGCATCCCGGCCGAGTTGCGTGTTGCTTTGCCCAACGGCCTCGCCGATCGGCATCGGCAGAACCTCGCGGTCGCCAGCGAAACGATCGACGAAATCACCTGTTCAACGATTCACGGCTTCTGCCAGGGTCTGATCAAGCCTTATCCAGTAGAAGCCAATATCGATCCCGGGGCTGCGGTGATGGACCGCAACCAATCCGATCTCGCTTTTGTCGAGACGACCGAGACCTGGCTCCGCGAGGAACTGGCGGGCGACGGCGGCAGTCTCCTCGCCGAGATGGTGATCCGGGAGCCGGGCGAAACCGTCGATCTCATTCATACCATCCTGCGTCATCTCCGCGGACGACGCGTGATGACCGTCGACGAGCCGAGTGCCTTGACGCCGCTGGTGAGCGCCTTTCGGCAGGCGGCAGATAATTTTTCCGCCTTCGTGCGGGATGCCACCGCCGATGAGCCGGAAACCGCCGCGATGGCTGCGCGTTTCTCCGAGATGGCTGAGGACGTCGCTTTTGCTCTCACCGCCGAAGCACCAGTTGATCTCGTTCGGCTGTTGATCGCGCGTCCGCACCCTGATCTTTGCACGGCTACCGGGAGCTTCCGTGCCTATAAGAAAAAGGGAAAATGGGGCGAAGCTGCCAAGCGGGTGGGACTCTCGAAGGCCGATGGCGACCGGCTGAATGCCGCAGCCGAGACTTACAATGCAAATTCCTGCGAGACATGGACAAGGCTGTTGAAGGCGGTTGCGGCGCGCGTTCTTGCTGACCTCGTACGCCTCGTGCAACCGGTAATGGACCGGTTCCGGGACTACAAGCGATCTGCAGCGCTGCTTGACTTCGATGACCTGATCTTCTCCGCCCGCGATCTGCTGCGTGACCACGAAGCCGTACGCCACGCGCTTGCCGCCCAGTTTGCGTATGTCCTCGTCGACGAGTTTCAAGACACCGACCTGCTTCAGACCGAAATCTTCTGGCGTCTTTGTGGCGAACCGCCGCCCGGGGTGGGTGGCGCCGACTGGACGGCGTTCTGCATTCGGCCGGGCGCGCTGTTCTTGGTGGGCGATCCCAAACAGGCGATCTATCGCTTTCGCGGCGCTGACGTCGCCGCTTATATTCAGGCGCGCGAGGCCTTCCTGGCCCAGGCCCCCGAAAGCGTGCTGCCGATCTCTACCAACTTCCGCTCATGTGCGCCGATCTTGAAGTACGTGAACGAGCGTTTTGGAACCCTTCTCTCGGTCGAGAACGGTCAGCCAGGCTTCACCCCGTTGGACGCTTTTCATTCCGAGCGTGATGAGGGTTTGTGCGTCGCTGCCCTTGACGTTGCGGTCGCGGACGAGAATGGCAACGCCTCGGCGGAGCAGAGGCGGGACGGCGAAGCTGAAGCCGTCGCCGATATGTGCGCACGCCTCATCGGCAGCGATGCGATCTTTGATCGGAGAACCAGCGAGCGCCGACCATGCCGGCCCGGCGATATCGCCCTGTTGGCGCCGACGGGAAGTGATCTGTGGCGCTATGAAGAGGCGCTGGAGCGACGCGGCATTCCGGTCTCAACCCAAGCCGGGAAAGGTCTGTTCCGCCGTCAAGAGATTCAAGATCTCATTGCAATCACCCGCGTCCTGGCGGACCAAAGGGATACGCTCGCACTCGGCGCAGTGCTACGCGGACCGCTCGTTGGTCTAAGCGAGGAGGAGTTGCTTGATATCGTCTGGGCGTTGCCGCGCTTGGAGACAATGCCCGACGCTCTGCCGCGGCTCGATCTTGGCGTCGATCCCGAGCATTTAAGCCATCCTCTTGCTCGCGACATGATCGGCAGACTGCAGGTGTTGCGTCGCCGGATCAACGCCACTACGCCATACGACCTCCTATCGCAAGCGGTCGACGTACTCCGGATGCGCCCGATTCTCCTCGAGCGCCATCGCGGGCAGGCCGAACGCGCGCTCGCCAATGTCGATCTCTACCTGTCCCTTAGCCGGTCCTTTGCGGTGCGCGGCTTACGCGCCTTCGCCGAGACGATGACCGCGGCCTGGACCGACGAAACGCGTGCTATCGAGGGCCGCCCGGACGCTCAGGAAGAAGCTGTGGCGCTTTACACTATGCACGCCGCCAAAGGCTTGGAATGGCCGATCGTCGTGCCCATCAATACCATGACGCAGATCATGGTGCCGGAGAACGCCGTCACCGATCGCGCTAGCGGACACTTCTATTGTCCCGTCTTCGGCGTCAAGCCAAACGGCTATGAAACCGCGCGCGATGCCGAAAAGACCGAACTCGACCGCGAGCGGATCCGTCTCTGGTACGTGGCTGCGACCCGCGCGCGAGAGCTGCTGGTTCTGCCCAGATTGGACGTCGCCGCCAGAAGCTCCGCGTGGATCTCGCTGCTCGACCTCTCCCTTCCTGACCTTCCCAGCCTTGATGTCAGCCATTTTGCTGCCGACACCGGCGCCGGCGCGACCGCTCAAGAGAACGGCCAGACCCGCGAGATCTTCGCCGCCGAAGCTGCGGCAATCGCTGCGCGGCAACGACACATCGTCTGGCTCGTGCCAAGCAGGGATGAGTTCGGGGCAGGGCCAGTGCTGGAACGAGAGGTCCCGGGCATATTGCTAGCTGATCGCGAAGGCGAGTCCGCCAAGGAAAACCCGCCGATCAATGTTCAGGGGGGCCGCGAGCGTGGCCTCTTGCTGCACAAGCTCATAGAGGAAGTCCTAACCGGAGAAACCGAAGAAACCGAGAAGGCGCTCCGTGCCCGCGCGGCTACTCTGATTTGCGCATTGAATCGTCCCGTAGTCGACGATCCGGCCCAGGGGCTCGCGCCCACAGAACTCACTACCACCGTTATGCGAGCGCTGGCCCTTCCGGAGATCGCGGCGCTGCGCCCAAGCCTGATGCCGGAGTTTCCGGTCTACGCGTCGGTCGTTACGGAACAACAGGAAGAGGCGACAGCAGGTATTGCAGACGCTATCGCGTTCGGTCCGGACGGTGAGCCACAGGTTGTAGTGGATTGGAAGAGCGACGTTGCCCCATCCGCCGAAATGATCGAGCGCTATCGCGCACAAGTTGGCGCTTATCTCGAAATGACAGACGTCGAGCGCGGGCTGATTGTCCTGGTTACGCCTGGAACCGTCATCACGGTAACGCGGATGCCGCAGACCTAGATCAATATTTCTAGCCGATGACCGGGCCGGATCGACTGGGCTCTCGGTTAGCATCGAATCGGGCACCGAAGGACGTTCTGAAATGCTGAGTTTCTTGAAACGGATTTTTGGGGTGACGAGTAGCCCTGCACCGCGTAGGCATGATCTTCCCGCCCGAAGCAAAACCGAAGCCGGCCGAAGAAAACCGGATCCTGCTCAACAAGACTTGGGCCGAGGAACGTGTGTTCTGTCGGGAAAAGCCGCTGTCGACGAATACTTCAAGCTAAGCGGAATGATTGAGGAGGCCAAGTCCTCGGGTGATTTTGAGCGCGCTGTACGAGCCGCGCGAAGAACCTTACCACTAATGCCTGCTGTGGTCGCCGAGATGAAACGGGCGTACGGAAGTTTTGACATCTCGACATCGCACGCCGTTCATACCGGGGGCACGCTAATGGCGGTCATAGGTGATCGGAGCGGTATCCGAGAGTTGAAGGAAACGCTGTTAGGTACTCCCGAACTGAATCAATGGATGCCTACTGCCGAGCAGGCCGACTCGGACTTGGTTCTTGTTGAAGGCATCGTGGCTGCTATTGAACGTGAGCCCGGGATCAAACAAAGCGAACTCAAGCAGTCTGTTCCGGGAGATGGACGCCGACTCAGCGCACTCGCTTCCTGGCTGGAAAAGGGGGGACGCATTCGCAGGGTCAGCCAGCCACCAACCTTTCGTCTCTACTCGGCGAGCTTCGACCTCAGTACAGTTGCTCCAGAGGAGCGACCTAGTTCGGGCGCTCCTTCGACAGGCATGAGTACAGTGACTCTGGCTAGGAGCGCGCAATCCCGAAGTGCTGCCCGGGCACGGCTACTGCAGGTAGGAAAGCTGCCATACATACGACTACCGAAGACCCCCATAGGTTGGGAGGAGCGCGCCCGAACGGGTGATACTCCGGCACGTGCACACGAAGAAAACTCAGAAGCGCAGAGCAATCGGTCTGGTATGCCTCGGTTCATCGTTTCAGGTAGCGGATGGAGTTTGCTATCGGAGATAAAGTTGTCGGGACTGGACCGCCCAAATCCAGCTTATCGTCAAATGTTCGCTACCGTCGGCTCGACGGTTTGGCTCGATCCTAGAGGCAGGCGGGAGGATTTCCCGGAGGCACCTGCGGTCGCAATGACCACAAATAGTGATGGGGTGAAAGTGGCGGAGCGGGGATTGAAATACGATGTCTACCGAACTGACGTGAACGGAGACGGTTCTGGTGCCCTCTTCATGTCGACGGAAGGCATACTTCATGGTTATTCCGAACTACTCGAACCTATCATAGAAGAGTCCGTTGAGACTCTCCCCGAATACCAGGCACAGGCTAAACGGTTTGGCATCGCAGACAGTCAGTTGAAGAGTCACGTCCGCTGCGTGGCGCTCACCACTGATCGGAGAAGATATCTTCTGACCGCCGTAGACGAAGCTTGGTGCTATGACGTGGCGACCGGGCGACCCACCTGGGGCATTAGATTCCCCACTAAGGAAGGTTGGACGGAGGTCGTGTCAGAGAGGTCCGCAAGAGTTGGGGTGAGTGCTGACGTTAACGCCGCGCTGAAATTGATGGAGCTTTCTCTGCCAGTGAGTCCCGATGAGATCACGCGACGCTATAGAGCGTTAGCCATGCGTTGGCATCCTGATCGAAATCAAGGACGGCCTGAATTTACGCAGAGGTTTCAGGAACTCGGGGCAGCAATGGAGTTGCTCACCGGTCTCGACGTATCGCACCTATCAAGTTCCGAGGTGGAGGCAGTCAGCTACGAGCAGATGCTGCATCGCACCTCAGTCACTTTGAAAGACGGGAGGGCAGTCACTCTATTAATGTCTGTCCAAATCGGAGGGGCATTTGGGGCCGATTGGATCTATGCTGCGAACTTCGCGAGGTCTGGACAAAACGCTTACCTCGCGGGGTATAGCGGACGGATTATCGAAGTAGACGCCAGGGTGAGCCAGTGTGTATCTATGACGTTGGCGCAGTTCCGAAGCAAATAGAGGAAACACTTTCGAGGCGCTACATCCTTACAGATACTCGACTGTATGTGCTATTCGAGGGCAAGCTAGAGGCCATTGTTGATGTATTCGATCAAGGGAAGCTCATCATCGCAGATCATGGATTCGGGTTACTACAACCCAAGCACTTTCGATGGTTTACGCCCGGCGGAGGGGCTCTGGGAAGTGTTCAGTCCAAAGATCCAATTCGCCGTGTATTCCGGGGACACAATGGGCTGACAGTGGAAACACGCTCACACCGTGCAGTGATCGGCGGCGCTCAGGAGTGGTGGTAGGCTCGCGATCTCGCAGCACAAGGCGCCCCCGATTGTCGTGACTCGCTTACGGTTTGCCATGGTTTTATCAGGCTCAAGAATAACAGTATCCAGTCGACCCGCTTCTTGCTCCAATTTCGAGTGGCCCAGTATGATGGGAACTGGCTTCGCCAATACCGTATATGCCTTCCATAGACGACATCGAGCGTGAAGACGAGGAGTTGGCCGATTACGAGGTCGGCTTTCAGGATCGGCTGGACTGTGCCGCCTACGAGGGACGCACGGACGAAGAAATGCTTGAAACCAAGAGCACTACCGTCGCTCAGATGTGGACCCGGCTGGAAGAGGTGTGGCGAACCAACAGGAATCTAGGTCCAGGCTGGTCGCGGGGCTGGAGAGCCGCGCATGAGGACCAAAAGGCTGCGGGTAGAATCTAGCGGCGGCGCCCGTCGATCTCAACCGACATTGACTGCCCGAGCTTCCTGCCTATTGCACCCACAAGGATGTTTAGCGAGTGGGCAATCCGTCCGTCATTGCCGCCCAGTTTAGCCAAGTCATCGCGATCGACTGAGATTACGAATGTGACGGTATCGGCTTCGCGATCGGATTCAACAACGACTGCTTTTGGGTGGCTCACCAATATCTGGACCGTCCTTAGTACCAACCCACGGACGTATGTGTCGTCTGACATGGTGCCATTCATCATATCGAGGCCCGCGCGTTCAAAAGGTGACCGCGCGTACACATGTGGGCCAGCGCTCAGGCAAAACTCGCACGTTTTACTTTTTGACGGAAATCGTCACCATGCATCTCGACTACCACGCACATCTCCTGCAGCCGCGAGCGCATGCGTTCGCCGATGCGGTCGCCGAGGGTCTCCTCGCGCATCGAGGCTCGGATTTGTCCGTTCGATCCTGGGTCTACGCCAAGTGGAGCGGTATTCGCGTAATTAGTGGTGATGATAGTGGTGAGACGGTCGTTATAGCGCGAGTTCAGAACTTGGGCCACCGTATCCCACACCCATTCGCTCGGCTTGGCCGCGCCGAGCTCGTCAAGCACGAGGACCTCCGCTTTGCAGATCGGGCGAAGTATCTCCATCTCGGTCGCCTGGACGTTCTGGTTGTAGCTGTTCTGGACTTCCTTCAGCAGCTCCCGATAGTCCCAGAAGAGTCCAGAAGCCCCACGCTCCATGATCACGGCTTGCAGAATGCCAACGGCCAGGTGAGTCTTGCCGACGCCTATGGAGCCTGTGAGAAGCAAACCCGTGCCTGCGCTTTCGATGGGATACCCTTCGACGAACTTCCTTGCCCTCATGTGAGCTGCCGCAAGGCTTTTATCGGCGCCGCGGAACTTGCTCTCGTAGCTATCCAGCGAGCAATGCTCGTACCGCTTGGGGATCCGTGCGCGCTCGAGCATCCGCGCCGCCCGCTGTGCAAGCCGACACTCACACGGTCGCGCAACGTTGCGATCATTCTCTTGAACGATGCGGAGTCCCGAACCATCACAGACGCTGCAGACTTCGGCCATAGTCTCTCTATCAATTCCGGTCCGGCGTTCCCTGCCGAGCCTGAAGTTGATGGTTCTCACTGTACCTCAATTGGCACCGTTTTCAGTGTAACTCGCTATATCAAAAGCAGATCCCCAGAGGTGAAAAATGCCGGAAGAAACTCCGATTCGGAAAGAGTTCATCGACTACGACGCGAGGCGCAAACCCCGCACAAAACGGTTTTGTGTCAAATGTCAAAAGGATCTGGACCCCGGCAAGCCCGTACGTAGGGTATATGTGACCCGCGATATGGAAGCTGTCCACCCGGATGATATTGGACGCTACCCGCGATCAGGCGACGATTTCGGCTGGCTCCTGATTGGGAACGATTGTGCTCGCATCCTCGGCATGGAGTGGACAGTGCATAAATCGGTGGGGGTAGAAAGCAAATGGCAGGAAGCGATAGGTTGAGGGTTCCCCCGGTCAAGCAGGACGATTATAAGTCTTCCCTGTCGGGACGCTTCACATCAAACACCGGCAGAACGGTTGTCGGTGCCGACAGGGATATTTCAGAAGCTGCAGGACGGACGGGCCACGTCCAACCAGTTCCGAGTCTTGTCATATTGGGAGTATTGGACGCTGGTGCAGGAAACATGTGAGCCTTTCGTCAGCAGCAAGCAATTCAATTACGCTAATACTACCACTGCATAGTGGTACTGGTATATGCTGAAACTATGAAGCCAGACATCCCTCTCGCGCGGACTAAGATGGTCATGCCCAGCGTGGGAGAGTTCTTTTCGCCAATCGGCGTGCTTGCCAAGGCAAGCGGTCTCCGCTTCGAGTATCGATCCGGACAACTTCAGATGGCACTCCGCGTTGAGAAGGCGCTTATCGAGGGCACACACCTCGTCGTAGAGGCCGGAACCGGCACAGGAAAGACGCTAGCGTATATCTATCCAACGTTGCGCTTCTCTATGCTCACCGGCAGACGAATCATTCTGTCTACCGGGACCAAGAGTCTGCAGGAGCAGTTGTTCTACAAGGACGTACCGTTTCTGGAGTCAATTCTTGGGCCTCTCAATATCTGCTACATGAAGGGTCGAAGCAACTACCTCTGTCGGCAGAAACTCCAAGACCTGCACCCGGCGTCGCTCTCCGGGGCGGAAGCCCTTCACTTCAAGATCATTCAGGATTGGGCCGAGACGACGGCTACGGGCGATCGGGCGGAGATTGCATCCTTGCCCGAGAAAAGCACTCTCTGGGGCAGGATCGACGCCCGCACA
Organism: Granulicella sp.; assembly: GCA_003133205.1. Next base: position 67,515 of record PKWK01000009.1, on the reverse strand, counting down.
GACGCTTGTGTTGGCAAAGAGTGCGCTCATTTTCTCGACTGTTGCGTTTCGGAGATGCGGCGGCGCGCGGCAGAAAGCAATCTCGTCATCATCAATCATCACCTCTTCTTTACCGACCTCGAAATCAAGATGAAGGCGCCGGACGCTGCGGTTCTGCCTCCTGCCAGTGCCGTTGTCTTCGACGAAGCTCACGAATTGGAGCAGATTGCTTCTGATTGTTTCGGCGTGGCCGTTAGCAACCGAAGAGTCGAGGATCTCATGTGGGACATCCGCAAGGGGACGAGTGACGCGGACCGCCGCGCAGAAGTCTCCAAGGTAGCCGCAACGGTTGTAGAGCGATTCGCTTTATTGTGGGCCGCAATGCCGGGAAAGAAAGAGCCAGCTCGGATAGCGTTTGACGGCCGGCCAGAGTTTGTCGTTGCGCGGAATGAGATCTATTCGGGCGTACTGTCATCCTTGCAACTTCTTCATAGCGTTCTCAAGTCGGTTGCCCAGGATGATGAGTCCGCCGCTTCGCTTGTCCAGAGAACCGGCCAACTCTTTTCAGAGCTTCGTTTTCTTGTCGAATCAACGTCCGACTCGGCCGTTTTCTGGATAGAACGGCGGCTCTCTGGCCACGGTAACGCCCTGAACACCTTCATTCAGGCCACGCCCATCGACGTGTCTGAAATTCTGGCTGTCAACGTGTTCGAGACATACGATACGACGATCCTTACCTCGGCGACACTCGCAGTTCAAAAGGGGTTCACTCACTTCAGGAAGGCGCTCGGAATAGCTGAGGCTGAAGAGATCATCGTCCCATCCCTCTTTGACTACCCAACGCAGACGCTTCTGTATGTGCCAAAAGACATTCCCGATCCGCGAGACGACGGTTTCTTTGACGCCGCAAAGACGCATATCGCAGAAGTCCTTCGAATCTGCCAGGGGCGTGCTTTCTGCCTGTTCACCAGCTACGAGATGATGCAGAAGATGCACCTCGCGTTGAAAGATGTTCTGCCGTATACGCTGCTCCTACATGGAACCACAACGAGGAATGAGCTTCTTCACCAGTTCCGAACGACACCGCACGCGGTTCTCTTTGGTACCTCATCATTCTGGCAAGGCATCGACGTACAAGGCGAGCAGTTGAGTTGCGTGATTGTCGACCGCCTTCCGTTTGGCGTACCCAGCGATCCAGTCCTCATGGCCCGCGTCAAGGCGATCGAGAATAGCGGAGGCAGCGGATTCTTCGACTGTCAGGTTCCCAAGGCCGCCATTGCCCTCAAGCAAGGATTTGGCAGGCTCATCCGGTCTACTACCGACCGCGGTGTATTGGTCATGCTTGATCGGCGCATCCAGCACCAAACCTACGGGAACATATTCATCGAGAGTCTGCCGCCGTACCGCATAACGAATGACATTGCAGATGTTCAAAGATTTATGGGGCGAGGCGAGGTAAATCCACCCGCAGTAATCGAATGTACCAGTCAAAGGGACGATAGGAGAACGGAATGCGCAATACGCTGAAATCAGATGTAGAGAAGATACTCTCGAAGCTCGCTCGTCACTATGAGATTGACTGGCGCGATGTTGAAATTCGGACAGATCGCGTCAGGCCGATTGCGATCCTGTTTTTGGCGTGTTGCGCGTGGTCTCTCTTTGTGCTCTCTTTTGTTGCATACGGGATGTTGAAAGGAACCGGCTACGAGCCTGGATTGGCGATGATTCTTTCGATCTTTCTCCCCGTTCTGTCGGCGCCAATCTTGGCCATACAACTCATCATGCTATTAGGGACTCGCTTGGTTGCATCATTCGGCGATGCGCCGGACAAGCCAATTACGTCGCGCGAGGAATTGGCGGCAGTTCTGTGTCCCTAGCTTCCCCCACCCATGATGTGGGTGGCAAGACGCTGATCCCCGTTCCGGCTTGGATGCGCAGCACGGCCGTCTTTGGCGGCGCAAACGAGGAGTATCGCTACACGCTCAGTCGTACATGGGATGACTCTCTTCTGTCCGTGTTGGCGGTCATGATGAATCCCTCTACGGCTTCCATAACGGGCAATGACCCCACGGTTGCGAAGTTTTGTCGCTATGCGATGGCGTGGGGCTACGGATCCCTGTGGGTGGGAAATTCATGCGCGTACAGAGCCACCGACCAGAAGCGCCTGGTCACGGCACCTGACCCTATAGGGCCAGAGAATGACAAATACCTCGTTGAGATGGCCGACCGAGCAACTTTGATTGTCATGGCCTATGGCTCGCCGCACAAGTCGCTCAGGGATAGAGGTCCGCAAGTTGCAAGACTGCTATCCCGTGGCGGCACGCGGCCTCTATACGTTCTCAAGCTCTCCAAGGATGGCGCCCCGTGGCACCCTCTCTACCTCTTGAGCACGTTGAAGCCAATCCTTTGGCGCGCCTTCAGCGGTGCGTCGGGGCCAGAACAGCCACCTCTATTTCCAGCGTTTATACCGCCACGTGAGCAATCGAGGATGTTTGATGCCTAACAATCTCATTTCCGAATCCCTCCCGCATCGCACCGTGCTGACTCGGTGGCGGCTCCTATCTTTGGCTCTGCTGGTCGCTTTGGCGTTTGCCGTCTACGAATCGCCCAATTCGGTGCCTATTGGAAAGTCGATAAGCACATCGTTGTCTCCGGATCGGTGAGCCAACGCATGTCAACCGCACCAATGAAAGCATGGGCCTTATGGCAGATATGAAGAACGCTTCCACTCCGGATAGCGAGAATCCCTTACCAACTAGCGTTGCTAGCCCGTCATCGAGCTTCGTGGTTTTCGTGCAGGTCGTGTTACCCGAGAAAACGCCTGTGGATCCGATTGATAGCCCGATGGTGGATCGCGGCGGGACGAGCACTGACTAAGAGTGATAATTCGAGCGCGCCAAAAGACCGTTGAGCAGCTTCCAGAGTGGGCGCTTTGCTGTGACCGCGCAAGGCAGTCGCATATTTACGAGGCTGGACTTGATCGAATAGTGAAGGTTCGCAGCGAGGCAGTTTTTGAAGCTGAGGTTGAATGTCGCTGTTGCCACCGCATTACTCAGAACCTGAAATATGTACCCATCGTCGGTGGTCGAAAACACTCATGCGTTGCGGTTGATCTGTTCGATTTCGACGAAGGGGAATGTCCCCACAACGAGAGCGAGACACTCCTCGCGCAGGAGAACCCATGAGCGAAGTTTGTATCTGCCAACATCCGCGGCCGGCAGCCGATACCCTGAAGTGCATTACCTGCAATCTGGCCGTACTCCAGACTCCAGTGATTCCCGCTTCCGTCACTGAGTTGTGCCGCAAAGTGCTGCAGCTTTGCAAAGACGCTGGATGCCACACCGTGGAACTGAAGTTGAGCCCGAATTGGGAGAGTGGTTTCCATGGCCAGGTTCAAGTGCAGTGGCAATCCGGCCGCCACGGCGTTCCAGCGGGCTGCACTATCCGCACTGAGCTACTGACGCATCTCGAAGTCTGAGCAGACTCACCTCGCCTCTTATTGAATCCCGCGCGACCCTCAATCTGGGTCGCGTTTCTATTTAACCTCTCCACCTACAACGATTCTTCATCTCTAAACCGGCTGTGACCGGAAGCCGCGCCCAGATCAACGGGCGCGTTTGTTTTTGCAACAACGGAGGACGCTGATGCAATTCCCAAAACCTCCGAAGACGGAGAAGAAAGCGCCGAAAGGAATCAAGAGGACGGCAATCAGGAGGAAAGACACATGGAAGCCTCTGAGACGCGCCAAGCCCTCCGCACTGACGCTGGTGCCACGCAAGCCAATCGCACGCGCCCACAAGCCTCCTAGCGCGCCCATTCACGTACTAGATATCCGCGTCGCTCCATTTCCGCCTTTCGTGGCAAAGACCGCAGCAGACTACGTCGCCGCGGAAGCGAAACGGTTGGCGAGAAAAGCTAAACGGAAGTCACATCGCGCCATCGACAGTAACGGCAAATGGGAAGTGGTGAACGGAGTCCAGTTCATTCCGGACCTCACCAATCCACGAGGTCGGCGAGAAATCTGTTTGACCGATGCGGCGTGGGCAAGGGCGCAGGCAGCCATCCGACTCAGGTCCAAGGGTATTTGCGAAAGATGCCCGACGCCGGCGCCGGAAGGTGACAGCCACCACATCCACGGCCGCGGCGCTGGAAAGCGCGATGATCACCCGGACGCATTACTCAACCTCTGCCGGCCATGTCACAACATCGCCAAAATCGAGCGAAAAGAAGCAGCTTGAACCGAAGGAGACGCATGCTCTACACAACAGGCCCGAACGGGGAATCGATACAGAAATATCCGACGCCGGACGATCCGACGTGTCCGAGATGTGCGTCGCCTTTGGAAAAGCTACAGTGCCCGCAAGGGATGTCGATCGCGAGCTGGTGCTTCGACCGCCGAGGCGACTATTCCTGCCCTACCTGTGTTCGGCAGCAGAACTTGGGCAAGCTCCACCCAAAGGCTAAGACAGCCTGGTACACCGCGTATGTGGCAAAAATTGCCTATTTAGCAAAAGGCAAAGGCCGCGTAACCGTTGGCGGCACAAGCAACGAGAAGGAGAAGATTATGGCAGAGAAATCTATCCGTGTTTGCGGGTTGAACTTTCGGCTCGGAGTGTCGACCCTCGAGGTTGACGCTCTTCGCGCCGATGGCACGCTCATTGATACAGATCGGTACGAATCGCAAACTTTGAGCTTTGAGGAGTTGTACGCTAAGTACGGGCGTCGAGCAATCCGATACTTCAGAAAAACGTACGGAATTAAGCTGGTCACAAAGCCGTCCAGCGTTAAGTATTAGGATTGTTTAGTCCGCGCTTTCGGCGGCTCTCAAACGAGGTCATGCGATGGCAACGCTATTCAGCGTATCCAAAACCATCAATGGGAAACACGACCGCTGCCGGAACGTGATTGGTCACGGTGCGAACTCGTACACGTCAGACATCGGAGCACCTCCGAGGATTCTGCCGATAATAGTCAAAAAAGGACCTGACCTATGAAAACGACGCGTGCTGGACATATTGGCATACCTGGCATAAACCAGCGGTTTGAAGCCTTGGAAAGAGAGCAGAACGAACGTAGGCGCGTCGCCCGTGCATCCTATGCCGGGGTGCAAAAGGCGGTGATCGACTGGGCTTCAAGTGAGTTCCCTGTTGGTAAGTATCTCTGTGCAACGATGGGCGCATGCATCCTTGTGGGGTGGGGAGAGATCATCGGACATGCTCTTAATCACGATGGTGGCCCAAGTGTGCAAGTGCGTTATGCCTCGGGCGAAGTCGGTTCTATCAACCCGCTAATCTGGAGCGCAGAAATAGCCTCAGAACGACCAAGTGAGTACGTGGGCACAGACCGGGCGATATTGAAACTGGTGGAAGCGCACCGATCAAATCCACATCCGTAATAAGAACCGCGGCCAGGGCGTAATCCGGCATCTGGCTGCAGGATTCCCTCGCTGTCATAGAGAGTAATTATGATGAGATTCAATCACGGCGACAAGGCTTTTATCAGCGGCAAGCGGCTTATCTTTGGATCCACGCGTCGGTACTACGAAGAGGTTGCGGTCGAAGACGCGCCTTGCGTCGCGAAGGGTCCCCCTACTGCTGTCGACCGTCGAAGTTGACCCGACTGTCGGCTGGAGGCTCTGGCCCGTGTCGGCCTGATCTGCACCAGTCCTGCGCCCACCCTCACAAGGGGACTTGGGCGCAGGACAACCGTTATGGGCAAATCTTTTCCACTTCGCAAAAGAATTTGACCCGCTGGCCCAACGACGCATCCAAGTCTGCCATGGCCGACAAGAACGTGACCGAGGGTAATGAGTCCAAAGGGTTTGTGCGAAAGAACGCGCAGATGTTGCTTCCCTGCTTCGCGGCTGCAGCCTTAGCTGGTGCCTACGCGCTCAGCGTAAGCTCCTTCGAGCCTAGTCGCAACGCCCGACTTGTCCTCGGCTGGGTCTACATCCTTGGGTGTCTCATGGCTGGCGGCGCCGGCATTGTGATGTTGGCGTCGACCTTCCGGAACAAACCATCGAACACGAAGCACGTCTTCGCCTGCCAAGTCGCAGGAGCCGTCGGGGTTGGTATTTATCTTCTCTTGGCTAATACCGGGTTGAGCGCGTTACCTCATTAGATCGCGCATCGCAGGCGCTATGAACCTCCTCGGTTGAAGTGACCACGGCCCTCAATGAAAGATGAACTGCAGACGTGGGCTACCTCATGTTCTGCGAGGTCACCCTGCCCCATGTTGGGCGCAAATCCCGGACCTGGTGGCGCTCGGGTTTGAGGTTGTCCCATTAGTAGCCCAGCAGAGGTGTGTGCGCCTGAAAGGTCGCCTCTTTATAGAGGGCGAACTCGAATCCCAGATTGCAGTCTCAACGGACAATATTGCAGAGAGATTGGGAGATGGGCGACCGCGCGGAACGGCACGCAGCGGCCCGGCTAACTAAAACGCCATATTACGACGCCAACATGGGCATCCTTCCGCACTGTGTTTTATCAAATGCAGTGCGGCGGCCTGCCTTCTATCTCAGGAGCACTAAATGGACGTGAAGACATACATACGGGTAGGCGATGAGATCGGCGTCATGTTTCGCTCTCTCAAGCTGCAGGGCTTTCACGGCCGCGTACTCGAGGTTGGCGAGGGCGAGCCGGGAACACGGGAGATAATCATCCGACGCGAAGGCACGACCACTGCCGAGGATGGAGCGATCGGAGTCCGCGAGGACAGTGCAGTTTTCGACATCCGCCGCGGTGATTCGTGGGTGGGAGTTCCCTGCCTCTTGTCGCAAGCTGAGGCTGAGGCAAAAAGCGCACGATCCGTGGTCAACGAACGCAAGCGAATCCAGCAGAAAGTTCCACTCTTCGCAGATCAGGTCGAACTAACGACCCGGGATGCGCAGGACTGGGTTGATGGAGCGCGCGAAGTGGGTGAAGCCCACCTTGAGACCCGTCATGAATCCGCTCTAAAGGCGACGGCGATCAGGGACCAGGTGCAGCCACTCGTGACTGCGGAGCAGTTCGCCCAGCTCGTGACCGCGCGAGAACGCTATCCGGGAGATGGGTCATACGGCCAGATCTTCTGGCGGACTCAACTCGACCATATCTCGAAGCACGGCGAACCGAAGCTGTGGACGGCGCCGGCACCTCTCACCGCGAAGCTCTCGCTACCTTGGCTCACCGTGGATACCCAACTGACTTGGAAGACGGCCCCAGGCGGCGCACAGAGAGTTCGCGTTCTGTTCATCGGTTCGGACACGGTTATGACGCGCCTAGTCGGGGAGCCCTATACCAACTACGACGCTCACCTGATTCCGCAACGGAACAATTGGATCAAACCGCACGAATTCGCTGAGGCCGGGGAGTCTACACCTCCAGCGGCCCTCGAAGCCGTCTACTATCAGCAGGCGTAAGAATTGGAGCGTCACCATGAAGAACAATCAGGAACAGAAGGGGCCACGCCTGTTCATCGGCGTATTCCCTTGTGGAATCTCATATGCTGATCGGCACCACGAGGAACACGGAGACTACAATACCTTGGCATTCTTGCCTTACAGTTCGCTTGTCTTGGAGTTCCGCAAGGGCTGTCCGGCCGAACTGCGGCCAGAAATCACGGAGCATGCGGCTGCAATTCAAGCCCGAAAAGGAGAGCAGCACCAGGTGTCAACCTGCGGGCAGACGGTTTTGCTTGGCGGGGGTAAGTGCGCCTAGTACACATCTGGCGCGACGGTTCACCATCCAGTGATCGTCGCGCCATGTCCACGCGAGCTACTTGACGGCAGACTGAAAGAGCGACGACGTCAGCAGACTGGCAAACTCGCTATCCGAGGACGAGTAAGCCATCGTCAAAGTCCCGGCAGACGAATCAATCTTGGTCTGGTCGAGTGCGGTCTTTTCGAGAGGCGTGCCCTGTGCCTTTTTTAGAACCTGCACGCCCTTCATCAGCGTTGCGCACGTTGCGGCCGTCACTGTATCCGACATGCTCACAGCCATGTTGAACTTCACGCCATTTGCGAAGTCCATGGTGTAGCTCGATCCGCGCATCAACTTCTTTACCGTGTCGTAGTCGGCAAGCTGTGCGGCCTCTCCTATCATGCCTTTCATCATGTACTGCGTGCCTTTGGCGTCCAGCAGGCTCCAGACAGCATGGGAGTCCACCGAGCCCATCTGAGCTACCAGGTCGCTGTCGGTCAAGAAGTTCGGCGCGAACCCGTCGCGGGCATCTACCGCAGCGCGGACAGACGATTTATCGCCGAACACCATCGTCGTCTGATTCAGAAATACCACATTGAGACCCGAACCGATTGCGTAGATGCTGTTGTTACGCACCATTGTCGGCGTCGTCTTGCTCTTGGCAAAATTCGCCAGGATCGCCACCGTGTGGAACTGCCCCTGTGCGATTCCCACGATCCGGTCTACATCAACACCCTTGCCATCCGGATTTGGCGCCCGGAACGCCGCAAACTCCAGTGCGTCCGCATCCTGGTCCACCTTCAGTCCGGAGTTGATCAATGCCGCTTCCAGCCGCTTCAACTCAGGCGGCATCACGCGGTCCCGAAGACTCATAGCGGCCGAAGAGGTCTGCATGGCTCGATAGTCGACGACGATGAGTTGCTGCACGTTATGTGGAATAGCAGCCTTTGCATCCGCTGACAGCCCAACAGCATGGGCGCTAGGTAGGACGCCCGCCAGCGGGGTTGTAAGCGCCACGGCCGTGACGAGGAAATACATGCCCTGCCGTTTCAGCTTCAGGGATAACTTGGAAAAAGACATACGCATTAGAAGGCTCCAGAAACTACTTTCATCGACCGAATATGCCATTCTCGTTCAGAATGGCCCGTTTCAATCCTCTTATACTATACCAGTGCCACCTTCTGATAAACTGGGCTAGTGAAAGTGATTTGCCGTAATCGGATGTGCCAAGGCAATCGACGGAGGAAGTAATGACAGAGAAACAGCAGCAGCAACGTGTGTCGCTAAAGACAGCGAAAGATCCAAGTGCTGGCCCCGAAGTTTTGGCAGCGCTTGCAAAACATGAGTCAACTCAAGTGCGCGGCGCAACCGCGGCCAATCCTGGTACGCCGGCTGAAAGTCTCGCGTTGCTTGCAGGAGACCCTAAGCTCGATGTGCGTCTGTCCGTAGCCGAGAACGCCAAAACATCTCCGGCGGCGCTGGCTATGTTGGCGCGCGACACCGTAGAAGTCTGCTTGGTAGTCGCACTCAACGCTAATACTCCGTTGGTGACTCTGACTTCCCTCGCCAGTCGTGCGGATTCGCAAATTCGCGAGTCCGTCGCCGGCAATCCGACCGCGTCGCTTGAGTTGTTGACCACCTTGGCGTCCGATCCGGACCCGGTTGTGCGCCAGAGCGTCGGTGCGAATCCGGTTACGCCTTCGGACCTCCTCGCACTCATGGCAAAAGACGGCGTTACATCTCTCTCGGAGTTGGCTAAGAACGTGAACATGCCTCCGACATTGCTGGCCGACCTGGCCGGAAATGGAGACTCCGCAGTCCGTTGTTCCGTGGCGCGCAACCCAAGCACGCCTGTCCCGACGCTTACCAAACTTGCGTTTGATGAGTCGCGGAGGGTTGTGGAGGCCTTGGCGAAAAACCCGTTGACACCGTCACTGTTGCTGAACATCCTTGCACAGGCGCTGGCGCTCGAAACAACGGTGGATACCTATCAACTCGCGTGTACTCTGGGTGCGCCCAGCAAGGTCACGAAGTGGTTGGCGTCCTCGAAAGATGACAAAACTGGCCTTCGCCGCTCAATCGCTTCCTGGACCACTAACCCGATCACGTTGGAAGAGATGGCAAAGGATGAGGAACTCGAAGTCCGCATCGCCGTGGCCGGCAACATCTACACCCCGGCAACTGCGCTCGCGTGGATGGCTGACCACGACGAAAACGCCAAGCTGCTCAAGGTCGTGGCAAAGAACCCCAACGTCTCACCGCAGACGCTGGTTGCCTGCCAAGGCGAGTACGCGCATCAGGCCTACGCGGCATTTGCTCGCCAAGAATGCTCAGCGCAGGAAACTCTCACGGTCAAGGTTGGGGACACTCCCAGCGTCCAGACCGGTCCCGGAGGGGTATGGCTCACCGTGAAGTTGTGGGTGGCTGACAGCAATGCGCTAACGATGCAGCCCAACGTTGTGGCTGACAACGGTTTGCAAGCGGTGGCGGCGGCGACACTTCCTGTACCTGAAGTGGCCGCTTCTTTGGCTAACTAGGGACACTGCAGCGCGTGAGGCCCAACTTAGAAGGAGACTACCTCTTCTTTGTTGGGCCTCATTGCTGTGTAGATCGCTATTTCTAACGATTGGATGCTTTAGGCGCTGGGAGTACTCGGAGCCACAGTCTGGGCCGGACTCCCTTTCTTCGCCGGACTCTTCTTCGCCTTGGTCGCCTTGGTCGCTGCCTTCTTTGAGGCTGTCTTCTTGGCGCTTGTCTTGGGGAGTACGGCAGCTACGAGCGGCTTCTGCGTGGCCTTCGTGGCTGATGTGGTCGCTTTCTTAGCAGCAGACCTCACCTTTGCCCAGCGCATCTTCATCGCCGCCGCAATCCTTGCGCGCCCCGCAGTAGACATCTTGCGGCGTGGCTGAGTGTTTGCCTTGGGCGGTAGCGCGACGGGGAGACTCTTCACCACACGCCTTCCACTGGGACGTCCAGGTTTTCTCTTTACCTCACCCGAGTCGGACTCAGACAAAAGTGCCCTCGCTTGCTGAAGACGTGAAATCTCAACGTCGATCTGCCTAATAATCTCTACCCTATCCATATATCAATCCTCCGCCATTGAGAATACCGCACAACTCCCCTTGAATGACCAACAAAGTTGGCAGATTCCTGTAGGGGAGCTGCAGCATCGCTCCGCCCCACACGCGATGTAGCTGCCGCCACAGCAATAGACACCAAGCAATAGGAATGCAAATGATAAGAACAGAGATCAACGCCCCATTCGACCACGTGATAACACAGGACGTCGACACCGGAGAAGTCTTGAATTTAGTGGTGGACGCCATAGGTAGTGAAGTTGCCAACGCCGTCAGCGATGACATGGCGGCTTTCATCGCCATAGCCTCAATGCGGCGATGCCTGACTATCTGCGCTACCCCGAAGGCTGGTACGAAGAAGACTGCGCATGGGCTCTCGTAGCACTGGCGTTTCCCTATCGGTTCACGTCGAAGGATCTCGAACACGCGAAGGATACGGTTCGGCACTATGAGCCGGATATCTACGAGCAGCACTTCGGCGTGATCCTCGAACCCGGTGAATCGTATGTCAAGGATGAGCGTGCGTTCAACGAGAAGCATAAAAACGATCTCATCGGTGTTTGCGCGTCGGGCGGCTGGAAGGAAGGCGTTCCCCCCGGTATGGTTCAGGTTGTCGTCGTGCGCGGAGGCCGAGGCCCATGCAATTCGTCGGCGCCGGCACGCGAGACGAAGACTTTTCTCGTTCCGGAAGCCGATTACGATGCGCGAGGACCTCACGGCTTTGTAGTCGATCCCGACATGTATGCCGAAGTGACCTTCCCCTCAATTTAGTAACACCACAGTTTGCGCGGCCCGACAAAAAGGCACTCAAATAGTGCTTCCTTCGCCTCGGCGTTGGAGAAAGCAGAAACTGATGACAATTGACCTAGACGCCCTACTACTGCCGCTAAGGGCCGAGATCGAGTCCGCGCTGGCGACAGTAGGACTCAAGCATGGCCTCACTATCAAGCTGGGCAGCCGGAGCGACGACTTTCAGTTGACTACTGACGACACGGAGTCTACCACTCACAGACCAATCAGAACTCCGACACTCGGAACTGAGGTGTGTAAAAGGATTCATGCCCTCCGCAGAGCAATGGATTTGAGTCAGGTGGCCTTCGCGGCCAAGATGGGGGTCGGGCGGATTGCCGCGCTCTATTGGGAAAGCGGTCGCTCGAAGCCATCACCAGAGGCATACGTTCGCATGGCAAACGTGGCGAAGGAATTGGATATTTCAACCGCTACCTGGTTCTTAGAGCAAGCGGGCATCGATATCGAGGGACTTCGGAATCTACTGCAGAAAATAGATGAACATTCGACCCATGTCGGAAATCCAGCGCAGCAGCGTTAGGATATGATGCCGGCCAGCAACAATCATGCACACACCAAGAAAGAAGTTTTCAAATATGGCAATTATCAAAAGCATCGCACTCACGTTGGCCAACCACAAACACAGCAAGGCCTATGCGGCGTCGATCGAATCAGTGGATGGCACCTTGCTGAGTGCGTTCGCGTACGTCGTCACCTCCACCTACGGAGCCATAGGCAGCATCCAGAAACCCGGCAAGGGAACGCTGAAGCCAGTAACGCTTGAAGCGGCCGAGAAGTTCTACAACAAACTCGTAACCGAGAAGACCACCATCCCCTGTTCGTGCTGCGCTGGTCTCTACGTGATCACCGGCGCCGCGGCGGCAACATCGAAGCCGGTAGTGAGCGCAGAGTTGGCTCACTTCCCTGCTTTCTTTCCCGAATTACTGGAACCAATCAGCGAGAGCGAGACCAACCGATACCTTCAAGACGATCAGTATTCCCTCGAGGAGAAGTTCGACGGCACCAGGTTGTCTGTGAACCTTGACGCTGGCGTCTGCGCTGCCTACAACCGTCTCGGAGGCTTCATCCCGGTCCCGGTTGAGGTGGAGAATGCGGTACGCGGCCTTGGGTGCGGAAACATCTGGCTTGACGGTGAGTTCGAATTCGGCACATTCGTCGTATACGATTTGCTGGAGTTCGAAGGTGAGGACTACCGTGAGCACGCACAGAGCTACCGGAGACAGCAGCTCGAACGCTTGATCGTCGATGGCCCATTTATTCGGCTGTCAAGGGAGTATCTTGGCACCGCAGACAAAACAGCCGCGCTCGCCACGTTTCGAAAACGTGGCATAGAGGGCGTTGTCTTCAAGCATCGCCGCAAGCCTTATATGCCCGGCAAAGCTGGGGTCAACAGAAAGCTCAAATTTTGGAAAAGTGCAACGGTGCGGGTTTCCCAAAAGTTGAAGAACGATTCAGCACACAGCTTCGGCGTTGAAGTTCTCGATGCTGGTGTCTGGAAGAGTGTAGGCAACATCACTTGCAAAGGGCCGCTCCCGGCACTGGGCACGTTTAGGGAGATCAAATACCTCTACGTCGCTGCAGGCGGCAGCCTATACCAGCCGGAGGACTTGGGAGCAAGGACGGACGTTACGGATGCCGACTGCGATGCTGCGAAGTTGAAACATAAGGCAACGCAGCCAATTGCGTAATTCCATCTGTCGGATACAAAGGCAGCCCGGTCGATATTTGGCTGGGCTACCTCCGTACTCGAAAGACTCTGCCGCCAACGGGATGCTGGATCACTTGATAACGGTTAACACTCTATTTGTCGGCGCCGCACACGCCAAAAATAGAGGCAACCATGCTTAGTACGGATAGGAGGACCGTTCTGCTGCGAACAGTCTGATCCAGTGGGCGAAGAATGGATCTTCAAAGCGCATTCGTATGTCGTTCCCAGCTTCGTCCTCGCGCAGAATGTTCCGATCGATCATGGCTCCCAGGGATCTGCGGACCGTTGATGGACCTCTGCCGAGAGCGCGCACAACTTTCATCGATTGGAGTTTCACTCCGTGCTGCTGAACGACTGCTAGCAGCGTTCTTTGCTGAATGGAAGTTAGTGCCGTCCAAAGCTGCGCGTAGAAAGGATCATATCGCCGTACCAGCAGATCAAGCGCCTGCCTAACTACTTCCTCTGTCAGAATATTTTCCTTGATGTAAACCCTGTCTCGAAGTTGGTCCCAGCAACCATGAGCCAACATCTGCACGTTGTAGGGGACATCTTCAGCTAGGTCGAGGATAAGGTCAATCGCCGAAGGATTCCGTACTCTGAATCCGGTGTCTGCAAACTGTGTACTCAGGAAAGCCTGAAAGTCAGGTCTCGGCACGGGGCCGAGAAAGCAAACACTTCCAAGTCTGTAGAAGGGACGAGACGCATCCATCGTCATTGCGGTTAGCATCTGAGTCTTCGACCCGGCGAACACATAGCCTGTTCGCCTATGCCGTTGAATTGCCGCGCGGATCTGACTTTCGGCCGTGCCCCCTCCGAGTTCGATCACCTTTTGGAACTCGTCAATAATTAAACCCACAGAGCGTCCGGGAGGCTGTGCTTTCGCAAGCGCTTCCAGCCCGTTGAGGGCTTCGACCAGCAGCACGACACCGCCGCTATCTTCGGATGCAGAACCAACACTGACCTTAGCTGTCCATGCACTATCTGAGAGACTGAAGTCCAGTTCCGGACGCAATCGCGAGAAGAATTTGCGTACCTGCTCACCAGCCTGTTCCACGCCACTCTTGAGGTGCTTGGCCGCACCTGCCACGATTCCATTAACCAGCATCTCTAGAGTAGGGTAGCCTTCTGCGTCGAGGCGCAGCACGACTGAATTCGTCATCTGGAGTTTGTCTTCGGCTGCTTTGAGAATCGAGGTTTTGCCAAAACGGCGAGGCCCGATCAGGAACAGCTTGCGGCCACTTCGGATAACGTCTTCAACTTCGGCGACTTCGCTGTGCCGGTCCACAAGTTCACCAATGCCCAACTCGCGACCGAATTCAAAGGGATTCTTCATAGCACATATTTATATCACACAACCTTGTGCCACACTAAGTAGTGCCATGAGATATCGCAACTTATCGGCGGCGCTTCCGTAAATGGAATCGGCGGAGACTACATAGCAGCCTTGGAGGTAATGGTGGGAAATCACGATCTTGGCAGGCAAATCGGTTGCACGGTGCAGGTAGCGTACGAACGGCGTCTTCCTACCGAAACGTCCCTGGAGATACTGGACCGCTACTGTGCCGGGCGCGGCGGCGATGCGGAATTTGAGGCTGAAGATCCGAACAACCATGGCCACATCCACCCCCTCTTCAATGATTACCGCGATCCGTGTCCGGACGCAGGTCTCGGTATGTTGATGGTCGAGACTTTCGCGCCGAATGGACTCAGTGACCTACCGAAATACCACGGGGTCATGGGATACAAGCAAACAGGCGTCCGCGAGACTGATGCGGCCCTGGAGTCAGCCGCCGAAGTATCCTGCGATCTATGGGATAAGGAAGTCTGTACGCCGTTCAGAAAACGCTACGGCTTTTGGTGAAACGGACAGTCGAAAGGGGCTGCGATGGCGAACAAAGAAGAGGAATGCGAAGTAGTGGACGGCGAGGAACGTAGGAAGGCGGGACTGGCCGTTGCTTTCCGCATGTACCCCAACAAACCGGATGGCTACCGCTCATCGCTGGTAATCGACTGGGATAATCAGCCGGGGCGATACTTCGCCGAGAACGCCGCCATTGACATCCAGGTTCAGTTGACTCGGGCCACGGGGTTGCTGGAGTCAATGTACCACCCTATGGGGCACCTGATGATTACGCCGAAATGGTTGAATTGCAGGCGAGCCCTCCTAACCAAAGAAAACGGTTCACATGGCTCGCAGTTGGAGCCAGTTCAACGTGTATAGAAATGAGGCTGTTGGTATGGCAAGTGAAGCATTCAGTATCGGCAATCTGGTGACGTGGCGCAGCCAGGCGCAGGGATCGGCGAAGACGAAGGTTGGCACAATCATTGAAGTGGTGCCGCCAGATACTCGCCCGTCTACGGAAGGGCGCCCGGGTCTCAATGGATGTGGCTTCGGACGGAATCATGCTAGCTACATTGTTGAGGTCACCACCGGCAAGCAGAAGCAGGGCAAGAGGCACTACTGGCCTGTGGTGAGTGCATTGAAGCTCGCTTCTCGGCCAGAGAACCCCGCAGCCGTCAACCCGTTCGCAGGTGGGCACACGTTCGAGTCGTTCAAGGTTGACCGCGGCGAGTAGTGCGCTATCGAGTCGCAGCCGGAGGTAGTGCATCGCGCAGAGGAAGTCGTACAAGCGCAAGGGGCTGTAATGTTTGCAATACCCTCGACACCCGGCTTGACCGGCAGCGTGGCCTATGCGGGCAAACGCTCCGACTGCGAATCGCTAAACGCCAACATGGCCCCCAACCGTAGCCAAGAAAGATGCCGAGCATGTCAGACTTCCCCACGGTTTCGAACGTTGCCGCCGGCCTCCAACGCGCAACAAAACTCGTCACCTCTGTTGAGTATCCCGGCTTCATCGATATTGCGGCACCCAGCGGCGACGTTTATCTCTTGGGTAATCTTGACGACACCTGGGTGGCGGATCACTATCCGACACGCGAGCAGCATTCGGAAGGGTTCGACCCCGTGTACTCGTTTGACACGCTCATTGACGACGAGTCTGAGGACGCTGGCGCCATCGCCGACGCTTTTCTGACCCATCTGCTGGCAATCGAGTTCGGACGCGTCCTGCGGCAGTGGATACCTGAGCACATGGCCGAGGTTGTCGCCAAGAACAAACAGCACCGGGAAGCGGGCGATCTACTGGTCTGCGCGAGTCACGACTACTGCGATGCCAACATGGCGATGAGTGAGGCGTCGGACAATCTCGGTTTGACGAACCCGTCCGAGATTACCGACTCTCCAGAGCAGCAGAAGCTCTTCACCATGTGGGGCGCAGCTTGGAGCCTGGCGAAAGCGGGCGACTTCGACCTGAAGTAAATCTTCACATTGCGCGATTACCGACACGAGAAGGTGTTCCCCGACTTACGCAGTTAAACCATTCACCAGTACACGTAGGAGCGGTAGGGCGGCTTCGGTTGCCCTGCCTCGTTCTATCTGCATCTCCATTATGGACAAGACGACTTCACGTCCTTTATCTCTATAAGCCGGCAACCGTGGCAAATGTATATCTTTTCTATCAGTGGACGCAGCTTTGCCTCTCGCTAACAAGTGGCTGTGGTATAGTTGGGTTGGCGAGCGGTTGTCTGATCGCACGTTAAGAGGAGTCTCAGTACATGCGACCAGTTCATGCCACCCTTGTTGAGCGAGTTCGATCTGTTTCAGCCACTTGTGGGATATTCTTAGCGCTCTGTGTAGCGCCGGCGATCGCTGCGACGCCGACAACGACGACCTTGGCGGTTGGTCCGAGCAATAACGTCGCGACCGGAACAACTGTAACCCTCACAGCTACAGTAACAAACCCGTCTCCAGTTACCACGGGGTTGGTGCTCTTTTGCAACGCAACTGCGCCCCATTGCAGTCAAGGTGTTGGCCTGTACGGGACGGCGTCTCTTACGACATCGGGCACTGCAATTTTGAGAATGATGTTTGGCGCTGGAGTGGCCAACATCCAGGCTCAGTTTGTTGCAACTTCTGCCAACGCAGCGAGCGCCTCGTTGACAAACAGCGTCGCGGTCACGGCGCTTCCCTCCTATGCAAGCGTGACATCGCTCGGCAAGACCGGGGTGATGGGGAACTACACTCTAACTGGGACTGTCGGCGGTCTTGGCCTAAATCTCGTGTCGGGAACCGTCTCGTTTCTCGATACAACGAATGGCAATGCAAATATAGGGTTGGCGGTTTTAGGATCTAATAGCACTGGGTGGGCCGCGCCGGTTCCATACGCTACAGGAAATGCCCCAACTGGAAGTACTGTGGGGGATCTCAACCGAGATGGCATCCTAGATTTAGCGGAGTGCGACTATTACGACGGCACGGTCTCGGTGTTTCTTGGCAATGGTGACGGAACGTTTGGCGCGCGGACATCCTATGCGGTAGGAGTCAATCCCTACCAGGTTTTAGCTGGAGACTTTAATCGCGATGGA
This sequence comes from Granulicella sp., assembly GCA_003133205.1. The sequence goes on along the minus strand of PKWK01000009.1, from coordinate 49,837 downwards.
AATCTAGATTTGGCAGTTGCCACCACAACTGGTGTCTCGGTATTGTTCGGCAACGGCGACGGGACGTTTCAGTCGTCGGTCAGCTATGTGATTACAGGGGGTTCGACCGGAATTGTAGTGGCCGACTTTAATGGAGACGGTTTTCTCGATCTAGCCCTAGTCAATAATTCACAGAGCACGCTGAATATCATGCTTGGCAATGGGGACGGGACGTTCCAGCCGACGGTCAGCTACCCCACGGGCACGCACGGCACCGCAATCGCTGGCGGCGATTTTGTCGGAAACGGCATTCAGGATTTGGCTGTCACTAATGGCACTGATGGCACCGTATCAGTTTTTATCGGCAATGGCGATGGGACGTTTAAGCCGCAAGTCACCTATGCAGCCGGCAGATGGCCAGATGGCATCACCGCGGGAGACGTGAATAACGACGGTAAGCTTGATCTGGTATCCGCTAATTATTCCGACAATACGGTATCGGTCTACATCGGCAATGGTGACGGGACTTTTCAGCCACAAGTCACATACCCTGCGGCTGGCGCGCTTGCGGTTCTTGTCGCTGATCTAAATGGAGACGGCAACCCTGATTTAGCGGTAATCAACTACGCATCCACCGGTACCGTGACGATCTATCCCGGGAACGGCACTGGCGTATTCAATACGTCCACGGCGTTCCCAAGTGGCAAGTACCCGGGTTGGGTGTCCGCCGGAGACTTCAACGGAGATGGGCGTACTGATCTAGCAATACCTAATGACTCGACATCTGTGAACACGATCTCGATACTGCTTGGAACGTCAACCGCACCATTCAGCGCTGGCTCGATTGCAGTGACCGGAACTCAAGGTGTCCATAATGTGCTTGCGTCGTTTCCAGATGACGCATCTCATACGGGCAGTCAGTCGCCCACAGTCGCCCTCACGGCGCCACTCGGGCCGGTCTCGGTGGTAGTGACATCGAATAATAATCCCAGCGCTGATGGCTCAGCCGTTATCCTCACCGCGACACTAACGGGCAGCGGGGTGAATCCAACAGGCACTGTTCAGTTTAGGGATGGGGGCAGCCTCCTCACGACCAAAGCCATCTCTGGTTCGATAGCGACATACTCAACAGGTTTCCTGGCCCCCGGGACCCATTCAATCACGGCGGTCTACGGTGGCAACTCAAACTATGTTGCAACAACCAGCGCCGTATTTAGCCAGGTGGTAAATGACATTACTCCGACCGTGAGCGTCTCCTGCTCACCGAACCCGATCACCTATGGCTCACAGACAACGACGTGTACGACAACGGTTAGCGGGGGCGCCACGGGGTCAGTGGTCTGGACGATCAATGGCACCGCGTGGACGACCAACACTCTGAGTGGAGGCACGGCCTCTGCTGGTGGCTTTGCCGGATATTCCGCTGGCTCGTACACGATCGGCGTCGCATACGAGGGGGATTCAAATAACAACCCCGTAAGCGCTTCGACGACGTTGATTATTACCCCGGCGCCCAGCGTTTTGATGTGGAGTGCTGGTAATCAGTTCGAGTCCACAGCGAGCCTCTCGTTAGCCCCAGTAACCGCAGGCAATGCCAACGGCGTGACGGCCCAGGTATTCGGTGCGAACAGTCCAACGGGCACACTAGCATTTGCGAATGGAGCGACCAACTACGGGACTCTGCCACTCCAATCAGTGAGCACAACCAACCTGGTGCTGCAGTCTAACGGCATGTCCAGCGGTTGGGCCGTGAATGCTCAAGCGCTGACTCTAAATGCCGGGCAAGCTCCCGATGGCACTAATACCGCCGCAAGCCTTGTTTCTAACGGTGGGGACAATCAGTTCTACCAGGTCGCAAACACCGGGAACATCTCCGGCCAGACTTACACGGGCTCGATATGGGTGAAAGGTGCAGGCGCCGCGATTGGCAAGGGTGGTCGAATTTGGCTGATTTCGGGGGACTGGTCATCTATCAACGGATGCGACGTTCCCATCACTTCCACTTGGGCGCGAGTGTCATGCACGGCATCCTTTGGACCTGGCTTCACAACGACACAACTGTTTGCTCGCTACGACCTGCCGCGCTATGGCGAGGCGGCTGGCGACACGGTGTTTGTGTGGGGACCTCAGCTTGAGGCGTCCTCATCTGTCGGCCCATACGTTCCGACCACGACGGCTGCAGTAACCATGTCGCAGCCAGTGGCAACGGCAGGAAGCTACGTGACCAGCCCCGGAGTTTATAGAGTCACCGCGGCATACGGCGGGGACGGCAGCAACGCGGCAGCATCGGGTTCAACCGACTTGACGGCAGTTGCGGCTACACCTATCTCCGTGATCTCCGTGAGCCCCGCGACAACGCCCTACGGGTCGGCTGTCAATATGTCAGCATTAATCAGCACTGGCGGCGACGCCCCTACTGGCACGGTGAACTTTGCGAGCGATGGTGGCAATATCGCAAGCGCAGCGCCCACGTCAGCAACCACCGAGAACTACATTCCATTCTCTCGCGACTTCACAAAATGGTCTTGGGAAGCAACCAACCCCACCAGTGTGACGCGGGCAACCGTGCCGGGGCCGAACGGTCTACCGGGAGACGTGGCTACCGTTGTCTTCCCATCAACGACCGGGACGTACTCGGGAATACGCTACACCGACTCGACAACGAATTTAGTCGGGAAAACGATGACGTTCTCGTTCTGGGTGCGAGGCGATGCGCCCTCGAATTTATCGTTCTACCTTGCGGACTGGCCGTGGAGTGGGAATTTCGCGGCAGGTAACGGATGTTCCGTGACGACGACGTGGCAACAATGTACCGTCTCAGGCACGTTCCCATCAAACGCAAATGGGGGCTTTTATGTCCCGATTCGGTCTGATAACCAGGCATCCCCCATGACGGTCTACTTGTGGGGGCCCCAATTGAACGAGGGCACGGCGGGACCTTACGTCTCGACGGCTGGCACATCTCGCAGCGCAAGCGGCGGTGTCGCGACTGGAAGTGTCTCGACGTTGGCAGTTGGGACTCATGCGATGACAGCGGCTGTGAGCGCCGATGCGAACGTCAACGCGGCAACTTCCGCGGCGGTAACTGAGACGATCACTGACGCCACGGAGGCGATCACGGTCTCGTGTTCCCCTAATCCGTCCGCCTATGGAGCGGTGACATCATGTACGGCTCACGTGCCATCAGGTACAGGAACGGTCGTTTTCGATGGCGGCTCTACCCGGCCCGGCCCTTGGACGGAGCCTGTGAACGGAAGCGGCAACGCTACACTGGTCGGCTTTACTGATTGGACGGCCGGTGCGTATACGATAACGGCGGCGTATTCCGGCGACAGCGACTACAGCGCAGCAAGCGCCACCACGACGTTGGCGATCAATCCGTCGACGCCAACAGTTACACTAAGTTGCTCGCCAACATCTATCGTCCCACGCAGCACAACGACGTGCACGGCAACTGTTCCCGCAACTGACGGGAGCGTCGCGTTTTATTCGTCGGCCTCGTTTACGGGCAAGTGGTGGAACGCGCCTTTTCCAGCGGGGGGCGGTGATTTAGCTGGCACTCCGGTCGCCACAACCCAGGACGCGCAGATCGATTACAACATCATCGACTACCCGTGGCCGGGTGCAATTGCGGCACCATCGGGGGTCAATTCAACCGGCATCTATGCGCGTTGGACTGGCACTTTTGTTTCTCCGGCCAGTGGGGCATACACCATCGGAGTGAACTCAGATGATGGAGCAAGTGTTTATGTCAATGGCACACCTATCGTAAGCAATCTTTCCGGTATGCAAGGTGCCACTTCGAATTTGGCATATACGCAGTCGGGGCAAATCACTCTCGTTGCTGGTGCTACAAATACCATCGTTGTTGAATACCAACAGAACCTCGGTGGCGCGGCAATCCAACTGCTATGGACTCCGCCTGGCGCAATTAACCCCAGTCTATTGGGTTGGACCGTTGTGCCAGTCAACTCGAGCGGTCAGGCGTCAATAACTGGCGGAGCATCTTGGCCTCACGGTAGCTACAGCATCACAGGTGCGTACAGCGGAGACAGCAACTTCACTGTAGCCACCTCAAATTCGGTCTCGCTTGCGGTTTCTCTTGCCCCGACCGTCACAGAGCTTTCAGCGAGTGCCAACCCTATCACCTACGGTGGGAGCACAATATTCACCGCACTGGTCGATACAGGAGGCTCGCCCGTATTGGGCACGACTCAAGTTGCTTTCACGAGCAACGGAGTTTCGATTGGATCCGGCACTGTTTCGACAGTGACCACAACGAACCTCCTTCCATATTCGGTCGACTCAACAAAATGGGGCGTTGCCGGTGGTGGGTCGAATTCTGCTAACAGCTATCTCGCTCCGGATGGGTCGATGGCTGCGTTTGTCTATAACTATCCAGGCGGCATCGACACTTATGAGGTAGATGCAGCACCGATTACTACTGTTTCGGTCCCCTACACGTTCTCAGTGTGGGCTCGCGTCCCATCCGGCACTCTTGCAACTAACGTGTTCCTTATCAACCAAGGGTATGTCCCGTATACAAACTGCTCCGTCAATCTCACAATGACGTGGCAGCGGTTCACATGCACCGGCGCGCCATCCAGCGGAGATACAGTCGTAATCGGCGGCGTCGGAGGGTTTGGCTCTCTCGCAGGCGCGGCAGGAAGCATCGAGTTGTGGGGCGGGCAGGTTGAGCAGGCGGCGACTGCTGGGCCATACGTTGCGACGACCGGAGCATCCGCGACCGGCAACGGCGGTATCGCTACTCTGACCACCACAACGCTTGCGGCTGGCAGCGACTCAATTGTTGCGGTCTATAGCGGTGACGCCAACACCTTAGCATCAACTTCCGCCACTCTGGCCGAGATAGTCACGAATGCCGCATCGACGGTCAGCCTGTCATCGTCGGTAAATCCTGCAAGCTATGGAACGTCGGTGACATTCACCGCGCAAGCCACAGCGACGGCGTCGACGGGATCGATGACGTTCTACGATGGGGCGACCCTCCTCGGAGTCGGAACAATGTCGGGAGGATCTGCAACCTACACTGCGAGCGGGTTGGGCTCTGGCACACATAGCATTACGGCCAGCTACGGAGGCGATTCAGACTATTCCCCGGCCGTGTCCGCTGCCCTGTCGGAGGTCATCACGAGGACCGCCGCAACCGTTAGCATGACGTCAACCTTCAGCCCCTCCACTTATGGGCAGTCCGTGACGTTCACCTTCACCGCTGCCGGCATTTTAGGCACGCCGAGTGGCACAGTGGCCATCTCTGACGGAGCAACCTTGCTCGCAACACCGACTTTGAACGCGTCAGGCGTGGCAACGTACACCACCGCGAATCTAATCGTTGGTTCGCACTCGCTGACAGCGGTTTACGGAGGTGACGCTAACTACAAATGACAGACAACAACTCGACGACAATGAGGTGACACTCGCACCCGATGTTAGCCAGTTCCCCTCTTGCCACTGCTTACCACTTCCCTGCCGCCCTCCTCATCAAAGGGCGGCAGAGTTGTCTTCGCGCATAAGTACCCGGCAACCACGTTGAGAACCACGCATTATGGAGCAAACAACATGCAGACGATGGAAACGATCGGAACGATTGAAGGCGACACGGTACTTTTGCCCGTATGCGAGACGACTCTGGCTTACTTCGTGGAGAGTGATCCCCACAAACAGCGCCGCTCCCCATATGCGAGCAGGAGCGGCGTGTCTATTGCGGAGATTAGCAGTCTTCCCTATTGTTCGGCGACCGGTTCGATGATCGTGACTTTGGAGCAGCGGCTGCATAGATAGGAGTTTTCCCATCGTGCCATGCGGAGCGGGAATTTCACCTTGTTCCACCGGATAGCGTCGAAGACCATGAATATGCCGAAAAGAAACACAACGCTGGCAACTTCCGATATCTCTGACCGGAGTTGGTACATCGTCGACGCGGCGAGAGTTCCAACTCCGAGCAGCATCACGGAGACGCGCCAAAACACAAGCCGCTGCTTCGGCGGTGAACATTTCTCTGCCACAATGCTTTGCCGGAATGTCTGTGACCATCCGGTTTTGAGAATCAACCCGCGCTTCGAGCGAGCCATCATTGAGCCGTTCCCGTAGACTGTCGCAAAAGCCTTGAGATAGGCTCTCGATCCGCAGTATGCGCAGCAAAACGGATCCTTGGCACGTGACTGGGATTGCCTCGGCATATACGGGGTGAGAGCGCCGTTCGCAGACCTGTACCCAGATCTGTTCGATAGAGATTGCGGATTAGGGTTTTTTGTTAAACGGACGTCCATTGACGTGATTATACCGCGTAGTGGCACTGGTATATCCTACTTGGCGGTCCGCGTAAGTCGCCTTGCGTGCGTGTGAAGGCGGGGCAATGAATGCCCCTGGCGGTGATGACGCTTGCTTTGCGGCGTCGCACGCAAGCCTTGGAGTTCGGCTTCCACTTTAATCAAAGCGCGGATCATCGCGCTCTTGTTCGATGAGGCCAAGATGTTGATGCACAGATACTCGAGCAATGCGTTGGTCTCTGTCGTGAAGTTGAACCTCTTCACAACGATAGAGCTTGAGCTGGGCGGGTCTTCAAGCAAAACATCGGAGTCTCTAAGGATTTTGAATCTTTTGCTGTCCGCCAGATACTGTTCGATCAGTTGGCTCGTGAGTGCAAGATACTTTACGTGCATTCTCTTTACCAACTCCGCGATCAGATCCACGGTCTCGATATCAAGGTTGAAACTCGTCGTTATGTATTCAACTTTGCCGTCCTGATCTGTGAGGCCCTTTCTCTCTCTCATCAACACAACATATGAGGAGTTGATGAATGGGACAGCCATCACCTCCGGTTGATCCGTGGCCACGGCAATCGTATTGGACTCCGCTTTGAGGGAAGAGACTAGGCCGCGCGCCAATGAATGGTCTACGTAATAGCGAATGATTAGGCGGCATACTTCAGACATGCTGCCAGTACCGCAGATGCGAAACGCGAGTGCGGATGCGAGCGCACGTGTCTCCTCGTCCTGACAGATTCTGATCTTGATTGTCTGATTGCTATCAGCAAGGCTAGAACTGTGATCGAGGAAATATGACCGAATTGCCTCCTCAAGCTTTTCGTTGGCGGAGACTTCTTCGAGCATTCGACGCATCAGCTTGCGATACGTCATACGAGGAGTCTTCTTCGCCGACTTCAGGCGAGAATCATTTTTTAGCGAATTCAGTGCGTTCCGCAGGCTCTCGCTAACGTATATATATAGCGCTTGCTCGCTTGTTTTTGGCGGGGGCATTGGCATCGTATCCCTGGGCCGTAGGGAACTATTGCCCACAGCCCACTGTCTATTCCCACCAATATTAGCATGTCAAGCCGCCGACATTGCTCTCATTTCGGCAAGAACGAAGGGCTTCCGGCGTATTTCCCATTGGGTGCGCAAAACAGATGATTTCGCTTGCTCTACCGGCGTCATGTTGACTAGGTGAAAGAGCCCAAGAATTGCGAGGTGATCGGGGCTATCGGGTGGTAACAGAGACTTCATCCTTTCGAGTAATTCCAGATGGGGTCCCAGGACATTGTCTCGCTCAGCTCTTTCTGCTTCGAGCTTGGCTCTTGCTGCTTCGAGCTTTTGGCGCCTTGCGTCAATTGAGTCTTGATTTGATGTGTTTGAAGCTAATTGGGCTGGCATTTTCTATTTTCCTTGGCAGGGGCTGAGAGAGTAACACAGTTGTGAAGTCACGACTGATGCAACGTCAATATACCTTCACTGCGCCAGCTTGGTCTGTGATCTGGCTACGTGCCTAAAGTTTGATACCAACAAAAGTAACCATTTCACAAAAGGTATGGTGGCTGTCGATAATAAAAGTCGATCCGGTCAATAGTGGTAGTGGTATATTAGCCAAAGACTAATGCCGTTGCTCTCGTAGTTGCGAGGATACCTATTCAAGGGTTTCTGAACGACGCTGTATCGAGGGACTAGGTATAGCGAAAAGGTGAATAACTTTGAATTGGTTCCTTCGTAAGACGCGCTACTCAGCCCCGTTGGTGTGGATTGGAGTTGTGGCAATTGCCGCAGCAATCGCCCAATCCACAGCAACCCTCATACAGGTCGTCAACAAAGCAACGCCGACTGTCACGGCCACCTCCTCCCTCAATCCTTCGGTGTTTGGATCGTCAGTAACATTCTCGGCGTCCTTGACCGCAGCCTTAGCCAATACCGCCACCGGCACCGTCCAATGGATGGATGGAGCCACGCCAATCGGCAGTCCCGTTACAGTTGCATCGGCCGGCGCCTCGCTGCCATTCTCGGTTCTCACTGCTGGAAC
>PKWK01000009.1:0-41499 GCA_003133205.1 Granulicella sp. | reverse complement strand
TTTATCAGAACAATGTGACCTTTACCTCAACGTCGCCGGCTGGATCGACCGGAACCATTACGTTCATGGATGCGACCACGAGCTTGGGAACATCGCCCTTGGTTGCAGGTACGGCGACATTCTCTATTCCAACCCTCATTGCTGGAACACATCCCATCACCGCCGTATACAGCGGCGATTCGAACTTTAACGGCGCAACAAGTGCGGGCATTTCTCAGGTGGTAAACAAGGCCCCAACGGTTGAGTCGGTCTTTGCTACTCCGCCCACTGGCGTAACGGTTGGATCGAGCGTCACCTTTACGACTCTCGTAAACACCGGCGCGCTTCTACCTACCGGGTCAGTCACCTTTATGGATGGCGCAACCACGCTCGGCACTGGCACTGTTGCATCGGCAACAGCCACTAACCTCCTGCCGTATTCGTCTGACTTCACTCAGTGGACCAGCGCCAGCACAGGAGCAGCGGCACCCACGGTTGCAGCAGGTACGCTCGGTCCGGACGGAGCTACCTCAGCGACGACCCTTACCTACCCTGTGACCACTGGTGGTAATACATCAGGCCTTCAGTTGACGGCAACCGGCACCTTCGGTAGTCAGCAAATGGCTGTGTCGTTCTGGGCTCTTTCCAGTTCGTCCACGGTTCTGACGGTCAACCTTGCGGATGGCGCCAGCGCGAACACGCAGACGACAACCGAAAACACCTCCGCAACGTGGCAGCGCTTCGTTGTGCCGTTCACAATGCCTACTGGTGCAGGAGCGAACGCAATCGTTTCGATTCAGGCGGTCAACGAAGCAGCCGGGACCGTTTCGATCTACGGAGCACAACTCGAACAAGCGGCAGCGGCAGGCGTCTATGTTATGACGACTGGCGCGTCAGCGGCTGGTACGGGCGGCATAGCAACGTACACCACGGCGACACTCCTTGGCGGCAATCATCCCGTAACCGGCCTCTACTCTGGCGACACGAACTACATGGGTAACACGGGTGCCCTGAACAGCCCGCTCACCGTAGGCGTAGGCTCGGCAACCGCTGTTGTGGCGAGTTCCTTGTCCCCAAGCAACTATGGTGTGTCCGTTACCTTCACCGCAACCGTGACTGGCCCGAACGCGACCCCGACTGGAACGATTACGTTCCTTGACGGAGCAAAGACGATCGGCACAGGCACTCTGGATGGCAGCGGCAAGGCAACGATGTCGATATCGTCCCTTGTTGTTGGCGATCATCCGATAACCGTCAACTATGGTGGGGATAGCAACTTCAATGCTGTGACCTCCTCTCCAATCACTCAAACCGTAAATGCCGTAGCTGCAACCGTGACGGTCACCAGTTCGATCAACCCGTCCAGCTTCGGTCAGAGCGTTGACTTCACCGCAACGGTCACAGGCGCCGGGGCTATCCCGACTGGTACCGTGGCAGTGACGGATGGAGCAACATCACTGGGAACCATTACCCTCGACGCGAGTGGTAAGGGTGTCCTCACAACTGCGACGCTGACAGGCGGATCTCATTCCCTTCTGTTCACCTACAGCGGCGATTCCAACTACAAGCCGTAAACCATAAAGTGGGGGCCTGCTGACAAAATCGGTAGGCCTCCACACATTTCTTTTGTACGCAGAGGATCTCTTCCATGACGATTAAAGCAACATCGAGAATTCTACTGGCGCTCGCGGCACTTGCCTGTACGCCGGCATGGTCTCAAGCACCTCTGACGCAGGTCGTGAAGAGGATAACCCCATCTGTGGCGCTCTCGTCTGTTCCAGCCAATAATGTTCCAAGGGTTGCCGGATCACCAGTCGAGTTTGATATGGCCATCACTGGAGTGTCCGCTGCCGCGCCCACGGGTTCAATTCAGTTCACAGTTACATCTCTCGACGGGTCTGCTCCCGTTTCCGGGACTGGATCGATCGCGGCAGGACTCGCAACTTGGACTTCGACGCCCTCGCCTGCTGGCTTTAGCATCGCTGCCAGCTACAGCGGCGATCTTAATTATTTACCTGTAAGTGTTACGATTCCGGCTCCGCCAGCGGAGGACTTCGATTTCACCCTTCCCGCGGTGACGGTTGCTCAGGGCGCTACATGGAACGGCACCATGCAAGTAGTTTCACTGAACAGCTTCTCCGGAGCGATTGCATGGACTTGCCAGAATGTTCCACCGCAGATCAGTTGCCCAATAACAGGAAAATGGCCGACTACCACCTTCACAACAGCAGATATGGGCACGCCCCAAACGTGTCCGTTGACGATTGTGACGTCTCCTGGTGATTTCATTCCAGCAGCAGGCTTGCTCCTGTTGGGGTTCGCTTTCTCCTTCAAGTCACGGCGCCGATTGCAGCTTTTCGCAGGGCTCGCGTTTAGTTGTGTCCTCCTATTCGGCGCAACCGGATGCGGCTCGGGCGGGAATTCACAATGGAATCCACTCACCCCGAAGGGCACCTACGCTGTAACGGTCACGGGCGTTTCGGGAATCGTTACCCACAGCCACCAGCTCACAGTCATCGTTCAGTAAAAAACCTCGATTGATGTCTGCGTAAATTGAAGGGTGGCTCTCCGGGTACATTACCGCGAGCCACCCTTTGACGTTGGCCAGCAGATGATTTCTCCTAACCTTTTGCTTGTGATTCAGTCCTCTCGCGCCAATGATTGACCCAACTTCACAAATTGATTCAAGCTAAACCGTTGTCACGCGCTTCATCAGCTATCGAGTCCTCGNNGGCATCTGCAGTATTCGGATGTTATCCGTGATGTGCTTCGGAAGCTAATTCCAGTTCTCGAATCGCCGAGCGGCGAGGTGCGCGAGATCCTCGAGCGACACCGGGAGGCCGAAATCGAAAAAAAGCGGTTACGCGAAGAGGCCAGGCGGAAGCGAACGCACGGATCGGACGCTGAAGCGGCACTTGCGGCCGAAACGGTTCTGTAGTCGCTTCTGATTTGTTTGTTTGAAGTATGGTTCTTGCCCACCCTAAACGCCAGCCTGCGCGCTCCTAACACGCCGGCTGGCGTTGAGGGTTTTGCTAGGCACCTAGCTTGGGTTAGGACCACACTTCAACCGTTTTAGTCTCCACGCCACTCGGGCTGGGTTGATCGCTGCGGCGACACCATCCCGTGCTCAATAAATCAACAACAGCAGATCACATATCTCAGATTAGCTCTGTCGCTTTGATAGTGGCAGTGGTATAGTTGGGGGAGTACGAATTGCCTCTAGCGGAGACGAAACCACGTCTCTAGCTTTTCTGTATGGAATCACCCATACAAGGCAACTCTGCATTTGTGGTGGTACCACGAGGAGAGCAAAGTCCCATGGGTTCCTTTTTGAAGAAAGTTTCTTTCGGCCTTGCTGTACCCTTTGTCCTGCTTTCACTCTTGGCAGCCCAAACACGCACCACTACAACGCTTGCGGTCGGTCCCTTCAATTCCGTGGCCGAAGGCACACTCGTGACGCTAACGGCTACAGTGTCTAACCCGCTTACTGTAACGTCTGGCACGGTCAACTTTTGCAACGCACTCGCTACGGATTGCAGTCCGGGCAGTGGACTATATGGAACTGCCCAACTGACGAGCGCTGGGACCGCAATCGTCAGCCGTTTCTTCCCGTACGGTTTAAGTAACATCAAGGCCGTCTTTCTGCCGACGACCCTCAATGCTGGCAGCGTTTCCTTGACAAACAGTGTGAGTGCCACGGCAAATCCAATGTTTTCTAGCTCCACCACTTTGGCGGAAGCGGGTAGCCCTGGTAATTACACTCTGAGTGGATCGGTTACAGCCTTCGGCAGTGAGCCACTCTATGGCCCAGTGAATTTCATTGATACTACGTCTGGAAATATTCAAATTGGGTCAGCCTCATTGAATTTCCCATCGTCGATCTTTACACCGCAGATCACCGACGTAATCGGCTCGAGAGCGACTGGTGCCGCAGCGGTAGGAGATTTCAACGGCGACGGCAAATTGGATATTGTTACCGCCGACTACATCGGTCAGTATGTATCTGTAATGCTTGGCAACAGCGACGGGACCTTTCAGCCACGGATCGCTTATGCGTCAGGAGCGAACGAAGCAGTCTCGATCACAGTGGGGGATTTCAATAATGACGGCAAACTCGATCTGGCAGTAGTAGATCTAGCCGGAAGCATAACTGTTCTACTCGGAAATGGGGACGGTAGCTTTCAAGCTCCTATTCCATACAGCCTTGTATCTATGGTCGGTAGCCATGTGGTGGTGGGTGATTTCAATGGCGACGGAAAGCTTGACCTAATTGGCGAACGCGGGCCAACCTGGAATGAGGCAGGAGTGTTCTTGCCTGGGAATGGCGATGGCACCTTTGGGATGCCGGCCGGGGTCTTTGCAGGCCTTACTGCACTTGGAGCTGGGGACTTCAATGGAGACGGCAAACTTGATCTCATCGAATCAAACGGGAACAACTTTGGCGTACAACTTGGGAATGGGGACGGATCCTTTCAAGCTCCGAGTGGAGGGGGGAATCTAGGAGCGTTTCCGACTGCGGTAGCTGTGGCAGATGTCAACGGCGATGGCAAGCTCGACATGATCGTTGTGTCTCAATGGGCTAATGCTGTAGCAGTGTTTCTTGGAAACGGCAACGGAACTTTTCAAAGCCCGACCATTTACACAGTGAGTAACCCGAACTCTGTTGCCGTCGGCGACCTCAATAATGACGGCAAACTCGACATAGCAGTGACATCCTTCTATAGCAACCAAGTCTTGGTTCTTTTGGGTAATGGCGACGGAACTTTTCAGAGCCCGAGCGTATTAGCAGTAGGCCCATATCCGTCGTCCATATCGGTGGCAGATTTAAACGGCGATGGCAGGCTTGACGTAATAAACGTCAACGCTACGGGTGATGGCAGTAGCGGTACGTTGTCAGTTTATTTAGGCGAGCAAGTGGCGGCATATAGCCAAAGTGGAATTTCTGCAATTGGCTCTGGCACGCAATATGTTCTTGCCTTATATCCAGGGGATGAGAGCCGCTTATCCAGCCAATCTCCCACTGTCCCTCTAGTCGGGACGTCCTTACCAACCCAGACAATCACCTTCGCGCCTATCGCTTCGCCGGTTATATATGGAGTTCCCCCAATCGCTTTATCTGCAACAGGAGGCGCCACCGGCAACCCCGTAACCTTCAGCGTCCTGTCTGGACCGGGCTACATCTCAGGCAACACGCTGGTGGTCACCGGAGTGGGCACGATCGTCGTTGCCGCCAATCAAGCAGGCAACGCCGACTATTCCGCAGCTCCCCAGGTGACTCAGTCAGTAGTAGTCAACGCGGCCACGCCGTCCGTGTCCCTATCCTGCGCGCCGAACCCAATCACGTATGGCGCCCAGAACACGACTTGTACCGCCACTATTGGCGGAGGCGCGACAGGAACGGTATCTCTCTTTTGGAATGGCGGAAACCTTTGGGCCACGCCCTCTGTTTCTGGAGGGTCAGCGTCGGCCGCTGGATTTGCCGGAATGCCGGCTGGGACATATTCCATAACAGCCTTTTACGGTGGTGACTCCAATAATAATGGTGGCAGCGCCGGCACCACGCTGACAATCAGTCAAGCTTCACAGAGCATCACTTTCATCCCGCCACTATCACCAGTGACCTACGGCGTTGGCCCTATATCCCTCTCAGCGTCGAGCAGTTCCGGCTTGGGAGTCACGTTCAGCGTGATCTCCGGACCGGGGTCGATTTCTGGCAACACCTTGACGGTGACTGGCGCGGGAACCATCCTTATCGCTGCGAACCAATCGGGGAACACCAACTACCTTGCCGCTCCGCAAGTTACGCAGACGGTAATCGTCAATAAGGCCACGCCGACAATCACGTGGCCGGCACCGACCGCCATAACCTACGGCACGCCTCTCAGTGGCGTCCAACTCAATGCAACGTCTGGCGGGATCGCCGGCAGCTTCGCCTACGCGCCGCCTTCCGGCACGGTACTCTCAGGGGGTACGCATACCCTTTCCGTGACGTTTACGCCGACAGATTCGGTCGACTACAACAATCAGACAGCCTCTGTGAACTTGACTGTCAACCAGGCGGTCGCAGGAGTGAGCGTCTCCTGTGCGCCCAACCCGATCACCTATGGCTCCCAGACGACGAATTGCACGACGACCGTTGGCGGTTCCGCAACAGGCACCGTGGCCTGGACTATCAACGGTGGCGGTTGGACTTCAACCGGGTTGAGCGGAGGCGCGACCAGTGCAGGAGGCTTCAACGGATACGCCGCTGGCCCTTACACGATCGGCGTGACCTATAGCGGCGACGGCAACTATGCGGCCGGGGCCGCTTCGACCACGCTGACAATCAACAAGGCCAACCCGCCTCTCAACTGGATAGCGCCAGCCAACATCACCTATGGCACGCCTCTCAGCGGAACGCAACTCGACCCGACGAGCGGCGGCGTGGCCGGAACCTTCGTCTTCAGCCCTGTAGCGGGAACCGTGTTGCCAGTGGGATCTCATCTGTTGTCGGCAACCTTCACGCCGACAGACTCGACCGACTATAACCAGTTGACGATCCTCACCACTTTGGTTGTTGTGCCTGCGGCGACTGGTATCAACGTCAACTGCGCGCCGAATCCGATCACCTACGGCCCGCAGACTTCGACCTGTACGGCTGCAGTAAGCGCCGGCGCGACCGGCAGCGTCGCCTTCTTCTATAACGGCATCAATTGGGCCAACGTGCCCGTTTCGGGTGGGGTCGCGTCCGCCAGCGGCTTCAATGGCATGCCAGTAGGCTCGTACGCGATTGTTGCGAACTACAGCGGCGATAGTAATTTCAACTCCGCCAGCAACTTCACGACCCTCACGATCGGACAGGCAGCTCCGGCTGTGACGCTCAGTTGTTCGCCAACGTCCGTTACTCTCGGCTCCAACACAACCTGCACGGCATCGGTGCCAGCTACAGACGGCACGGTCGCTTTCTATTCGACCGCCGACTTGGCTGGTAAGTGGTGGAATGGCCCATTCCCTGCAGGCGGGGGTGACTTGGGCACGACGCCGGTTGCCACCACGCAGGACGGCTCGCTGAACTACAACATCTCTGGCGAGGCGTGGGCCAATGCGGTTGCAGGCCCAGCCGGAGTCGACACAACCAACATCTACGCACGATGGACCGGCACCTTTGTATCGCCCGTCGACGGCACTTACACGATTGGCGTCAACTCGGACGATGGCGCAAATGTCTACGTGAATGGCACGCTCCTGGTAGGGAACCTTGCCGCGGGGCAAGGGGCCACGAGTGATTTGGCCTACACGCAGTCTGGAACAATCGCGCTCACTATGGGCACGACGAACACGATTGTGGTCGAGTACCAGCAAGGCAGTGGACAGGCCGGAATCCAACTCTTGTGGACCCCGCCAGGGGCCAGCAGTGCGAGTCTCTTAGGTTGGACAGTTGTTCCGGTCAACGGCAGCGGTCAGGCCTCGATCACGGGCGGAAGCGCATGGAACGCGGGCACCTATAACGTCGCCGGAATTTACTCAGGCGACGCCAACTACGCTGCGGCAACATCCAACGTGGTCGCGGTGACGGTCAATCAGGCCACGCCTACCGTAACGGTTACTTGCTCGCCGAGTACGATCGTATTCGGCTCAACTGCGTCATGCACGGCGCACGTGTCGGCTGGCACTGGGACGGTTTCCTTCACTGGCGGGGCTTCACAGCCTGGTCCATGGTCCGAACCTGTTGATGGAAGCGGGAACGCCGTTCTCACTGGCTTCACTAATTGGGCGGCAGGTACGTATACCATCGGCGCGACATACAGCGGCGACAGTAACTACAGCACAGCCAGTGGCAGCAGCGTTCTGACGATTACAACGTCTACCCCGGTTCTCTCATGGGCGACGCCTGCCGCAATCACTTACGGCACGCCGCTCTCGGCAACTCAGCTCAACGCGACGTCTGGCGGCGTGGCTGGCACCTTTACCTATATGCCAGCCGCGGGGACGATCCTCGCTGCCGGGTCTCAGACTTTGTCGGTCACTTTCACCCCAACGGATACCGTCGACTATGCAACTCAGACTGCGACAGTCACGTTGGTAGTCAATAAGGCCCCTCTCACCGTAACTCCGAATCCTGCAACCCGGTTATACGGGGCTGCTAATCCTGCCCTTTCTGGCACGATCACCGGATTGATGGCGGGCGACGTCATCACGCCTAGTTACTCGACAGCCGCTACAACTAGCACGGCTGTGGGCGTGTACATCTCTGGACCGAACGCGATCACCGACGGCCTTTCAGATCCGGCCAACAAGCTTCCCAACTACACTCTGACCCAAACCTTGGGGACGTTCACGATTACCCAGGCCACGACTGTTCTGACGTGGGCGAATCCCGCAGCCATCACCTATGGCACCGCGCTCTCGGCCGCGCAACTCAACGCGACCAGCGGCGGTGTCGCCGGAACGTTTGTTTACACACCTCCAACGGGGACTATCCTTCCCGTAGGCGTCCAGACTCTCTCCGTGACGTTCACGCCGACTGACGGCGCCGACTACAGCGCTGCCACGGCAACCGTTTCGCTAACCGTCAACAAGGCACCTCTCACGGTGACCCCAACCCCGGCTTCGAAGGTCTACGGGACCGCGAACCCGACCTTCACTGGTTCCATCACGGGCTTGGTCGCAGGCGACACAATTACCGCAACCTACGCATCGGCCGCAACTACCTCGACGGCGGTCGGCGTGTACTCGAGCGGTGTCAATGCGATCACGGCTACGCTCGCCGATCCGGGCAGCAAACTGAGCAACTACACCCTGACCCAAAATGTCGGGGCCCTCACAATCACCCAAGCAACAACCACCCTAACTTGGGCTACCCCGGCAGCAATCACCTATGGGACGCCTCTCTCGGCGGCGCAGCTCAATGCAACATCGGGTGGAGTCGCAGGTACGTTTGTCTATTCTCCAGCCGCAGGCGCCGTGCTCGCCGCTGGATCGCAGACGCTTTCTGTGATGTTTACGCCGACTGATACCGCAGATTACGGTTCCCAGATCGCCACAGTGAATCTGCAGGTCAACAAAGCTGCACTCGTAGTCACGCCGAACCCGGCATCGAGGTTGTACGCCGCAGCGAACCCGGTCTTCACTGGTACGATCACGGGCATGATCGCCGGGGACGGAATCTCGGCCACATACGCATCGGGCGCAAACGCCACAACGCCTGTCGGGGTCTACTCGGTTGGGGTCAACGCGATTGCTCCAACGCTGATAGACCCAGGTAGCAAGCTCGGAAACTACACCGTCGCGCAAAATCTCGGCGCGCTGACTATTACACAGGTGACCACGAGCCTCACATGGGCCACCCCGGCCGCCATCACCTACGGGACTGCCCTCAGTGGCGCCCAACTCAATGCGTCGTCGGGCGGGGTGGCCGGCACCTTCGTTTATTCACCTGCGACTGGCGCCGTTTTATCGGCTGGCGCGCACCCCCTGAACGTAACTTTTACCCCAACGGATGGTGCCGACTATAGTACGGCAACCGCCTCAGTCACCTTGACGGTCAACCCTGCGGTCCTCACGGTAACCCCGGCACCATCCACCAAGGTCTACGGCACGGCAAACCCAGTGTTCACGGGTTCGATCACCGGTATGGTCCCCGGCGACGGAATCACCGCGACATACGCCTCCGCCGCCACCACAACCACGACAGTCGGTATCTACTCATCAGGACCCAACGCCATCGTGGCGACCCTCTCCGATCCAGGGAGTAAGCTGGGCAACTACACGCTCAGCCAGACGATTGGGACGCTTACGATCACTCAGGCGACCACGGTTCTCACTTGGGCCACTCCCGCCCCAATCGCGTATGAAACGGCCCTCAGCTCCACGCAGCTCAATGCAACGAGCGGCGGGGTAGCGGGAACGTTTATTTACACGCCTGCGGCAGGAACGATTCTGAGTGCAGGTTCGCACGTGTTCTCCGTTACGTTCACGCCAACTGATACGGTCGACTACAGTTCGGCAAGTGCCACGGTGACCCTCACGGTCAACAAGGCGACGCCAACCGTTGTACTGACATCGTCACTGAACCCAGCCAACTACGGATCGCCCGTGACATTCACGGCCCAGACCGCAGCCTCCGCAACCGGATCGATGACGTTTTATGATGGCGGGACAATTATCGGCACGGGCACTATATCGGGGGGTGTCGCCACCTACACGACGAACGCGCTCGGGACTGCCACGCATAACATCACAGCGAGCTATGGTGGGGACTCCAATTATCTGCCGGCGGTATCCGCTGTCTTGCCCGAGGTCATCATTCGGACCTCGGCAACGGTCACGCTAACATCCTCAGTCGCCCCATCTAGTTATGGCAACTTGGTGACGTTCACGTTTACGGCCACAGGCGTCCCAGGGTTAGCCACACCCACTGGCATAGTTGTTCTCACGGATGGCGTGAATTGGCTCGCGTCGCCACCCCTTGACGCTTCTGGCCAAGCACGGTTCTCGACCGCATCACTCCTCAGTGGGTCGCACACCCTGACCGCAGTTTATGGAGGTGACGTCAACTACAAATAAGGACAGCGTAGGTAATCCATCCTTCGTGTGGATTGCCGTTGCCTGGGGCGTTTTCGGGGACCAATCCTCGGAACGCTGCTCAACCCTAAGTCGATGAGCGCGTTGGGCTATTCCCGTCAATCGAGAACGGGAAGTGTTAGCCGATGGCTGGGCGGTAGCTGAGTCAGCGTCGCAGATTCAACCTGGCCCCGGTAACTCGACCGCTGCATTGGCCGGGATGAGGCTGCTTATACTGCGATCTTTCCCGCTACACTGGCGACTGCATATCAAGCAAACAAGTGAGGCTATTTGAGAGCCAGTAAGCGCCAATCAGAAGAACGGAGGTATGCACATGGCCACAACAGAAGCTTTACCCGCGTCCTCGGAATTCGTTGTGTTGCCACGAGGCTGCTATGTCATGTTGCATATCGGTCTTGGCCCCTCCCAGCTTCAGGAAATGAGTGGTTCACCGCTCATCGTTAGGGACGGTGATCGCTTTGAACTCAGCGACGCCATTTGGATCGAAAGGCTGGACGAAGAAACTGCCAAGCATGTGCAGACCGCTTGTGAGCCGCGTCATCACAAGATTGACAGCTTTGGTCATGATCGTCATCTTTATGCTTTCGTGATGCGTGTTCCCGAGCGTCAGCAAACGCGCTTTGACGGCCTCGATGTGTTACATGCTGTCGTCTCCCTCTCGCGTCTTGTTCACCCGACGAGCATCGGCGACCGGTACTGTGCCCAGATCATGCACTATGCGCTGGAAGACTCTGCCGTCTACGCGATTCAGTACCGAGGCGCAAGCCCCGATGTCTTGCTCAGCAGCAATCAACGCGACTGGCTCACGGTTGAGGACGGCGAAACACTGCGGAAGTTGATTCCTTGGAGCGCCAAAGACAAACTCATGCACACGCGTATTCACCGCGCATTCTGGAATCACGAATACGCCATGCGCTCGTCGTATTTGGATGTGCGCTGGATGTTTGTAGTTGCGGGACTGGAAGCACTCATCAATATCGGGAGCGGGGTTACGATCCAGTTTAAGAAACGGGTCCATCAGCTTGCAGCGCACTTCAACATCATTCTGACAATAGACGAGTTGGATAAGGCATATAAGCTGCGCTCCAAGCTGGTCCATGCAGAGAGCTTTCTGCAAGGGCTAGGGAAGATATTGCCCATGAGCGAACACAATCCGCTCTATGACAAATTGGAGGAGGTGCTGCGGCAGACCGTTCGAGAGGCTTTGCTGGACAATAGTTTTGGTGACTTCTTCCGCGATGACGCAGCGGTCGTCGCGCGATGGAAATGCTAAGAGGCATCCAGCAGCGAGTTCTTCATAGAAGAATCCTCGGCAGCTTCTCCTTGCGATGAACCATCGCCACCGTAGCTTGGACGTTCGGTAATCCCGAATACAGTATCTGAAGCTAATGAAACCCGTCTACCGGATCGCTGTATTCAATTACGAATAGTAGGAGCCCACTTACTTCGGACGGCTCGAACGGGGCAAACCGCAGGTCCGTTGATCTCCTTTGAGGAGTTCGTGGACGGCGTGTTCGCCAGAGATGACCTGAGGGGTTCGAGTCAGAATCGAGTTGTCAATTTCAAACGGTAGATATCGCCGCCCTGATGGATTCGGCAGATTTCGCGATTCCCGGCGTCTTGTCGCGATGTTTCAGAAGAACGATCCGACCAAAGGGCACGTGGTCCTCATATACGAAGATGATCATGCAATCTTTGATTCGTTGGGCTTCTTCAAACGGGTCAGCGATATTGTGTGGTCGGACAGGTTTGGATATAACAGGGGCTCGGTACTCAGGATCGAAAAGAAGCAAGTCTAGTGGGTTTCCGTCAAGCAGCTTCGCTTGCTTGATGCCTTAGGACCAAGCTAACCACCCTCTTTTCGATGAGTATCGGTGGCGCCCACCAATCGACAATTCATCGCGAAATCCCGGTACCAGTCTCTAGCGATGAATCTCATCAATCCTGTACGCGAGCTGCTGTGCAGCTGGCCATCCCGCTTCGATGAAGGTCTCGAGTATCTCCCGCAGAGCTCGTTGACACTCCTCGTCGTCCTGCAGAAGAGCCCGCTTGTCCGCGAGGTACCTACGTACCACCCTGACCACCACATCCTGCGCTAACTGTTCATACTGATAGTCCCACCGCTTTCCAGCACGTATGGTTGCGGCCATACGAAGGAATACTCCTCGCGGGTCAGTATCGATATACATCTCGAGCGTCTCCATGAGGTGATGGGCCAGAGACGGAGCCCCGATCCCTGACAGATCGTCGAAGACGCTCTCCGCCTCCCAATAAAACCTCGTCTGTTCGGGTCGGGTGATAATGGCAGGCAAAGAGACACGGTCGGTCTGAAGAGCCCCCGAGGCAAAATACACCTCGCTCGCGATTACATGGGTCAGCTTCAAAAGCGATTGAACTGCCGACTCCTCTTGAGGAGAGGATTGTTGATCTTGATGTCTCTTCTCGAACGCTGACCGAATCATCCTGCACGATTGCGTGCTCAGGCTCTTGAGAATCTCAATCGCCCTATGGCGAATCGCGGCGGGCTCCCCAGAGCCCTCCATCAATCCATGGGTAAGCGGTTCCCGGAGGACAAACAGCATGTTGCCGGCATGACTTGCGCGCTCCAGAACATTCGCTGCGATCTGCTCGATGATTGCCTTTGCGGCAGTCTCGTTTCTCCACACATACCAGCCCGTCAATGCCTGAACCGTGGTCCTAGTCAGTCTGTCCGATCCTTCTCGGTCCCTCGGAATGTTCTCGAGTATCTGACCCATGAGAGTGAGCGAACGCGGAGCGTCGACGTGCGCCAGCTTTTCGAGCGTTTGCACACAAGCCTCGCGAACCGTGATGCTCTCGTCTTTAGCGAGCGCTTCGATCCATTCCCACATCCGACCGGGATGGGTCTGTCGAATCCAAGTCGTGTAATGGGCAATCGGATAGCGAACGGTAGCAGATGGATCTTTGACCAAAACATCGAGGGTCTGGATGATGGCAGTATCTGTGCAGCCCGATCCGGCGGCAAGCGCCAACAGCCCCTCTGTCGCAACCACTCTTGCAATCGGCCACCCACCCCCAGGGCCTTTGTCGAACTGCTTGAGTTCGTCGGGCCGAGGTTCGGGGTAACGATTGGAGGCGGCAAGAAGCAGCACCTTTTTCACCACCTTCCCGAGATCGGTTCCGCAATCGAGAGTGGGGATTCTAGCAATATGGGCGCAAGCGCCGGCAAGGCTCGCAACGATGGAATCTCTGAGCTTCTCCGGGAGCTTAGACTCGTCGGTCCTCTCAAGCTGCACGACCAGCTCTTCCATCTGGCGCAGCGTTGTCTCAGCCTCTTCAAAAGTTGGCACCCCATTGATATGCCTTGAGCCAAATTGTTCGATAGGCTCGATGATCGGCCGGACGTGGTCCCGAGCGCTTCGCTCCTCAGGAGATTCTCCCCGGTGATACATTCTCTCGACCTCGTCGGGGCTCAATTGGAAGAAGCCGGAGGAGGCCGGAATGGTCAGGGCATTGGCCGAGATCCTCGCTTTGAGCGACGCCATTCGGCTTCGCGCAGCCTCTCTAACAAGTTCAATTTCGCCCAGCGCAGTCAGCAACTCGTCACTGCGACTCTGCCATATCTCCCGCTCGTAACCCTCCCCCTGTTCGCTTATGGCAAGGATGCGATCTTCGAGTAAGCCGCGTTCCTCAATGGACAAAAAAGGATATAGGGTCCCAAGAAACCGACCAAACTCATCTTTCAATTCGGCAGCAAGCATGAGAGGCTTCGCGTCAGCTAGGCCCCTCAGCTGCTTCGCCAGATGCGGATGTTTTGCAAGGAGCGCGAGCAATTGTCGCCACACCATGGCCTGCTGATTCAATCGCATAACTCGCCGAATGGTTAGTAGAGCGAGCTCATGGGTCTCTTCCTGACCTGCCCAAATGTCGAGCTGCTGAAAGAAGGAATGAAGAATCTGGACGGGCTCGTCGTGGCTATTCTCCCAGGCCGACGAGCGATCCTGCTTCAGGCTCATCTCAACGCCGTCGACACGGAACGTCTGAAGTTTTAGATCGGGACTGGGTTCTTCGTCGAGCAGAGCTTCGACTGCCTCGCCTATCGAATCCTTTAGAAGATCGTCGCGAATTTCCTTCGCAAGTTCATCGTTCGCGATGTCTTTGTCACGTCGATAAGCACTCACGATAGCGATCATCGCTCGCGTTGCAGCAGCCGGTGATCTCTTCACCAACATCGGGTAGTGCTGGGTCAGGTGCCACCGCGTCGTGCTGTGGTCCTGTCGTTTGTTGGAGGTCATCGGGATGATCTGGCTACCCGTTATTGGCGTTGCGCTTTCGTCAGTTTCAGTCCAATCGAAGGTCGCAATAAATATGTCGGCAACCAATTCGGGATCTAAGGAAATAAGATCTTTCACCTCGTGGGCCAACCAGTGCAGCTCTTCATACCCAAATTCACGCACTCGTTCTGGCTCTAATGCGCGTCGAACTCGCATCGCTGATTCTGCCTTATCGCTGCTAAGAGTGGCGCATACAGTGCGAAGAGCATGAATGATCATCTGTCCATTGCGGTGCGGCGCCTGCCACGCCATATCCAGAATCCGCCGCGAGGATAATCCGACCAAGGAAAGCTGGTTTGCGTCCAACTCGTTCTTGGATATCAGGATGTCTTCGATCAACGCCTGACAGACGCCTGAAAGCTCCGGCTTCGCAACCCGGGTGATCCGCTCCAGTAACTCGCACCAAGGACCCGCTTCCGGTCCCGCGTATGGTTTGTTTTCCATCCGTCCCGATTTCAGCACGCCAATCAAGTGGCGCAAGGCTTTCCCTGCGGCTTTGGCGTCTTGGGGAGAGGGCACTTCCAATGCATCGATCAGGGGCTTCAAATCATCGATGGTGCGGGTGTTTTCGGCAACCGTAATCATGGGAGTCATCTGTGCGATCAACGAAATCTTCGATGACTTTACGAATGATAAGGCTAGCTCCCAGAACAGTTGGCGATTTGAGGCCCATAACTCCTGGAGGCGAAGCGCTATGCTCGGCCGAAGCACAATCACCGAGTCCGGATCGCTCTCGAGCATCCGGATGAGATCACTGCTCGCTCTTGGCAGGTGAAGCCGCGCCAGCGCAAAATCGAATAGGAAGTTGTGCTCAAAGGCGAGCGAACGTCGGTCAGGCGCGGCCGAAGGCGATGGCTGCCACTCCGTGAGCACGTGACTGCTCAAGAGCTGATCTAGCGCGCTAGCTAATCCGGGACCGGTGGCTGCTACACGATCAACTTGCAGCCTTCTTTTCGATACCATCGTCAAAAGTACCTGCCGCAACACAGATTCGCGGTCGTCGCCTCCGCTCGAACCTATGACTCGTCGTTCCCAGTAGCGGTCGAGCAGATCGATCTGAGTTTGGATTGGGGCAAACTCTTCCGTGCGCATGCCGGTTTGCAGCAACGTCGCGGCAAGTCGAAGGTTGAAAGGGACATGCAGCAGCTGACGTAAGGCGGTCGACGATCCCTCATAGAGATTGTGAAGAGCAGGTGCGCTGGTTTTGAGTTGGCCGAGCTCCTCGTCAGAGAGGAGCGGAACATTGACGTGCCGCACGAATGGGAAATCCGCATCCACGAATCGGTTGTCCACGGGATGTCCCATTGTGCGGGGGAAGAGCTCCTGAAGATCACGGCTGTAACGCAGGTCAAATTTGCGGATACATGCAATCACTCGCCAGCGGGACTTGGATTGCACGACCTCCCGCATTAATGCAAGCAGCGCATCCGCGGCGCGGGTGCCTCTGGCGGCGTCTAAAGCGTCGATCAGCAGGTAGCCTGGACGGGACCCCAACCAATTCGCGAAGACGTCCGCCAAGTTATGGTCAAGTCCTAGTTCCGTTCGAAGTGCGGGAAGGCTAGAAATATCCAGCCGGTCTGCGGCAAGACAAACGACGTCCCCCTTGTTCCGTAGAACTTCGGTGAGATCGTGAAGCGCGCCCGATTTGCCGGCTCCTGGGTGGCCTGTCACCAGATAGGACTCATGATCTGCAGCGGTACCCAATTCATTCACCGCTGCGCGATCGATGTGAACGGGCTTCCCGTCGACAACGATTTGAGAAAGATCCTTCAAGGAACGCAGGGTACCCGCAGTGTGTAATTGAAGCCGCTCAATGTCCTGCCGGTACGAAGCCACCGACCGCAGCGCAATCCCGTCATCAAGAAGTTGTCGGCGCAACGAAGCGAGGTCCAATCCCGAACGCTCCGTCACCATCTTTCTGCAGGCTTTTAAGACAGATGCCCACGCTGCCCCCTCCTGATTGGGGTCCTCGATGACGACAGAAGAAAGAGTACGCACAGCTTCTCGCTCTCCAAGCCCTCCAACTTCAACGTCCAAGACTTCAACCGACAAAAGGGAGAGAACAGAGAGAACCTCGGCCTCCATCGGCGCACGACCTGTCGCTGATTCCCAACAAGTTCTCACGACCGCCTGCGCACTTTTGAGGATCTTCTCCTCCGCCTGAGTCACGGCCGCGTCGCTGAGCGGTTGGCCAGGAGCAAGGTTCGCAGCACGGCTCAGGACATCCCGGAGCAGGACGTTTATGTTACTGCCCGATAAGGAACTCGTAATGAGCAAAAGACGATCCGTCGAGGGCGTGAGGGGTCTACCCCAGGGACGCGAACCATTCCCGGTGGCTGATGCCGCGACCTGACGCACAGCCTGATCGATGACCGATGTAAATTCGGTATTCGGCCGGTCTGAGAACGACAGTTTTCGCTTCGCTTGAATAAACCCAAATCGCTCGGAAACCGTACCAACCAAAAGGTCATCCATCGACTCTTGCGTTTCTCCACGAAGCAAGGAGATACGGCCGCCTGGTGAGAAGGGTCGGCCTTGCCCTTCGGCAAGCATCTCCACCGCCAGCCAAGCCGAGACGCGCACTTGATATTCGGAGCCGAGATGCATGGCGGCTCCACCAGACGATGAATTGCGTTTTCTCATAGACTTGGAGTTCTCATGATTACAGCGCCATAAGCCAGGCGCAAGCTGGCATCCGAGGATATTCCTCCGATGCGTTATAGAACGCGCTCATCTTTAAGGCTAACGGTCTGATTTGGACGCCCGCGGAGGCCATTCCCTAGTGAATAATCGCAATGCACTCGTCGACGGCAGATTGGTACCGGAACGTCGGCCAGTGTACCGGGATCACATAATCGGGTCGGGGCAGGAAAATTGGACACTGGCGCGTTTTCCAGGACCCAATGAGAATTGCACTCCGGCTTCAGTGCGCGGAAAACGGCCGCATCGGTGTTCTGGGTCGATATCAGCCCCAGCCGATTCTCCTCCCATGAAAGAAGGCGAGGTAGCATACGTATACGGGAACGAACAATGCGTCGCATCCGACCGCACCCGCCCAATTCTAAGAATTAGATCCCGTTCGATTTCAACGCAGCGGCACCCCGCCCAAAAAAGATAAGGGTGCCGCTCTTCATACGCAGGCACGCAGTTTTGCTTTACCTTCGCCTTGCAATCCGCTAGCATGTGGAGGGTATGGAGCACCTGGTCCGGATGTTCTTCATCGAGATGCAGGGCGTCTACCATGTGACGTTCTGCCAGGGAAATCGTCAGATCGGGCGCAAGTTCCGCTACACTGACGGCCAGCGGATCCTCGATATCCTGCGGGAAGCCCACTGCCCGATTGACGACCACAACCTGGTCGAGCGCTGCCTGGTGGAGCGCCGGCCGGGAAGCGTGCAGCTAAGGCTTGCAGACGCACAACACCAAAAGCTTGTAAGAGTCCGGCGATGAGTCTCGACGATCTGGAGCGTGGAGACGAAGAGCCGTCCGAGCGCGGTCCCCGTCGCCATCGACGCCATCTACGAGTTCGAAGTCGTCGACATGCCCGTCACCGTAGCCGTCGACAGCAAAGGCACCCGCGTCCATCTTCCCGCCAGCCGGGTCCGCTGAGGTACATCGCACCGAAGAATTCCTGTTTAGCTGAAATTCTTTCCTCTGAGCCGATTCGATGGTACGCTTCCCGCATGCTTCAAGAGGCGCCGCTCTGAACGCTTATCTCTCCTGCATCACGCTCGCCATTCTCGCGCACAGCACTATCGCCGCTCAGAATACTGCGCCGAAAGCGCCGCGGCCCCAATCCAGCGCCTACTCGACACAAGCGCTGGACGTGACACGCGGATCGCTCCCAACCGGCTTCCTGGGCCACGATCCTTCAGCAGTTTTCTCGTCTCTGTTCGCGCACGAGGCTGGCTACACAAAATCCGATTTCGAAACCTCGGCTGCATTTGAGGAGCGCCAAACTGCGTTCGCTTCGACTCCGCTATTCCACGGGATGCGGCCTGTGGACCTCTTTTGCTTTGGTATCATCCCCGCCGTAAGTTACGACGCGGACTCGGGCGTATTGACCGTCAAGCTAAGTGACGAGCCCTATTACGACCTTGAGCCGATGAGCTTTGTATTGAAGAAAAGCCGAGTGTCGGCCGGATGCCCTGTGCGCAGGTCGGTTATCAGCCATCGCGCTTTCCAAGTGGGGTCCGGGCCATCAGACTACGAGATCGGATTCCGGTGTAGTTTAAGTTCCCAGGCCTGCAAGCTATTGAATCTACAAGGCTTCAATCTCCAGGGGCTCGGAGCCCTTGACTTATAAGGGCTAAGGTTCAAAGAATGAGCACTTTCACTGCTCCCACATCGATACCGCGCTGTGACAGCGCTTCAGCCGTACGATCGGCGACATATTGACAGCAGGAGATCAAATGCTGCCGTTTTTGACCGAATACGATCCAGTGGGAGGAAGCTCTGGCAGCATTGACCCGCTTGGGGCACTTCAGACTTATGTCACGCTCGCGGACTTGCTGTTGCCGGGAGTGACGACCATCACCACTCGCTCGCGATACCTTTCCATGGTGTGCGCCGCGCTCGCCGGTGCGGAAAAACACAGACAGATTCTTCCGGGCGCATCGGGCCTGGCGCAACGGCGAAAGGCTGTGGAGCCCTTTGAACGCCTATGGGCTCTGGCCTGCGTTGCGGCGCGTGAAGCTGGTCACGAGGGCGCAGCGGATGGTCTGCGAGGCATCACCTACGCCGAGAAGAGCTATAGGAACTTCGCCAGCGGCGGCAAGAAGGTGAACTGTGACTTTAAGCTCCTGAAGTACCAATCGCGCACCGGCGCGGTCGGAACCTATTGGACCGCCCTGGTCGGGGGACAACTCGTGGAGGCCGATACAGGATCGCTGGCCGACGAGGGGCGTGAGCTCGCCGAGCAGTTCCCTGAGATGCCGCTGGAGAGCAAGGACAGGGAGAGATTGGCCGATCCGGAAAAGGCCCATCGCGTCTCGCTCTCACTGGAAGACCTTATCGCGTGGAGCGAGACATGCCACATGCAGGCAGCCGGTCACAAGGAACGCCAGCAGTTGGGAGAAGCCCTGACGGCCGATGACCGCCGCGAATGCGTGGGCCGGGCGCTTGCAAAGATGACGGGCGAGATACCAGATGCCTGGGACACCTCTGCTCTGGCGCGCCTGCGCCAGATTCTGGCAACACTGCCACGGGCCATCGAACTCGGTCTCCCCGTCGTTATTGACGCCATCGTTGTGACAGAACACTTCCACGAGGCGGTACTGGCAGTCTTTGAAACGCTTTTGTGGTGGGGGACCCAGAATGCAGGCAAGCCCGTTGCAGATCTGGTTGTTGACCGCGATTTCCGCAAAGCTGCCGACCGCTGCCGGGAGACGGCCAAGAACCTGTGGGGATTCCGCGAGCGGTGCGAGAGATTCGATGTCCGTGATGCGGTCGACGGTTTGGCCGGATGGTCCTTTCAGGTGGACCGCTGCCGATCCGAGCACGAACTTGTGACTGAGTTGCTTGATCGTCATCATCGGGTCCAGTCGGGCAAGATGGACGGGGGAATGCCGAAGCGGGACTGGATCGCTAGCGACAGCAACACGCTGCTGCGGCCTTCGCCGCGCTTCCAAAGAAATGATCGGCAAGAACTCGCCGTTGGCAAGTCACTCACGCACCCGTACCGGCTGGAACCATTTGTGTACATGCTGCGCGAGAACCGCGTAATCCCAAAAGGCAGCTGACTGCAGGGACTGGATGACGTATGGAAAGAAGCTGCCGCCTTATCGATCACTACTTGCCGCCCGGTGAGGGGTTCGTCCTCGAATCCCTTGTCGCGACAACCTATCAGGTCGATTTCGCGTTTTTTGAAGAAGAACTCCTAGCCGCAGCACTTGGTGTTCGGTCATCCGTCAGTCGGCTGAAGGCGTTTCGCTCGGAACTGGAGCGAAAGCTTCAAAAGGTGGAGGTGTCCGTGCTGTACGACCTCGGAGGTTGTGACAGCCTGGCTCGCCTATCCCCTCGAATCGACGCCATCCCCGTCGCCTTCCGCAAGCTGCACTCCAAGATCTCGCTGCTGATGTGGGTTCGTGAAGACCGGGTCGATGGCGCACCGCCAGATCGTCGAATGCGCCTGATCGTCGGATCGGCGAATCTGACCCGACAAGGGTTTCGCCGCAATTACGAATGCGTCGTGTCAGCGGACTACGGTGGAAGAAATTCGACGCCGCGTACCCTTCTGACGACCGCTATCGGACTCGTTCGACAGATCGGCGCTGAATCACGAATCCCGCAACTTTCACGCCAGTTGGCAGCATTTGCGGCTCAGGCATCTCTTCTTCCGGACGGAACCGCTGGACCTGACGATCCAGTCGCGCTGGTCGCTGCAACCGAGGTCGTTTCGGCAATCCGCGACTCATGGGCAGCCATGTCAAACAAGGCTCCCGAGACGGTAACCGTGGTCTCGCCCTTCTGGACGGAAGGTAGCACGGCCCCCGAGGCGCTTTTTCACCTGTTTCAGCTGCTCGGCTCACCGGCCAGTCTGGAGATGGTCTGCTGCGGCGAGAGGTCCGCGGATGGCAAGAGCTGGCTGCCCGTGTTCGACAGCAGTCTGGCGGTTGATCTGAAGAGCCGTCTCGGTAGCAGACTTTATCTGCGCCCCGCGCTACCGGATGCAGTCCGGCAGGATTCAAGCGTAACTGTGGCTGACATCGGTGATGAGATGGAGGAGAAAGAACTCGCTACCCGATTGGAAGCCGTGAACTCCAATGGAGAAGAAGTCCAGCGGTCATTGCACGCCAAGATGATTCTTGTGGATGGGACGGCAGGAAGTGTTCTTTATGCAGGTTCATCAAACTGCACCCGACGAGGTCTCGGGCTCGGCGGCCCGTCCAACTTTGAAGCGGGCTTCGTATATCGCCTCACGTCACGCCAGAGGAAGCAGGTGTCGGGTTTGTTGACCTTTGCCGGCCCGGCAACCGAAGTTCAGTCTGGCAAAGCGCCAACAACCGTTCACCCTTCCTCCAAAGAAGAAAAGTCCGTTCCGGGGTTTCTTTCCGAGGTCGTCGCCTCGGGATCGATAGTCACCGTTCGCTTTCGAGAGACGATTCCAGCCGATCTCGTTCTGCTAATGCCCATCCCTGCAAAGACGGGTGACAGCTGCTTCTGGCTCCTTTACCGGGCAGATTTACACAGCGAGCCGTCCGCCGCGGATGTCACGGTGGATCTTGCTTCTTGCCTACGATGCAATGACCATCTGGAGCCCCTGACGGCCGATCCCTCGGGCCAGCAGATTCTGCCGCACGTGTTCGTTGAAGTTCGTTGGAACGGCCATTCGGCGACCTTCCCCGTTCGCTTTGACGACAAGACACGTCTGCCACTTCTTCTGATCGGACGTAAACCGACGGAAGGAGACCTGACTGAATACTTTCTTTTTGGCAAGGAGCCAGAGGAATGGGAAGAAGGAAGCGGCTTGCCTGGACAGGAGTTCGACGGACCGTCGACTGATGCGCCGATTGATACCAGACGAATCCTCGCCTACTTCATTCGTCGATTCGTGCAGGCGATACCGGGCATAGAAGCTGAAATCCGACGTGCAGGTTATTCGAGAGCCTCGCTCGACGCGGTATTGCGCGGCCCCACAAGCCCGCTGGAATTAGCAGAGCGTGCCTACGCCAGTCTCACGCAAATTCCAGCATCGGATGAACCGGTGAAGACCCCGACATCTGTAGGCTTCCAGTTGACAGAGATTCTCGCGGCACTGCTTCGCAGCCAGGCTCTCGTCACCGATTCCGGATTACAGGAGTGCTTCTCTCCCGTCGTCGCGCGTTGCAGGGAGATGTTGGACAACCTTGTTTCGAAACACGAGGAACTGCAAGCTGAAGGGTTTCGCCTTTACCAACAGCGAATTCTGGGAGGCGCCAGATAAAACTGTCCCTAAAGATCGACCTACGTCGTTCGCTGCGTCAGGTTTTCGGCAACAAGCCGGGGTTTGCTGCCCAGATCGAGCAGGATAGTGCACGCCAGGCGGCTACAACCAGCGCTATCCTTGGCCGATTTTTTGGGGCTAAGGAGAGTGAACGGCGGGAGTTGATGATCCTTGCCGACGAAGTCGGCCTGGGCAAGACGTACGTGGCATTGGCGGTCGCCATCTCGATACTGGATGCGGTTCGCCGGGGAGAAGCCCCTGACGGGCTCCCCTCGAACAAGCCGGTGGTGCTTGTCCTGACTCCGGCCAACGACGCCCTCTTCAATAAGTGGATGCGCGAGGCGGAAGCCTTCAAGACGGATTGCGCCCGTCAGGACGGCGGCCTGGACTGGCTTCAGGTCCGCAGCCCGGTGGATAACAGCAAGTCCGGCAATATCATCCACCTTTCTGCGCAGATTCGTGAGGCCACGCGCAGTCAGCCCATGCTGATCATTGCCAAACAGAGTGTTCTTGGCGCGGCCCTTCATGACCGCGATTTGTGGCGCCGACGCGGCTTGGCGGCTTTATTCGGTCACTTTCGGACTCACACTGAAACTCGGCGATACTGGTGCCGAAGAGGTCGTGTTTTCGACACCTTTGGCATCCCCGAGCTGAACGAATTGCTTGATCTTCGCAGTTCGGGGCCTTTGTGGGATGACCTGCATTTCCCTGACTTGCAGCGGGCATTCTTTCGGGTACTCCAGAACCATGCCAAGCTCGCGGACCGCGCAGCAGCGGCACTGACCGGAACCGATGAAATCGCGCTCTCGGGAATCCTCGACGATCTGGCGCGTTTCGCGCTCGTGTCCGACTGGCCCTTGCTTCCGCTGGTTATCATCGACGAGATCCACGGACTCAAGAATGAGTACGTCCAGTCCAGGCGCCGCTTTGAGGCGCTCCTAAAAGGGAAATTCTGCCGGCTGCTTGGCCTGTCGGCCACGCCATTCCAGCTGAGGCATGACGAACTCTTGAGCATACTGAAGCTTCGCCACGCGCTGGCATTACCTCGGGAGCGACTGGATGCCCTTGACCAGGCTGAAGCGATTCTCGGGGTTGCCATGAAAGTCGCTCGCGACTCAGGCGAAACCTTTCGCCGGAGATGGAAAGCGCTCCGGCGCGTCGATCAAAAAGCAGTGTCTGATACGTGGAACGCCGTGATGGGCGCGGAAAAATCCGAGCGACCTGCTCTGGCTGATCAGGTACGGCCGCCACGGATTGCACACGCCATCGTTGCAGCTCTCGATCTTGAGCAGCGGAACTCCGAACTGCGGCGACATCTGCGCCCCTTCGTGATCCGCCATCAGCATCCCCGCGGGTATCGGGAACACTTTGTTGGCAATCAGGCTCTGGCCGGCGGTCACGGAAGTCCGACATTCAATTGGTCCCCCGGCATGGAAGTGCGGGGCAACGACGAGCTTGCGCAATATCTTATGATGCGGGCTGTCGCGCTGGCAAAGGAAGAGCGGGGGCTGCCCAGCCTGGGAGCTGAATTGACCGGTAGCTACAGACATCTTGTCGAAACGGCGGCGGTATGGAAGAAGCTCGCACAGGCCAGCAATCCGCTCCTTCGAGATTATCGGGGTGTTCTCGAACAAATGATCGGAAAACGAACGCAGGTTCACGATCCTGACACTGAACATCGGAAAGTCCAGGCGACGGTAGGCCGTGCGCTGGAATTTTTCAAGCGGGGTAAGAAGTCTCTGGTGTTTTGTGTCTACACGAAGACCGCCGAAACCATCCGAGATCAAATCCAGATGGCGATCGACGTGTACCTGGGCGAGACTCGTGACGACGTTTTTGGAGACGCCGCTGCATTCGATAATTTCAGGCGTCGGTTCTTCAATCGACGCGAGGCCCTTTTTTCGCTAATTCAGGACCACCCGTTGCTCGGTGAGTTTCGCGGCGGGCGCGTCGGTGTCGAGCCGCAAGTAGCGCTGACGGCAAATCATCTCCGGCAGATTGCGGCGTTGATGGTGGAGCACGGGGAGGATGCCGAATCCGACAAGCCCGACCGGCGCCTCCTTATCGCGGCGACGGAACATGTCGCCGTGAAATCGTGGCGTGAGGATGCCGAAGGAGTGAAATGGTTAGGGGAAGTCCTGCGGAACTGCCCCGAAACTGAAGAAAGAATGGTTGATCCACTCTGGCTGGAAGCGCGGGAACCGTTGTCACGAAGCGAACGGGCCGGTCGCGCCAGGCGATCTTCGGACCCGGAAGCACGCGAGCACGCCCGTGACCCGCTCGAAGCCGAGGAAACGGACGTTCAAACACTAACCGGGCAGTCCCCAAGAGCGGTGGAGGATGCCGTTGATTCCTGGGTGCGTCGCCTTCGTGAGGATGCAATTGGAGAGATCGTCGCTCCATATTTCCGGCAGGGGCTGATTGCGTCCCATGCGAGCCGTCAGCCGCTGCTGGCTAAGCATCATCAGGAGTCGCTGGCAGAGTTTGATCTGGAAACTCGCGCCGTTGCGGGGCAGGTGTTTCGCCGGATTCTCATGGCCGAGGAGTTTCTGCTCCGCTACCTGGCCGATGTCGAAAAGGAACGCACTGAGAAGTGGGCTGACTACTTGTCGGAGCGATACGTCAAACCGCTGGATGGTCATCTGGAATCGCTGTGCGATCGCGTCCATGCCTATTTGGAGACCCTGGTTCGTGCAAAGAAGAATCGTGCCTTGTTGTCGGGCTATCATGCCGGTGCGGAAAACCGCAACGTCGTCCAGCTTGTAAAGGGTGACACCCAAAACCGCGACCGGTATTTCCTCGGATTCAACACGCCTTACCGGCCGGAGATCCTCGTTTCCACTTCGGTCGGACAGGAAGGGATCGACCTGCACCGGGAGTGCCGACATGTTATCCATCATGATCTGTGCTGGAATCCTGCGACGATTGAGCAACGCACGGGACGCGTTGATCGGATCGGCAGCAAGGTTGAGCGTGAGCGCATGGGAGCGCATGACGGGCAAGGACCCACACTTGAGATCGCGGTCCCATACCTAGCCGCGACTTATGACGAACGGATGTTCGAGGAACTCTATCGGCGCGCACAGCTATTCGAAGTAACGCTGGGGGGAGATATGCGGGTGGAAGGCCGCATCGACCCGGAGCATGATGCTTCTGAACGTCGGCGAAGAGAAACTCTGGGGATCGGAACTGATAATGAGGATATTGGCGACGACACAGACGAGGCCGGGGTCGTAGATCTACCGCCAGACATGATTGAGCGGCTCCGGGTCGATCTGTCGGTGTGGAAGCCGTCAGACGTGTAAGTCGCTTCATTCACCGGCGAACTCATCGTTCATCGCATACGCACAAATCGGCGCTGGAGGAGCGGAAATAATGGCGCTGACGTATCCCGATTTTTCGGAAGAGCGACGGGACGCATGGCTAAGGTGGTCAAGAAGGCTTGGGCAGGCGATGATTGACTACTCAATGCAACGGTTCGCGTGATCGCGATCGAACGAATCCTAGTCGCGCTGGAAAGCGTGCTTAGCCCGGTGTCTCGCAAGATTTTGTCGGTGTGAGTCGGTCAATTGGCTAATGGCTGGAACTGAATCAAGCTGCAACGCGATTGCTGCGGCATCACTTAGACGGGCTGAGCGGAGAACGGTGCCCGTGTCTGAGAAGCTGATGAGGCCACTGTCAAAGGCGCAATCCCAAAGAGCGGAAAGCAGCAGTCCATTATGAACGTTCAGGCGCAGATCGTCGGACTCGCACTCTGCCCAGGGAACGATATGCGAGGCGCGGAGTAGAGC
Source organism: Granulicella sp. (assembly GCA_003133205.1). The sequence goes on along the minus strand of PKWK01000009.1, from coordinate 14,929 downwards.
CGGGTCCGTGATGCCGGTGAGCGGCAGCAGCCGTTCCAATATTCAAGTAGCGCATCGCGGAAGATGCTCTGGCCGATGCGAACAACAGTGAGGCGCTCGGTCTCAGTGCTGCTTGGCAGACTAGCGGTGCGTTTTCGGAAGACCTCAAGAGGCGCGTCGGGCAAGCTTACGCCGAGCTTATAGGCACGATCTAGCGCGTCGTAAAGGCCGGACAGTCCTGAGAAGGCGTAGGAAGCTTGGCCCGGTGGGTCCGGGATCTCGGCACGGATGAGGGACAGCTCGGCTACGACGCCGGAATGTGTGAGCGCGAGAAGCCAGGTCTTTTGAACTGGGTCACGTGCGATCCAAACTTCGCCGCGAGCGGTGGTAGAGCGGTAGCCGATCCAGCCGCCCTGCCGTCCGAGCTCGACGCGAAAGCCGTTCTCATAGGCAGCTTTGTGCGCTTCCTCGGTTGTGATGAAGGTGGGAGAGGATTCAGGCGTAAGGGGTGGGGCGCTCACTCGGGATCAGCCTTGGCGAATTGCAGGGATTGCTGATTCTTTGACTCGGAATGCGGCGAGACCGCGACTATTGTCGATGTAGCACCAGCGGGGGGTCGTTGGTAAGGTTCGGGTTTGTGCAGTAAGCCGCGCTCCATGCGATCCCAAGCGTCGAGAATCAGGATTTGGGTCCGATATTCCTTGAGTCTTAGGAGCTCGTTCTTCTTGAGCACTCGAAACGTCTCGCTGGGGAAGTCTGGTCCCATGATCTCAGCTGGATCGAGGATGTAGCGCAATTGGTCCCGGGTCAGGCCGTATGCGTGGCCATACCATGCGTCAATTTCAGCGCGAAGTATCGCCCGGCGTTCCTCGTCCCAAACGAACGGCTCGTCGTTGTAGCCGAGATCGCGGGCGAAGGGTGTCATTGAGTTGCTTGTATATGTTAGCTCTAAGACCCGGCGGCTGATGAAATCGAGGCAAGCGGGGGTGTAGGCGTCGGGGGGAAGGACCGGGAACTGATAGAGATAAAAGTAGGTAAGTGACATCCCCCCGATCTTCTGACGCGCCACGTAGTCGAGGACGAGGCAATTTAGGTTTGCCAGAAGGGCGCAAGCTTGTGGAGTGCCACTGGTGGTGAACATGATGGGAAACTTGTGGTTGGCTCCAAAATCCGGGATTACGCCGGCGATCACAGTGCGTTCATTGGTTGAGTTCGTAACATCCCTAAATCCCATCAACCATTCACGATCCCAATTCCATGCCTGCAATCGGGTTGTTATCTCCGCCTTGGAAACCCAGTACCACGGAGTGATTTCAAAGTTCACGTTCTGTTTCTCATCCAACGTCGGCGTTGGCGGCGAACTGCCCTTAGGCGGGCGAACGGTTAGTTCACCGAAAGTAGCAAAGCGATGGTCATACCGTTCAACCAATTTTCCTTCATAAAGTGGCAACACCTGTCCGCTCCCACCACCCGATGCGGGGTTTGGATCCCAGATGACGCCATTTTGAACATACCGAGATTCCTGAAGCTCTTTCCTCGTAGAAAAAAGCTTGCTGTCGCTGGACATGTCGAACATCCTCGCAAGCGTCAGTCCCCAAGGATTGCTTTTCTCTGTATTGTCCGACAGCAGGATTGGAACTCGATCGTAGAGCTTCAATGTGAGTTCGGCGTCGGCTGCAGATCGGAAAAGGGGGGCGGTCTGCGTGTTCGGATTCACCCTTGTAATCTCCGTCGCAGAAAATTCAAAGTGACGTCTCCGATCCTGCAAGTCTTCTGGATGTCGCAGGAAAATGGAATAGTCCGTTGGTGAGTCTTCTCTTTTTGTTCCGCTTACGAGCAGACAGAACTTGAAGGCGTGATGAACATTGGGAAAGAGCAATGCCTCATTTTCGAACGAGTAAACAGAGACCAACCGGCCGGCGCGCACGAGGGATGAAAAGTATGCAGCTGCGTTGGCGTCTGACACGATGCCAGTCGGAGCAATGATTCCGGACCTTCCGCTTTCTCCTGTGCAAGAGGAAAACAGTTCGGCGAACAGAGCGTAAGTGTTGACGTCTCCTTTGCCGGTGAGCGGAAAGCGACCCAACTCCTTTGGGGTGACGCGAGCGAAGGCGCTAGATGCTTCTGCAATACGCTTAGCTTTTTCAAAGTCCTTGTGCAAGCGCCCTTCTCTTGAGTCTGGAGAGGCGCGCTTTAATTCGGCTATAAGCCGACCGCGTGCCGCAGAGTTAGGTGCTTCGGCGATCATGGGTTCACGAGCGGCGAAAAACTCCTGCTCCTGAAGCTTTATACGTTCCCACGGGGGGTTGCCAAGAACGATATCGAAGCCTCCTCCACCTATTATGTCTGGGAATTCTAGAGGCCAGTGAAAGGCGCGGGCTTCGCGCGAAAGCTGGGTAGCGGAACCGAGTCGAGGACCGTACACCGTCCCAGCGCGCATTGCGGTGCTGACATCAGCTGTTGTCGGAATGAACCCATCGGCAGCGTTGCGAGCCTGGTCAGCAGTCTTGGGTGTGAGGAATGCAGCAATGTAGAGATCAGCAGCATGCGCCATGTTCTCTAAACGCGGGTCGCGGCGAGCGGCCTCGAAGCGATCACCTTTGTCGGCAATATCTGCGGCGGTTTCTTCGGGCAACTGACGGACAGCACGGATGGATGCCGCTAGCTTCGTGATCGAAGGTGCTTCGGCGGTGGCGGAGAAAGCGAGCCGACCTTGTCCCTTGATTTCATCCTTATTCCGCTTGCCAAAATCTCTAGCGACAGTCTTATCGTCACCCGTGAGTGGCTTGTAGGCGGTGTCAGGGATACCCTTACGTAAAGCGTCGAGGGAAAAGATTCCAAGGAGAGAGTCGCCAATACGGATGTTGGCATCGAGGAAGCCAAGCGGTTTGCCAGGTTCGACAGTTTCGATCCAGAGTGCGACCTTCGTAAGCTCGACGGCCATGGGGTTGCGGTCGACGCCATAAACGCAGGAACGCACGACATCGCGCAAAGCACGAAGGCGATCCTGCTCGGAGTGAATATCGCCGCAACGGAGGCGCACCACTCGTTTGGCGATACGGCGCGCAGCAGCAAGCAGGAAGTGTCCGGACCCGCAGGCAGGATCGATGACCGTGACGCCGAGCAAGCCACGAATGGGATCTTCGGACTTGCTTTCGACCCGGTCGAGAACGGAATCTAGGGCGCTATCCAGCAACATCTGTACGAGAGAATCCGGGGTGTAGTAGCTACCGCTTGTTTTGCGAGCGTTTCCCTTAGTCTGGACGCCGCCGGCGAACTTGAACTCTCGGCCATCGGCGCTGAGTCGCGGCGTGAGTTCAAGGAGGCTCTCATAGACGGAGCCTAGCTCTTCCGTTTCCATGTCGCGCCAGTTGACGGGCATTAGGAGACCTTCATCGCGAAGCCAAGCCAAGCGGAAGATAGCCTCCATTAGGAACCGATTGGAAATGTGAGTGTGGTCGAGTTCGGGGGTGGCCGTCGCTGCGAATATGCCGCCGAGTGCGGGAAGTCCGAGGCGAGGCTCGCCGTTCGCCAAAGCGCGAAAGGTGACGCGAAGGCCAGACCAGCGGTCTTGAAAGTTGTCCCACCCGCTACGGCGAACCGCGCGATCTCGCAAAGCTCCAAGCGAGTAGCCTTCGGCATACAGTTTGCGCTGTCCCTCGGATGCCTCTGGCATGTGCAACAGATTACGATCCTCCGCAGCGAGCAAGAAGATCAGCCTGTAAACGAGCCGCAATAGCTGGCGGAAGTACTCATCGATAGGCCAGGTTCCTTCCCGTAGCCTGGCACTCAATTCGGTATTGGCAGAATTCGTCAGAAACCCAGTGCCGAGCGCAAGCAGGGCGGCTTCTACGCCATCGCGAAGTCGATCCCGAGCAGCGAGACCTTCCTTGCTGCCAGACTCACGCCAGCGTTCGAGTGGACAATCCCCAGGCAGCGCACCCTGACGGCCGAAACGGCTGACGTGAAGCACCAGCCAAAGTGCCGAGAAACCGGCGTAGTCTTCGGCCTCGAAGATCTGGCGGAGATCAGCTTCTAGGTAGGCCGGGCGGGTCAGGCTCTCGTTGTCGCGCAGCAGCCGCAGTGATTCACCATTAGTGCAAAGACCCCAGAGAGCAGTGTCGTCGGCGTTCAACCAATCCTGCAAGGCTGAAGCGGCCGAACGGCGACGATCGTGCGATAGCGAATGGCTGGCGTGGTCAAGGGCGTCTGCCGGCGGGACGACGATGACCGGTACGCGGCCAGCGAGAGCTTCAAGAGTGAGTGGGAACTCGCGTTCGTCACGCAACTGCGGTAAATGGACAGGCTGGATATCTGAGAATCCGAAGACTCCGCGAAGAAGCTGCTCTGTAAACTCAATCGACTTGTGGCGGGAGGGCGTACTTGACGCATGAAGCTCGCGGAAGAGCGCCTGCCCGATGCGGAAGTAGCGTGCGGTTTCGTCGCGAAGCGTCAGACCCTTTGGGATGTTGTAATCAGCATCGCTCTGCTCCTCTGCCTTCCGCTCTGTGATGGCGACAAACTTGGCGGAGGACAGAAGTGAGCCCTCAAGCGTGATGGCGTCGAAACTCAGGGTGGATTTGCGGACGCGTGCCATTGCTAGACGCCTCCCGGGATGAGCACATACAGGCCAAGGACGTCAGGTGGCAAAACAGGTTCGACGGTGACGCGCGGTGAGCCTGGCATTGACGCGGTGGCAGAGCGTACTCGTTCATGGTCAGCGAGCAATACTCTCGCACGCTGGCCTGCGTAGGTGGCGAGCGGTCCATTGTTTCCCAGCATTGCTTCGATGCGCGTCAGAGCCTGCCGAACTATGCGCTCCTGTGCGACGGCTGCGAGGTTTTCCGTCGCAGCGGAACCCAGCAAGTCGAACGCCTCTTCGCCAACATATAGAGGCGCGTCTGTGGCACCAGTGAAAGCCAGCGTCCCGGCTTCTTCGACTAACAGCAACTTTTCCTGACGACCGTGGACGAGAAGCTTGAAACGGAGGCGGAGAAGCAAAACCGTGGTCTGTGTAGCAACGCTTGCAGTCGCCCAAACGCCACATCGTCCGAGGGATCGCCCAGTGGTTTGATTCGGCTGCAGAGCGCTTTCGAGCAGAAAATCGGCCAACGTGGATGGAAGTGGATGGCTGCGCACAACGACCTCGACATTCGGAGGCCCGGGCTCCTGAAACGTGATGCGCCGTGTTCCCTGAAGACCCCGAGCGGCAAGCCGCTCCACCACGGTCGGCGGCAGGGCTTGCAAATGCGCCAGTTCGGTTCCCCCAGACGAGGGCTCAAGTGCGGCATTAAGGCGCCCCATCGCACGGGTAAGAAATCGCCGCACTTCCTCCGGGCCACCCAAAAGCGTCTGCCATCGCTGCCACTCGGGAATAACTTCGTCGGGGCGAAGAGTGTTCTGAGCGAAGACTGCACGTGAGCGCCGCTCGCCTTCTTCGGCGTCGCGCCACCGACGGTCGACTTCGTCCGTATCCGCAGAGAGCTCGATGCCAAGATCGAGTCGGAGCTGTTCGGAACGACCTTTGCGTAGCAGCAAGGCATTCAAGAGGGCACCGGCCACGGCGGACCGCTCTTCTGGCAGAGGTACAGTCACGCCGGTTGCTTTACGGATGGCCTCGGCCTTACGCAGTACCACTTCAAGAACCGCCCCGTCGATCGAGCTGTCTGGCGAGTACAGGAGAACAGATCGGACGACCTTAGATTGGCCAAAACGATCGACCCGTCCCTCGCGCTGCTGATGTCGTGTCGGATTCCAAGATAGATCGTAGTGAACAACGCTATCGAACAGGTGCTGGAGGTTGATACCTTCGGAAAGGCAGTCAGTAGCAACCAGAATGCGCTGTGGAGCGCTTCCCATCGACTCAACTCGCGCACGGCGGTCTTCAGGTGTTAGCACTCCAGTGACGGCCTCCACGCACAACTTTGGAAACGCCTTGCGAAGGCCGGCCGCCACATGCTCCGCTGTCGCGATGAAGCGACAGAACAAAATTGGGTTGGAACCATCCTTAAGTAACGGACGCAGTAGTGCAGTGATGGCATCGAACTTAGGATCTGGCGCGGTCGTCAACGCTTCCGCTTGACGAACCAAAGCTGTCAGCATTGGGTCGTCTAGGACGACGGCGGCAGGCTCAACGTCGAGACCCTCGGCTTCATCGTCGTCGCAGAGCTGTTCCTCCAGAACGCCTACGTCGCTCAGACGGGTGCGCAGAGCACTGTGAGCCGCCGCCGGCGAGGAGCCCACGCAACGCATGAGAGCAAGCGTGCTCCAGAAGGCCATTCGCCTGTTGCGTTGGTCAGCACCGGCGCCTTCGACAACGCCAAGGCAATAGTCAAGCACAGCGTCATGAAACGCCTGATGTGAAGGATTAAAGCGATAGGGTTTTTCGGTAGTGTCGTGTCGTGGAGGAAACGAACGATCCTCGCCCCAGTCCTTGTTCCTAATGTCAATGCGGCGGCGTTGTACAAAATGCCGAGCGAGCCGGCGACGAGAAGTTTCGTCTTCAAGCGAACTGCTGCTGAACCGTGGATCGAGTAAAGACAACAAACGGCTAAAGGCTTGCTCGTCACCGCTATGAGGTGTTGCCGTCAGAAGGAGCAGATGTCGGTTCGGATCTTCCGCAATCTTCCGAAGCAACTCAAATCGTTGCTGACGCCCGAGGTGAGCCCCAACGCAGGAATGCGCTTCGTCGACGATCACGAAAGGAGGACACGCGCGTCCGAAGCTGTCTCGTCGCTTTTCGGCCTTGATGTAGTCCAGGCTAACGACGGTGAATGGGTTCGCCTCAAAGAGCGTTTGCGACTGTGCCAACCCCCGTTCAAGCCGAGCGGCAGAAGCCGCTGTGACCGCAACAGTGTCAAGGTCGAACTTGCTGTGCAACTCTCCTGTCCACTGCTCAACCAGATGTGGCGGACACAAGACGGCAAACCGATCAATCTCTCCACGATCGACAAGCTCACGCAGAATAAGGCCAGCCTCTATTGTCTTTCCGATACCTACGTCATCCGCAATCATGAGGCGGACCGTTTGCTGGCGTAGGGCCATGAGCAATGGAACCAACTGGTAGGCGCGGGGATCAAACGCAACTCGTGCAGCCGAGCGGAACGGTCCAGCCCCTCGGCGAAGTGATAACCGCAACGCTTCGCCCAGCAGTAAAGCCGCATCCTGAGTTGCTCGATCCTCCGCGTGGGGAAGGTCAAACTGAGCTGGTAGGACCGGGTCTGATTCGAGCGACGGATCGATGAGCTGAACATCCAATTCGCTGCCCGTCAGTGGACGAAGGGACAGAAGTGTCGTGTCAACCGAAGGCAGCGCGACCCATTCACGTCCACGTGCGCGAACGAGGTCTCCTGGCGAAAATGTAACGCTCACGCGGACACTCCTAAGGCGTCAAGAAGCTCCCGCGGGGGCTCAGTTGGTGGTGTAGCTGGCAGAACAACAACCTCAAACGCCATGTCACTGAGCACCTTGGCCGTTTCGGTATTGAGGCTCTCGGTGGTCGCGACCACACGATGTTCTTTCCAAACCAGCGAGAATTCAGACCCTTCTGCGAGCAACGGTGTGCCAGACGGCGCAGGTAGACCCCAGTCCCTTATGGCTTCGTGCCACGGTGATGCCTCAGTTGATCCTGACGCAAGGGTCGGAATCACAGTGCAGCGCGTTAAGCGAAGAAGCAGTGCGAGTGCCGCTTCATCTGTGCGGTCGATGAGTTCATGATCTAGCTGGTTGTAGTAGGAAAGAAGACACCGGTAGCAGCCTCTAACACAATGGGCGTGCGGGACCGTCACGAGGAGACCCGGATCTCCGGTCGCAGCTGCAGCCTCGATGCCTTCGTAATGCATCAACTCGATAGCCGTGCGCGCAATTTCAGCAAGCTTCGTTGGCTCCTGTAATATCCGGCTCAGTACGCCTGCGCCCCCTTCCGTAGCTTCGTAAAGTAGGATCGAGCGCCGGGTTTCTGCCGTAGGAAGAGGTTCGGATGCAGTCTCTCCCTCTTCCAGTTCAAATGTGAGCTCGATGCTACGAAGTAGGGCATGTTGCACGGTTGCCGACGTCGCTAGACTTGGCCTTCCATCCGCAAAACGGATGAGCAGCGCGTTCTTGGTATCTTGCACAAACGGCACGATCAGTTGAGCGGTCGGCACGTCGGGGTCAGGAGTATCGCTTTCATCTTGACCCTTGCCCCAACGCCCGGTAGCGGGATCGATCCAGAAGCCGAGTTCAGTCTTGGTCTTTCTACGGCGGAGGCCTTTGTTAATTCGACTAATCCGTGCGCCCGCCCCATAATCCAAATCAAGGATTGGCTCGTCATTTAGCTGCGCTGTAGCGCAGAGAATATCGAGAACCCCTTGGCGCATTGGCCACTCGAAGACGCTTTGAATCTCAAAGCCCTGCCGCTGACGGTCCTCATCATTTGAAGTGATCCGAAGAGCAGGTTGAGTCTCCACGTTGTCGATGCGCAACAGATTTTGGATAGGCGTAAGGCCGGCTAGACTACGGCCACAATTCTGGCAACGCTCAAGTTCTTCGACGTGAGCGGCTCCGCAATTCTCACAGATATACATCAGACCTGTAGCAAGATTGCCGGTTTCTCCCAGTTGGCGTCCTGGCGGAAGTTTGGCTTTCGTGACTCGGTAAGCCCGGCCTTCGTGGTAAACCAAACTTCTAGGGCCAAATTCTGCAATAGCCAAAAAGCGCGCGCGCTGCAAGAAGGTGCCCTTACCGTTGCCCGCTGAAGGGACATATGCGTAGAGCGGAAGCCGGGGAAAGTTATACCCGGGAAGGAAGCCCTCTGTCGCCAAGTAACGGTACGTATAGAAGTCGGATCCGAAAGAAGATGTGCCGCGTTCCAAGAGAGCAAGTTGTTCATTCGCCTGCGCTTGTTCAACTTTCACGTCCCGGCGCTCTTTTGCAGAAAGTCCCGGAATCTCTGATCTCCGATTGGCGTCAGTCAACTGCTGGAGTGCCGTTTGATATAGCTGCCGCCAACGTCCAAATGCTGCGTAGAAACGGTCTAGTGATCCGGCGCTAACGTCCTCGGCGAAAGCTTGCCGATCTGAGGCCCAGGGCGCACGTTCTCCCGGCAACTCATCGGCGATGCTGTCGAGAATCCGCTTCATCGCCACGGACGCAGACCGCGTAATACTTGTCGCCTGTAGAGCTTGTTGCAAACTCAGCTTGAGGGGTTGTTCATCAATTTGGAGGTCCAACACGTGCGGTATGTCAGATGCGAGCTCTTGACGTGACTCTGCCAGCCATACGGCGTGTAAATGCGACTCGACGAGATCGCGATTCGCAAGGTCTAAGCTCGGAGCCTTCACAATCCCGCGTACCATCTCCTCTGGCTTCGAAAAGTAGTGTTGGTCATGGGGGCTCTGCGCAGCACAATAGGCGACTACGAGGGCCGCTTGGCCGGAACGGCCCGCGCGGCCCGACCGCTGCGCATAATTGGCAGGGGTGGGAGGAATATTACGCAAGTAAACCGCGTTTAGCGCTGAGATATCGACGCCCAGTTCCATCGTCGGAGAACAAAATAGAAGCGGCAAAAATGCGTCCGTTTCCTCAGGAAGCCATCGTTTCGGATTCTCCGCGAGAAACTCTCGATCCTCCTTACCGTACCGGAAACGATTCTCCCGCCACTGCCGTCGTTCTTGATCGACTTGAGCGGTATGCTCACGGCCTTCCAATCCGAATAATCCATCACCGCCCGCGTCTAACATTGCGGCCAACGATTGATAAAGGCCAACGAAGTAGGCATTTGCAGTAGGCGTTTCCACGCCCGCATGAAGGCGCACCACCGACGAGTTTAGCTGCCAGCCTTGAGTGTCAAATGGTGTCTGGACTCGGTTCAAAAATCCGTAGTTGCCTTCTGCGCACCGAATCATAGAGGCCAGGACAGCTGTGTAACGAATGGCGGAAAGTCGCGGGCCTTGCCAAAGATCTCCTTTTCTCAATTGGCGTGCGAGGCTACTCCCAGGGCCGGATCGTAGTAACAGAGTTTCGTCATTGAAGTTCGCTCGGACCGTTCCTTGGACGAGTGTGGCGGCCGACCGTTCATTTTTCGCTTCATCACGCGTCAGGCTCCAGGGCGCGCGTAGAAGTGTCTGGGAAGTATTTGACAGGACCTCAAGTGAGTTGAGCTGGAGAGCGTCAGCGCTCAGCGCAAGTCCCCGGCGCATGTGATCGAAGAGGCAAGTGAAAACCCGCTTACGAATCGCTGAGGACGCCTCGCGCAGTTCCGGAACAGCTTCTACGAACTGGGACTCATCCGAAACAAAATCGTCGAGCCCTGAGTAATCGGCGTTTACCAGACGAAGTTCTTCGAGGTTTGGATTCGTAAACCTCCAGCCTCGGCGCTGATCAGCCCAAATCCGATGAACAAGCACCTGACCGATCGTACGCTCTGCATCATTGAGGCGTGCTCCCAGAGCTTCAGGATCAGCCATCCATTCCTTACGACGGGCCTTATTCAGGGAAAGGAAGCCAAGTTTTTGGCGAACGCGAAGTCCAAACTCCGCCTCCCCAAGTCCATCCGGACCCGAGTCGCGAACGGCGGCGAAGATGGCTGCGCGCAAAAGTGTGACGAAGAGGAAATCATTGAAGTGACCTGCTTGTAGAGCGGCATCTTGACGGTTGTCCGTGAATGCCAGCACCTTGCGGGTAGGAACAGGCAGATCGCTTTGCTCTGACATCATCCAACGCAATGCACTTGACGTTAGGAGTGTCGTAGCGGAACTCCGTCCTTCCCCCGAAAGACCGGCAAGTTTGTTGATCTCACGAGCTTGGGCAGCGACCTGATCCTTACAGCAGGGACAAAATCGAAACTTGCCTGGAATGAACCACGCTAGCGCACCGGTGGACGAAATGCGGCCGCTCGCGGCCACCCTAACCCGTTCAAGCAGGTAATCGCGCTTGTCGAGGCTAACTCGCTCGGCACCACGCGCAGTTTCGCGCCAATCTTCGGGGTAGTCCTGAACGTCCCCGCCAAAACTGAAGTCGGCGTCACCAACATGGACCATCGTCAAATAGCCAGCTCGGTCACCTCCGTTATCGTCTTTGAGAGGTAACTCATCAATCGGTCTAGCTAAAGCTTCATCATGACCGTTACGTCGCGTGATCGTAACCGGATGGAACTCTTGGCCACAGCTTCGACAAAAGACCAGGGCGTAGAGTCGTGCCTCTGGATCATCAGGATGATAGAGCTGGCCGTCTAACGTGACGAGGCGTTCACCTCTGGCTCGAAGCGTCGCGTACACCCGACCCGCGCCAGAAATGAAGCGGTGAAGTTTGAACGCCAAGAACGCTCGTGAACCTGAGCCGCCTCGTTGGTCGCTAGGTCGGCTCATAATAGAAAGCATCTCTTCCAAGCGCTCGCGGCAAAGCCCTTCGTCCTTACCGGTGTCTTGACCCAGAAGCTTCGCAGCTTCGCTCAGTCTCATTGGCGGACGCCGCGTCAGCTTTTGACCATCTTCGAGCCCCATCCTTAACTCAATCCAGGCCGAGAACGGATCGCGCTTTAGCGCGTCATCGGATAAATCTCCGTTGGAAGCATTCTCCAGTCGCGCAGTCAGCGAACGATTGAGGTTACTCCCCAACTTCAACGAGGGATTTGTTGCACGTTCCAAACTCTCATCAATAACGGAATCAGGAGAGATTGTGGACCCAAATAGGCGAGAAGCAACTTGAGCAACAGCAGCTGCCCGAGTCTCAGGTCCGCCTTCGCTCGCCATTGTTGCCGAGGTCCCGATGCAAACAGGCGCGCGCTGTCGGCATAGTCGGTCCCGCAATCTGCGGACCAGCATAGCCACATCAGCACCTTGTCTACCACGATAAGTATGGAGTTCGTCGAGGACGATGAAGTCCAGACCCTCTGCGTTAGCAATGACCTGCTGATCCAGCGGATCCTGACGAGTCATCAGCAGCTCAAGCATCATGAAGTTCGTCAGGAGGATGTCTGGAGGATTTCTAGAGACTGCCTCGCGCTGCTCTCGGCTCTCTTGACCTGTGTAGCGCGCGAAGGTGGGTCGCCGAGACTCCGGGACGCCGGATTCTCCGATGAACTTTTCCAATTCCTTCATTTGGCTGTTGGCCAGCGCATTCATAGGGTAGATAACGATCGCTCTTGTCCGTTTCGTCCCGGAACCCGAAGCATGTGCGCGCAATGCGGCATCGATGATCGGTATGAAGAAACAGAGCGACTTTCCAGACCCGGTGCCAGTGGTTACAACGAAACTCTGCCCCTGTCGCGCTTTTGCCACTGCCTGCGACTGATGCTTGTACAGTTTGACTTGTTTCCCGTCGACGCGGAAGACGTTCTCAATATCGGCGCATAGATCACCGTCCCTAACAAGTTCGGCGAGGGTCGATCCAGACTGGTAGTGAGGATTGATACTTACCAGTGGCTCTGGCCAGAAGGTGCCCTGGGCGTAGTTGCGCTCGACTTGTTCAGCAATGTCGTGGGCACGAATCTTGGTAAATGAACGCGCAAATGAAGCGTATTCGCGAATGAGGTGGCGATCCAAACTGAATACGTTCACGAAAGCCCCTGTCCGAATTGATTGGAATGTCGCTTGTCTACCATTGCACGCTCTGATGTTTCGCTGGTTACGAGATTAGCCATTTTCCCATAAGAAGCCACAGAGAGTATTCCCGAAGGGAGTCTCCTCCCTAACTACAGCCGGCCTAGTAGCGCTTCCCGGTCCCATGCTCATTGATCGACGAGATCGCGGCGCCTCCAGGCCAGATCTACTCCCGCTCCGGGCAGAAGTTCGTCGAAATGGTGAAAATCGCCGCCGTGTGAGGGCCCAGGAGCGACCACTGGAGATTCCGGCAATTGAGGCTAACTATCGCATTCAACCAAAGCAGGTATGGGAGCCCGAACATCTTCGGGCCTTGTACTTTTGACGGGCGTGCTGGCTGCAATTTCCAAACTGCGGACAGGTTTCATTCGGCTGAAGCAACGTCCTTTCCATCACGAAACCCGCCAGCGATAACTGGCGGGGTTTCGTGTTCCACCGGCTCAGACCTTGCTGTGGCATTCTCCCGAACGCCGGCGTTGCGGCGCCCCATGTGACGCGCGGGCGCGGCGGCTTCTACTCACTTGATCCGAGCATTGCCCTCGCAGCGGTGTTGAATGCAATCGCTAGCCTGCTCCACAGGTAAACGGCTGTACGACGCCCATTTTGACTAACAGGAGCTTGTCCGACCCAATCGGACAAGATCCACAGATCCTAGTTTCTTTCCTCTTCTAAATCAAGATTGATCTTCCTGGCTCTTGAATGGCGGGGTCGTCGCGAAGAATCCAAACATTGCGGAGCCACTGTACCCAGCATCGACACTTGTCACCTCGGCTGAGAGTGGCTGTCATCCATTCTTACTGCGGGTCGAGCAAGGCGGCGTCCTGGTTGTGCACATTGCCGACCCTCGGATTGGCTGCGTGGATCTGCAGTGTGGTTTCAGAAAAGGGGCGGAGCAAGTGAATGGGCGCCCTTTCCACCTCGCCGCGGTCTAGCCACTCGTCGTAATCCTGCGGACTGAGAATGACGGGCATGCGGTCGTGGATGGGGCTCATAGCCGTGTTGGCCTGAACGGTAATGATCGAAAAGCTCTGTAGCCAGTCCCCGGCCGGGCTCTTCCAGGCGTCCCACAGGCCCGCGAGCCCGAACATCGGCTGGTCGACCAGGGTGAAGCGGAACGGCGCCTTGTCCGGCTTACGCCATTCATAGTACCCGGAGATCGGCACCAGACAGCGTCGCTTGTGCAGTGGCACGCGCCAGAGGCTGCTCTTTTCGAGGTTCTCGCATCTGGCGTTGAAGGTGGCGCGCTTCGGGTCCGGTCCGGCCGAACCGAAGCCGATCAGACCCCAGCGCATACCAACCAGCTCGCGGGCGAAAGTATCGCGGCTCTGCCGGATGACAGGCTGGGTGGTGCTGGGTACGATGTTGTAGCCGGGCGGTAGCGGCTCGTCTGTCGTCGCTGCCGCGTGGAACTGTTCTGCAATCGCCTGCTTGTCAGCCGTTCTATAGTATCGTCCGCACATTCCGAGAAACCCGCCTTGTTTAGAACGTTCACTCTCAGAATAATGCTCAAACCTAACAAGTCTGATACCGGGTAGTCCGGTCGATCTGCTACGTCTCCCGGATCGCGGGCAGTGACAGCGGATGTGGCTGGCATCGAGCGCCACCGAACATCAGCGGCTTGATCCCTTTGTCGCTCAACGACGTCCGGGCCTCGTACCAATCCAATCTGTGCTCTTCCGCCCCAATGGGGAATCTGCGGCCACGAACACCTCGCCAGAGGTGAGCCAACCGTGCCGTTAGCGGTGAACGCAAGAACGCACGGAACACTCGCTGCCGGTGAATCCCGGCACTTCCGCGCATATTCGAAAGGAAGCAATCAATGAAAAAAGGTAAGCGGCGGGTGCGCAGACTGGCTATGTCGTCTACCGCGAGTGATCGAAGCGGTTTTTGCTGAAAGCCTACGCGGCGGCTTAGTCGGGAGCTGATTTCGCAAACATTGTCCGCGCCGCCCGTTTGACAGCAGTTTCAGGGACGGAAAAGCGGTTTGCCCAGAATCTGTTCAACATCCTGGACTTTGCCCCGAAGGCGGCCAACCGCACCCTTGCGATCGTCGAGGGTAATATTGGTGAGCACTCGGGGAGCAAGTTCGAGAACGCGGTGATGGCAACGGAGTATTACCTCGATAACCTGTTCCGTTTCACCCTCAATGACGGTGTGCATAGGACCGAGTTGGTAAGACAGCCCGGAGTCGTCAACTATAGCGAGCGCCTCGGCGACAATTTCCTTGACGCCATCTCCGGCGCCCATGGGAACTACAGAAAAACTAGCTAGCATGAATCCCTCCTACCTCCTACAGCGATTGTAGGGGGCACATCCCATCGTGGAGCTGGGTGTTCAATAGCGAAAGCGGTTGAGCGGTTGGATTGCTCTCC
>PKWK01000310.1 GCA_003133205.1 Granulicella sp. | reverse complement strand
ATCGCCTCGCTCAGCATGCTGAGCGAGGCGATTCGCCGGAAGAGCCGCGGCGAGGATGTCGTCATCGGCATAGTGGAGACGCATGGCCGGGCCCGGACGGCCGAGCTTATGGCGCAACTGGAGCAGGTGCCGCGCAAGAAGATGGAGTACAAGGGCACGCTGTTCGAAGAGATGGATGTGGATGCGATCCTCGCGCGCAAGCCCGAGGTGGTGCTGATCGACGAACTGGCGCACACCAACATCGAAGGCAGCGTGCACACCAAGCGCTTCCAGGATGTGCTGCAGATATTGGAGGCGGACATCGATGTGCTTTCGACGCTGAACATTCAGCACGTGGAGAGCATTACGCCGCGAGTGCAGAGCCTGACCGGCATCACGGTGCGGGAGACGGTTCCGGACTGGGTGCTCGACCGTGCGGACGAGGTGGTGCTGAGCGACCTGACGCCCGAGGCGCTGACGACGCGCATGAGCCGCGGCGACATCTATCCGCAGGAGCGCGTGGAGCGGGCGCTGTCGAACTTCTTTCGGCGCGGCAACCTGATCGCGCTGCGCGAGATGGCGCTGCAGCGGGTGACGCGCGCGGTGGACCGGACGCTGGACGATTACGTGCAGCGCAAGAAGTTGAGCGGCAACTGGCAGATCGCTGAGCGGATCGCGGTGTGCATTAGCGCCAACCCGGAGTCTCGCGACCTGATTGCACGCGGGGCGCGCATGGCGGAGGCGATGGATGGCGAGTTCTACGTGCTCTACGTCGAGATGGAAACGGAGCTAGCGCAGAGCCGCCGGAGAACGCTCGATGCGAATGTTCAGTTTGCCGAGAACGTCGGCGCGCATGTGGTGCGGCTGAGGGGCACCAGCGTGCCTGTGGCCACCGCGGACTATATTTCCAAGAACAGGATTACGCAGGTCATCTTCGGGCGGTCGGCGGTGAAGGGTTGGAAGAAGTATCTGTACTATCTCGCGCTGCAGAGGTTCATGAGCGACGCTCCGCACGTGGATGTGCATATTGTGACGCAACAGGCGAAGTGATGAAGACGGTGGTCAGTGGTCAGTGGTAAGTCGAGGTAAGGGCCATGCGGATATTGGTAGTGGATGATGAGCCGCAGATTACGCGGGTGCTACGTACGTCGCTGCAGGGCACCGGGCATGAGGTGACGGTTGCGCACGATGGGGTGGACGCGCTGGGCAAGTTTCTGAAGTCGCAACCCGATTTGGTGATTACCGACCTGGCCATGCCGCAGATGGACGGGATTGAGCTGACGCGGGAGATACGCGAGCGGTCGCAGGTGCCGATCATCGTGCTGTCCGTGCGCAGCCAGGACGATGCGAAGGTGGCGGCGCTGGATGAGGGCGCGGACGACTATATTACGAAGCCGTTCAGCATCCAGGAGCTGCTGGCGCGGGTGCGGGTGCAGTCGCGGCGCGTGGCTGCGAGCGCGGGTGAGGTGCAGGAGAGCGTGATCGAGCGGGGTGATTTCCGCATCGACCTTGAACGGCACCATGTGCTGGTGCGCGGCACGGAGGTACACCTGACGCCGAAGGAGTTCGACCTGCTGGTGTATTTTGCCCGCAATGCGGATCGTGTGCTGACGCACAAGACGTTGCTGCGAGCGGTGTGGGGAGTGGCGGGAATCGATCAGCCGGAGTACCTGCGCGTGCTGGTGGCACAGCTTCGGAAGAAGATCGAGCCGGGTGGCGAGCCGCAATATATCGTCAGCGAACCCTGGGTGGGGTATCGACTGAGCCCGAGGCCGGCCAGCGAGGGCTAGATCAGCCGCGTAAAATAAACTTACAAAATCTTAACGTCATTCCTACTGCTTTCCTACAACGTCGGCTGTTCAACTCATTCTAGCGATTCTGCCGCGTTCCTCCTAGTTCGCGGTGGGATCCATGGCACCCTCAGGGCCGCGGTCTCAACGATCGCCGGCCCTGAGTGCCGCAGGAGCTATATGAGTGATCTCGCGTTTCTCGCTGCTTCGGTTGTGTTCTTCGCCGTGGCTGTGGCGTATGTCAGCGGCTGCCGGTCTCTGAAAGGCGGGCGCGACGATGCTTGAAAACATTCTTCTTCTCATCCTGACCGCTGCGTTGCTGGTCTACCTGGTAGTTGCGCTGTTGCGTCCGGAGAAATTCTGATGACCTCAAATGGTTGGTTGCAGATCGCGGTCTTCTTCGCGCTGGTGCTGCTTGCGGCAAAGCCGATGGGGCTGTACATGGCCCAGGTCTACGAGCGGAAGAAGACCTGGCTTGACCCGGTGCTGGTGCCGGTGGAGCGGCTGCTCTATCGCATGACTGGCGTCGACCCCGAGGTTGAAATGCGCTGGACGGAGTACGGCGTGGCCATGCTGATGTTCTCGGCGGCGACGCTGCTGTTGACGTATGCAGTGGAGCGGCTGCAATATGCGATTCCGCTGTGGAATCCGCAGCATTTTGCAGCGGTCGAGCCCTATCTCGCGTGGAACACGGCGGCGTCGTTCACGACAAACACAAATTGGCAGTCTTACGTGCCCGAGCAGACGATGAGCTACCTGACCCAGATGTTCGGGTTGGCGACGCACAACTTCTGGTCGGCGGCGACCGGCATGGCGCTGGCGATCGCGTTCATACGCGGGATTTCGCGGCGCCAGTCGAAGACGCTGGGCAATTTCTGGGTGGACCTGACGCGGGGAACGCTGTGGGTGCTGGTGCCCATCTGCATCGTGTACGCACTGGCGCTGGTGTCGCAGGGCGCAATCCAGAACTTGAAGTCGTACGACACGGCGACGCTGGTGGAGAAGCAGACTGTAACCAGCACAGGCACAGATGGAAAGCCGACCACGACTACGGTGACCACGCAGACAATCGCGCAGGGGCCGCTGGCGTCGCAGGAAGCTATCAAGATGTTGGGAACGAACGGCGGCGGGTTCATGAATGCGAACTCGGCGCATCCGTTCGAGAACCCGACGCCGCTGAGCAACCTGCTGGAGATGTTCTCGATCTTCGTGATTCCCGCCGGGATGTGCGTCGTGCTGGGCAGGATGACCGGGTCGCCGGGACACGGATGGGCAGTATTCGCGGCGATGTCGATTTTGTGGTTTTGCGGCGTGCTGACGTGCTACTGGGCGGAGGCGCAGCCGAACCCGCTGCTGAAGGGCGTGGATCAGCATGTGGCGATGGTGGGCCCGGCGCAATCTCCGGGCGGCAATATGGAGGGCAAGGAGGTTCGCTTCGGGATTGCGAACTCGGCGCTGTTTGCCACGGTGACGACGGACGCGAGCTGCGGCGCAGTGAACTCCATGCACGACTCCTTCATGCCGCTGGGCGGGATGGTGCCGCTGGTGAACATCATGATGGGCGAGATTGTGTTCGGCGGCGTTGGGGCGGGCATGTACGGAATGCTGATCTTTGTCGTCGTGACGGTGTTCATCGCGGGGCTGATGGTAGGCCGCACGCCGGAGTACCT
>PKWK01000033.1 GCA_003133205.1 Granulicella sp. | reverse complement strand
CAGGAGCGAAGGCGATCAGCGTTTGGCTGCGTGCAGTCTCCGAAGCACTCTTCGCTAGCTAAGCCCCCAAATCGCACCTTTCAGTAACTTGCCCGTGGAAAGTACCTTGGACGGCGAGCTTGCTCGAAACCGCGCTTTTTATGGAGCTTCGTCTCTCAGTGAGCGAGAAGCCTGTTATCGCCAAGCGACATCATCGCATAGCCCAAGGGGAGCGAAAGGATTTGTAAACACTGGCCGACTTCCCGTTACCTATCGGGTTTCCGAAGGTATCCTGAGTACACTTATGCAGAATGATGATGTGTTAGAAGCGATCCGGCGTGGTGATGTATCGGCCTTGGAGCAGTTTCTCTTGGCTAATCCTACCGCAGTCACGGCTCGAGTCGACGGTCAGCGGACTTTACTCCATGTCGCGACCGACTGGCCAGGTCACTTCCCACACGTTCGGCAGACGATCCATGTACTGGCCGCTCACGGCGCAGCGTTGAATGCTGCGTTTCACGGTCATCATTCCGAAACCCCGCTCCATTGGGCCGCAAGTTCGGATGACTTGGTTGCTCTGGATGCCTTGCTCGAGCTCAGCGCAGACATCGAATCTCCCGGGTCAGTGATCGACGGGGGAACACCGCTGTCAGATGCCGTCGCCTTCCGTCAATGGCAAGCGGCGCGCAGGCTCATAGCGCATGGAGCCCGCTCTACGATCTGGCAAGCTGCGGCATTGGGAATGATGGATCGGCTTCAACAGTACTTCACAGGGGATTCGTAACCGTCTGCGGATGAAGTCACAACGCCTTTTGGAATGCCTGCCATGGAGGCCAATTGGAGGCCGCGCGGTATTTGCTCGCCCTAAGCTTCTTTACCCAGCAGCGCCATCGCCCCACACCCGCTCCAGATCCGCGTTTACGCAGGCGTACACTCTTCGACCTTGGGATGATTTCCGATTGTCAGGCCATTTCAACTGGTTTTCGTCAATATCTGAGCTAAAACATACAGCTGCTGAGGGGAAATAGCGAAGGGATAATCCAACAATGTTTTGGATATGACACAATTCTCGAGAGGAAAAGGTTCCCGCCTCCCGTATGAAAGCGATCAGAATTGGTGATCAGAACTCGCCATTGAGGCGGTTGAATGTCGCCGTGAGGCTCTTTGTAACGTGGTGTGCGGTCTTTCTGCTAATTGAGATAGTGAAGCCACCGAGAATGCTCTTCGCACGCATTTCTGAAAACAGCGCGACACAGATCGACACTAGTGCTCCCGATCCCTCAATTGATCCAAATGGATGCAGAAGATGCCACGCAGATGAAGTAAAAGGATTTGCACGCTCAAAGATGGCGCGTTCGATGCGGATCGGAGGCGCGGAGCCGGTGGGCGAAGTACAGGTGCCGGGAACAAGAATTACCATGCATTCGGATAAAGCGGGATCGTGGCAAACGATTGAAGACCGCGAGGGCTCCATTACTTATCACGTCGATTACGCGCTTGGTTCGGGAACCCATGCAAGCGGATATGTCATAAAGATTGCGGATCACCTTTTTCAATCGCCCGTGGCTTATTACTCCAGGCGCTCAGCATACGGACTTGCTCCTGGTTATGAGAACAAGCCAGATCCAGACTTTACTCGGCCGGTCGCGGAAGGTTGTGTCTT
This sequence comes from Granulicella sp., assembly GCA_003133205.1. The sequence continues at coordinate 4,866 of PKWK01000033.1, read as the reverse complement.
TTGCCACTCAGGATCATTTGACGCGGTAGAAGGAAGCATAAACAAGTACGGCTCCGTGCCTTTCCCGCAACTCCCGATCGGGTGCGACCGATGCCACGGATCGCCGGCGGCCCATCTCGCTCACCCGAAGATGGGAAACATCGTCAACCCCGCTAAACTGGAGCCGGTCGCGCGAGACAGCGTATGCGAACAGTGCCACCTCATTGGTGTTGCGCGGATTCTAAATCCGGGAAAGCGATTTACCGATTTCAAGCCCGGCAGCCCTTTGGAAGATACCTTTACCATCTATCACGACCAGCCTTCAACGGGCACGGAATCCGCCTTCAAGGTGATCAGTCATTCCGAACAATTGGCGCTGAGTAAGTGCGCGCTTGCCAGCGGTGGAAAGCTATGGTGCGGCACCTGCCACGATCCTCACGATGAACCTACGACACCCGAATCGTTCTACCGCGAACGCTGCCTGTTGTGCCACTCAAAGACAGCCTTTGCTGCCAGCCATCCGGCCAAAACAAGCGATTGCATTAGCTGCCATATGCCCAAGAGAGAAGTTCAGGATGGAGGGCATGGTGTTTTCACCGACCATCATATCCAGCGACGGCCGGATCACCAGACGGCAGGAAAAACGGCGACGGGACTTGAAGGAATCGCGCCATGGAGAAATTCGCCAGCCGAACTGGCAAGCAGGAATCTCGGTATCGCATTGATTGAAACAGGTATGGAACGTAGATCGGCGAAGAATATTCTAAGCGGATATCGGGCGCTAACCGAAGTGCAGCAACAGTTTCCGCAAGACAGCGAGATGTACAGGAGTCTGGGGGACGCGCTGTTGCAGGGAAGGCAGTATAGCGAGGCTGTACAGGCATTTGAGCTGGCAGTACGTTTTGCCCCTGCCTCGTCACAAAAACAGGCCAGTCTGGGACAAGCCTATTTGTTACTCGGGGAGGAAGATGCGGGAGAACTACATTTAGAGAGAGCAATGGAACTCGATCCGTTGAACTTGAGCGCGGCCGCTCTTCTGATGGAGGCATATGACAAGAGTGGTAAGCAGGAAAAGTCAGCGCAACTATCGAAAAAGATCGTGGACCTTACACAAACTAAAGTCTCCCGAAAGTAAGGACATACTTCGAACCCTATTTTTTCAGATTAAGAATACGTTATCTTGACGGACGATCCCTGCGAGGCATAGAAAAGATTGTCGAATAATTCAATGGAGAACTGATATGAAACGCAGACTGTCCCGTCGCAAATTCCTTGCTTCCGCCGCAGTCTCGATTGTTCCAACCGCAATCGCATACGCCCGCCCAAAAAGTGACGGCCTGCTTTCTTTTCTTGCCAGCGCACCAGAAATGTCGAAGCCACTAAAGGCAGACTGGAAGAATGCCGGAGTAATCGACTTATCGAATTCTCCTTATGCGAAGCTGAAAACAGTTCCAGTGCGTGCGGTTGTCATTCAGGATGGCTTTTGGTCCAAACGACGCAAGGCCAATTTGGTCTCGAGCATTCCCAGCATGCATGACGAATTGCTCGAGCATGGACGAATGGATAACTTTCTGCGATTAGAAGGCAAGTCGTCCGAACCGCAGAAAGGGCCTGTCTATTCCGACTCAGATATCTATAAATGGGCCGAAGCGGTCGGATTTCGGTTACAGGTCGCTGACAATCCTGAGTTGAGGAAGACGACCGACGGAATGATTCGTGATGTTGTTAGTGTCCAGGAGCCCAGTGGATATCTGAATACCTACTACAACGGTGATAGAAAGCCGTTGCGAATGCAGTACGATACCCAGACGACCGGCCACGAGCTTTATTGCATCGGCCATATGCTGCAGGGCGCGATTGCATACTATCGAGCAACCGGAGATACGACACTACTCGATGCGGGTATTCGATTTGTAGATAACTTCCTCATCCCGAACTACGGGCCCGCTGCGACCCAAAAGGCAATTGTGGCCGGCCATCCAGAGATTGAGATGGCATTGGTAGAACTCGCCCGCACGACAGGGGAGCGCAAATATGTGGATTTGGCAGGGTACATTCTGCATGGCGATGACCGAGTTCCGCTAAGACCCCAGCAGGTTGTTTACATGTACTGTGGGATTCCGTTTACCTCGCGGACCAAGCTTGAGGGGCACGCCGTGCGGGCGATGTACGCCTGTTGCGGAGCCACTGACTACTACCTGGAGACCGGCGACCAGGCCTATTGGAAGACGTTGAATGTGCTTTGGAACGACCTGACAGCACACCAGCTCTACATCAATGGTGGAGTAGGAGCTCGGGCGGCCGGTGAGGCATTCGGAGATCAGTACGAACTGCCAAATGCGCAGGCCTATGGCGAGAGTTGCGCAGCAATCGGAAACATGATGTGGAACTGGCGCATGCTGGCAGCCTCGGGCGACGCGAAGTTCACCGACGTAATCGAGCGGGCGCTATATAACGGAATCAACTCTGGAATGTCGCTGGATGGAAAAACGTATTGCTATCGTAATCCGCTGGCATTTGACCCTGCAGGTGAGTCGAGGGACAGACATCTGGTCGATGGCAAGATCCGCAATGCTTGGTATGACACGACGTGCTGCCCACCAAACCTTGAGCGGACGTTTGCATCACTTTCAGGGTATTTCTACAGCACGAATGCGGATGGCGTTTACGTTCATTTGTACGACAACTCGGAGATGAACTGGCACCTGCATGACGGAACGGCATTGAAGATTCAGCAGAAGACGAACTACCCGTGGAGCGGCGATGTGAAGATTACGGTGAGCCCGTCGGCCCCGACGGAGTTTGTCATGTATGTTCGAATCCCTGGCTGGTCTACAAAGAACAGGGTCAAGATAAATGGTAAGGATATAACAGGTGCGAAGCCCGGAGAATACCTTCCCATTCGCAGGCGCTGGGCGCAGAATGACACGATCGAAATGAACTTTGACATGACGACGCGCTTGTTGAAAGCGAACCCCGCCGTGACAGAGGATCGTGGACGAGTAGCCTTCCAGCGCGGACCGATTGTGTTCTGTATGGAGCATTTGGACCAGCAAGAGCGTAGCGTGGGGATGAATCTTGCAGGCTATACAGTGCTGCCCGATGGGGAAACGACAGAGCATTTCGAGGCGAATCTGCTGGATGGAGTGATGGTGTTGACTCATCCGGCGACGATCAGTAAGTCTGCCAAGGATATAGCTCTATACTTCCCCGCATCCACGCCGAAAGCGCCAGAGAGTCCGACGACGGTCAAGCTTATTCCTTACTATGCTTGGGCGAATCGAGAGTCCGCCTCAATGCAGGTTTGGATTCCCTACAAAGACGCGTAGAACGCTCTGCAGGCAAATCCGATGTTGCAAAATGCAGCTCTGCGCTAAGTCTGCTGATAGAGGCGATAGGTTTCGTCTTTGATATCAGGGTATGACAGCATGCGGACCTTGCCGCTATTGGTGGTAACTTCCCATGCAGAGGAATTGCCGATGCGCTGAGCTGCCAGTAGTTGAGCCTGGCTGATAGTCGAGGGAACTGGCTCGATCGCAAAGAGAGCGACCGGGCCGTACAGGAGAGCCACAAGTTGCGGGTGACGGTCATCGATCGGCGTGAGACGGAGGGTCATGTCGAGTGATAGTTCGACGCGATCGCCGTCCTTCCAGACCCGGTCGATGTTGGCCCAGGTCCCGGGCGTGAGGGTGACGTCGGTGGGATTACCGTTCACTTTGACTCTGGTCTTGCTGCCCGCCCACGCAGGGATGCGCAGGGCAATGGTAACACGCTCTGAATGCGAGAGCGCAAGATGCATGCTAATGTCACCGTTGGCGGAATACTGAGTCTGTTGGGTGAGCGAGACACGTGCGCTTCCCTGCCGCCAGGTGACACGCGACGGAACGTATAGGTTGACGTTAATACCGCGCGCACTGCGGAGGTAGGAACTGATACCGTAGTCGGCCGTGAGCTGTGGGAAGGTGCCCGAGCAACAGGGCCATTTCTGATCGTAGTCAACTTTCTTTGCCTCGCGATTGTAGTCTGCGTAGTAGAAGCTGACGCCGTCTGGGCGGATCGGACGCGCACCGAGAATCGTGTTGTAGAGAATGGTCTCCATGCTGTCGCCGTAGCGGCTGTCGCCCGTGACCCTCATAAGGTAGCGAGTGATTTTGAAGTGGCCGTAAGCACCACATGGCGTTTCGAAGCTGCTGTGGGTCTTGGTGAGGCTGTCAGCCAAGGCATCGGTCTCGGGATTGACGAAGCCTTCGTTGGGACCCCACCCGCTGGTGGCATAGCTCTGAGCCTGAACGAATGCAAAGCCGTTGCGGGCTGCAGCCAGGTGCTTCTGGCTGCCATCGGTGAGGTAGGCCTGTATCGCGGAACATAGACCGTTGACGTGGCTGTACGCATGTTGGCCGGGAAGGATGTTCTTGTTCAAGGTGAGAGGGCCAAAGTAGGTGTCGTCTTGCAGAAAGCGTCGAGCAAGCTGGCGGTAGCGTGCGCCAGCGCCGCGCTGATAGGCAAGGTAGAGGTTTTCAGGAAGCGTGTATGTTTCGTCCCAGGTCCAGGAAATGTTTTTGTGGGGTCGCGCAGCCATCTCCTCACGGTTGAGGGCTTTGGCAGGAAGAAACGGCAGCACGGCNNAGGCCGCAGTTGGTCTTGTCGAAGGTGTAGGCCGGGATGCAGTAGTCCGTGTAAAATTTCTCGCTGATCGTTGGGGCAAAGCCGGCAACCAGGCGCTGGACTTTGGCTCGGGTGGGTTTGTCGCCGGTAACAGCATAGGCGCGGGAAAGTCCGGAGACCCACTGTCCGAAGGTGTGGCCAGGTATGTAGCCAGTCATGTTCTTGGGTGGGTCGAAGAGGCTGGAGGGAGAGTACCAACCTCCTAGAGCTAGTTGCATAAAT
>PKWK01000054.1 GCA_003133205.1 Granulicella sp. | reverse complement strand
TTGAGCACTTTTGCGGCGTTCTGGCGAAACTGTTCCTCGCCTTCCTTCAGCGAGATGGAGTTCACGATGCCCTTGCCCTGAAGACACTTCAGGCCGGCCTCGATGACCTCCCATTTTGAGGAGTCCACCATGAAAGGTACCTTGGCGACTTCAGGCTCACTGCCCAGCAACTGCAGGTAGCGTGTCATCGCANNTCAATGACGTTTGCGCCGTTCTCGACCTGTTGCCGAGCCACGCTTACCGCTTCCTCGTATTTGCCTTCCTTGATGAGCTTCGCAAACTTCGGCGAACCGGCTACATTGGTCCGCTCGCCGATCATGATATAGACGCCGGGCTGCTGGGTGAAGGGCTGTGATCCTGACAGGCGCAGCGGCTTCGTATCGAGGACCTCGCTCACGCCGCGACCTCACAGTGGCTCAGACTTCGCGGAGGTTTGCCCTCGAGCGCATTGGCGATAGCCGCGATGTGCTCAGGCGTGTTGCCGCAGCAGCCGCCGGCGATGTTGATTAGTCCTCCGTGTGCAAATTCGCCCAAATAGCGAGCCATGTCGTCCGGCCCCAGGTCGAACCCAGTTTCCGAGAGAGGATTCGGCAAGCCAGCATTCGGGTAGCACGAGATGGCCACGTCAGCCTTCTCCGAAAGTTCGGAGAGGAACGGATACATCAGGTCTGGACCGAGAGAGCAGTTGAGCCCCACGGACAGCGGCTTCACATGCTTCACCGCGTTCCAGAATGCTTCCGTGGTTTGCGCGGAGATCAGCGTCTCACCGCCGCGTCCAACCGCTGCGGAAATCATCACCGGCAGTTCCTTGCCGTCTTCGTCGAATACCTCACGGATGGCAACTAGAGCCGCCTTGGCGTTCAGCGAATCAAAGATCGTCTCGACCAGCAGCAGGTCCGACCCACCGGCGATAAGGGCACGTGCCTGATGTTTGTATGCGGACTTGACCTGATCGAATGTGACAACCCGGAAGCCTGCATCATCTGCATCGGGCGAGTTGGAAAGTGAGACAGTCANNGCCGACGTCTCATTGATCTCCCAGGCCAGGTCATTGAGCATAGGGTCGTCGATGATCTTCTGGTAAAACTCAGGATCCTTCCGGCCGCCGTGCTCCCGAGGATCTTCTACGAAGAACTCGCTCTGGGTGATGCTGGTCGCGCCAAAGGTATTCGTCTCAATGATGTCCGCACCCGCTTCCAAGAACCGGCGATGGATGTCACAGATCATCTTCGGCTGGGTGAGGGAGAAGAGGTCACCGTTGTTCAGCAGGTCCTTCGTAGAATCCTTAAAGCGTTCCCCGCGCATGTCCGATTCCGTCATGCCATAGGTGCGGATGGTCGTGCCCATCGCTCCGTCGATGATGGCGATGCGGCTTTCGAGAATCTTTTCAAGAGGATGTTGGTGGGTTTTCGTCATGTCTATTTTTGATGGCCTTGAGCTTGGCTAAGTCGCAATATCCGCGCAAAGTCGAAGGCCCAGCCTGAGGTGACCAGCTACGTCCGTCTATGCGACTTTTCGCTTTAGCTCTGCCACATTCGACAAAGTCGAACACCTTTCGTTATTGTCCTTTGCCATCCTGATTTAATCAGTAGCTTTGATAACCTCCTTCTCAATTGGCGCACCGACCAAATTTCCCCATTCGGTCCACGAGCCGTCGTAATTCTTCACGTCTTTATAGCCAAGCAGGTATTTCAGAGCGAACCAGCTATGCGCGCTGCGCTCGCCGATACGGCAATAGGAGATGACTTCTCCGCATCCATCGACACCATTACCCTCGTACAACTGCTTCAATGCATCTGCAGATTTAAATGTGCCGTCCTCGTTGGCTGCTTGGGACCAAGGAATATTAGCAGCGCCCGGAATATGGCCACCGCGTTGAGCCGTTTCGGAGAGACCGGGAGGGGCAAGAATTTTGCCGGTGAACTCATCCACAGAGCGCACATCCACCAGCTTCACCCCGCCACTCTTTTCTAGAGTAGCGAAGACCTGCTCTTTATATGCGCGAATCGACTCATCCGGTCCGCTTGCATGGTACGACACTGGCGTAATCCTGGGTACATCGGTTGTGAGTGGCCGCTTTTCCGAAACCCACTTTTTTCGGCCTCCATCGATGAGTCGAACGTCATTGTGTCCGTAATATCTCAGCTGCCAGAAGGCGTAGGCGGCAAACCAATTGTTATTGTCTCCGTAAAGCAAAATTGTGGTGTCATTCCATATTCCTGATTTTCCCAGTAACTCTTCGAGATCGGATTTTTGGATCAGATCACGGCGGACATTATCCTGCAGCTGCGTCTGCCAATTCCATCCAACAGCTCCTGAAATATGTCCCTGGTCATAGGCTGTGGTGTCAACGTCCACTTCGACCAACTGCACAGTTGGATCATTCCGATGATTCGCGGCCCATTCCGTGGAGACTAGTACTTCAGGGTGCTTGTAGTTCGACATGTAATTCTTCTCCTCTGGTGCTGATTCGGGTGATTTTCGTGGGAAAAGAGCAGTTCACGAGCCAATCCTTCTCTGATGATGGGGTTGAGCATTTTTAACGCTTATCGACTGTCCAAAAACTCAAGGCTTCATACCAAAAGGGCCTCGTCCGTAGTGCATTGCACAATATGAAACTCGCGCGGTTCCCGGAGCCCAGAATCTATGACTCGTCCGGGCACATATTGAATCAACAGATACCAAGCGGCGGATTGGGAACTCGATGCCTAGAAGAGAAATTGCAGGTTACCATCCACAGACTCAAATTCAATGCGCAATATCCAATCGAAATGGAGCTTCAGCGCCATAAACCACTTTTCAAGTTCTGCGCGGTCAGGTGCCTCAATCTCGATCAACATCTTTCCTTCCTGCATATTCAACAAAACCCGTCTCTCCTTAACTTGAGTGGCTGCGTGAATCTGCCGGACAAGTTCGGCGGCGCCCTGGCGCGTCATACACGCTAACGTGTGTTGCGAAAGAAAACGAGGCAATCGACCTCCGGTTCCGCAGTACTATTTTCAGCTGCGGTAGCCACGCACATCGTGCTGGCCGATATTCATTAGTGTCAGAGTTCCTAGACCACTAAACAGGTGCGCAGATTTCGACTCATGCTACTTCGGAATGGCTTTCTCCGCATTCATCGCGTCGATAGCGAGGGCAGAGTGTGAGATGGCGCCTCCAGCCCGCATCTCGGTGGCCACCCAGATCGCTTCCATGATCTCCTGTTCGCTTACGCCCTTCAGCCTAGCCCGCTTAGTATGGCTGCGAAT
>PKWK01000254.1:11242-15105 GCA_003133205.1 Granulicella sp. | reverse complement strand
TTGAGCGGTTGGATTGCTCTCCCCCAAGATTGAACCAGGTTCCTTGTTACCCATCAAGGCTATTCGCCTCTGTGAAGAGATGATGCAGCATTTGGGCCCGTCTGAACCTTTCAAAAGCAAATCGGCGGCGGATGTACTGGCTTCTGCGGCTGCTAAGCAACGGCTTTCAGAGCTTCGTACTCTGCCATGTCGTCCGTGAAGTCGAGGACGAGCTGGATCGGCTCTCCCGTGTTCTGGTTGTCATTATAGCTGTCTACGTCCGTCTTGAGCTGTCGGCAATCTCCGACGATTCCCTGCCGCCGCTGCTGAAAGGAACGCTCGATATGCTCGCGCGTAGCCGCTCGGAGATCGGCCCAAAGAGCGAATTGCTTGCCGCCACGTTCATAGGTAGCGACATGCTTTGTGCGGACGCGGCGACCCTGGGGATCGACATGAAAGTCGGCTCGCATGGCCCGCGAAAACTCTTCGGCCAGGCGGTTCACAATCGTTGATCGCTGAGGCAGACAGAAGCCGTTGTCATAAGCCCAAGAGGCAAGGTCATGCATCGTGAAGGGCTGCATATGCCCATCCTTCTCATAACGGCGATAGAGGCTCTGGAGCTGTTCGTTGTACGACATGGCTTCTCCTAGTGCGCGTTTGAAAGAATGCTGCCGAAACCGTCCGTGAGTGCAACTTCCGCAAGGATGGGCGGATTCTCGCCAGCATTTCTCTGCTGTGCGAGAAAGGGATCATCTTGCGGTGCTGAAGCTGCCCGACAACCAGGCCGGGATGAACATTTAGCTTGGCCGCAAACGCCTGGATGCGGGTCTTCGAAAACAGGGGACGGACTCGCGCGATAAATCCATCCAGTTTCGACCTGGGGATAGAGAAACCGGAGTCAAACTCATCTGCCTTCAACTCAGCTTCCGGCTTCGCTATAGAGGAGTCGGCCTCATCCCCAACCAAGTCGAAATCGACGATATCGCTCGTCAGCCCATCGTTGTACTTCACATGAGCGCATTCGTGCAGGAGCGTATCCCAGAAGGCGTCGATGCGGTCATAGCGCAACGAAAGCGCGATGACCGGAGAATCAGGATTCAGCCAGAGGCATACGTCGTCGATCCTCGTGGTGGGCAAGGTCTCCACAATCAGAAAACGTACACCTGCACGGGCTAGGACTGCCGGGACTTGCCGTACGGCGTCCGTACTGAGAACTCTAGTCCAACGAAGATTCAACAGCGGCGAGGATTGACTCCGCGATATACACGGAGTAGCAATGAGAACGAAAGGAGTCTGACAATGCGCTACGATTGGATTGCCATCCCCGACTCAGCTATACCCCGCACTGCGAATCCGGTATTCCAGCACCTGCTCGATACCTACGTCAGCGAGACCAACAAAGTCGCCTCCACCTGGAAGGCATTTAATGACGCTGACCTCGAGTTCAAACCGCATCCTCGCTCGAGCAGTGTCGACGCAATCCTGCGCCATCAGCTTCTCTCCGAGCGGCGCTTCTTCGGCGAGTTTCTCAAGACGCCCGAGCCCGCTCCCGACCAGGTTCTACCCGCTGAGTTTAGTGTCGAAACCGCCATCACCCGCTTCCTTGAGCTCGCCATCGCTCGTCTTGATTTCTTCGCATCCCAGCCCGAGTCCTGGTGGATGGAGACCGTTCCTTTCTTCGACGTCGATCGTCAGCGCATCTGGATCTTCTGGCGCCGCGTACTACACACCGCTCACCATCGCACCCAGCTCACGGTCTTTTTACGCCTGCTCGGCAAGGACGTTCCCTCCACCTACGGCCCCACCGCCGACGTGACCTGGACCGGAGCCGACCCCACCAACTCCGTGGCCGCCGCCGGCCGCCGCTAGCTGTGAGGTCTCAATAGGTTCTCTACCGACTAAGAATCGGGAGCTGAGGCTGCGAAGTTTTCCGATTTAGGAGATCCGACGGACTGCCATCAGAAATGACCCATCGATTGTCGCTGCAGAGAGAGCCCTTTCCGGATTGATCGGGAAACAAGTGGGCAGAACTCAGCCTTGGTCTTGAGATCGCGCCGCTGTTTGCCGCAGTCACTAGTTGCGAACAGCCCACTGCATTCATTGAGGCGGAGCGCGTGAATGCCTGAGGTCCTATTCGCAGATCCCGGGAGCTTCTATCTTCAGAACTACCCTGTGTTCCTCTTCGGTTTTTACTCTCGGCATTCCCGATCTTCTGGAGGCTCGCTCCGAGATGCGAGAACCCGTTTGATGTTGATGGCAATCAGATGTGCCTTATGCGCGACGATCTCCGCATGCGGTGGGGTCATTACCTCGCTTGCCGTTTCTGTGAACAGCGCGAGCCAGCGGCCGAAGTACCTTTCCTCTATGGGCAGGCGAAAGTGTGCCACGAGCGGATTGCCTTTATACCGACCGGTTGCCAGCAACACAGTGGACCAGAAGTCTTTCAAGAGAGCCAGATGGGCGTCCCAATTCTGCACCTCCTGATTGAAGAGAGGGCCGATCTCGTCATCTTCACGGACCTTTGCGTAGAAGCAATCGACGAGACTCGCAATCTCCGCTTCGGTGATACGGGTTTCTTTCTTCACTGAGGACCTCCGGTACGCGGTGGGTGACTCCGCCAGATTGGATACTGCAATCCCGCAAGCCTGTTGATGACGAACGCCTGGGCGGCCAGCAAGACCACGGCGATTTCGATGATCACGAGATATTCAGGTTTCGCGAGGATACTAAGAGAAACGATCATCGTGGTCGCGCCGGCTAGCGGATAGTTGACGCGCAGCAGGACCATGATGGCCCGGTAAATGCGAGGGCAAGCGCGGATGCCAGAATACGTGGCCACTCTAGATGTTTGGGAGCAAATCGAAGTACTCGTGATCTTCATTGATCCCGCCTTCCCCTTCGCCTAAGACCTTCTCCGAGGCGACGAATTCAATGCGTTCGATCCACTTCACCATCTTGTAGCCAAGTTGGTTCTCTACCCGCAATCGCAGCGGTGCGCCATACTCCGCGGGGAGCGGGGAGCCGTTCATGGAAAGAGCCAGAAGGCAGCCTGGTTTGAGTACATTGAAGATGGTCTGGGTGTCGTAGTACAGATCCCCGTAAAGTGAGCCGCCAAAAGAATAGAACGCTACAACCTGAGCGGATGGAAACGGATTGACGTGGTCGATGAGTTTGCGCATGGAGACACCACCCCATTGCGCAATGCCGGACCAACCCTGGATGCAGTGGTGCATGGTAATGTTCTCTTCCAGTCCGAGAACGCGGAGATCGTCCAACGACAACTCCACCGGATTCTCGACCAGACCGGGAACCTTGAGCCTGTAGCTCTTGAAGTCCTCTGCAACCAACTGCTTCCAATCCTCGCGCACGGGAATTTTGCCGTTGGGCCAGAAGTGCGGCGATATATCCTTCGTCGTGTAGTGTTCACGCGGGATCAGTTTGTCCAGCGTAAGCAGCATGACCGGATGGGTGACGGCCTTCTGCGCGTGTTGAAGCCCGCGCGGGAAGTACCAGGAGACATAGTGCGCGACGACCCACGACAGCAGCACGACGGCGATTCCGATGAACCCCAGGATCATGCCGGTTGGGCGAAGATCGTCTGTCCCTAGCACGATGTGGTTCATATTCCGCTGAAACCCTGTCAAGGCGATAAGGGTTACGTGGACCACGATAAAACCTATGAACCCGACGAGGATAAGAAAGTGGATCGAGCGTGCTCCCTGTCTGCCGCCGAAGATCCTGGTATAGGACGGGAAATGGTTCACAAGTGCAGGAGACATCGCCATCCCGGTGAGAATCGCCAGTGGAGACATGACGAACACCGTGGCGAAGTAGGCGAGTTGCTGTAGGGCGTTATAGCCGTAAAAGCCGTTCGGCTCAGGCGG
>PKWK01000254.1:0-11210 GCA_003133205.1 Granulicella sp. | reverse complement strand
CCGGTTAGCACAAAGCCGTAAACCGTGATGAAGTGCCACGAGCGTGCAATCCCCACCATATGACGGTAGCCCGGGGTCGACACCAGCGGCGAGAGATAGCGGGCGTCATCCTTCGCGGTCCACATGCGGTCTTTCGGCACTTCCAAGGGCGTGAACCGGATCCACTCCGTTCCCGGTGTGCAATGGTCGTTCCAGTAAAGCCGCGGATGATCCATCAAGATGGAGAGGCCACTGCGGATGAGCATGAAAAGGAAGAACAGATTCGAAAAGTGGCTCCAGCGAACCCAGAAGGGAAAGCCATGGGGCCCGCTCGGAGTACCTTCGGCAGAAGCCGAGGAAGGTCCAAGGTGAGGCAGTCCGAAGATCGCATGTTGCAGCCACGCAAGCAAGAGCGGTCCAAGCACAAGCGCGAAGGCGATCAAGAGGGCTCGCGAACTCAGCCAGACGCGAAAGCGGCGATCCTCTGGATAGTGAACGGCCTGATGTGCGGCGTCGAAAGGAATCAAGGATCTACCTCATGCAAACGGGTGTTTCAGGCCTTGTGCGCTGCGATCCAACCAAACATGTATTCTATATACACCTTATCAGAATTGACGGTCGTAATACGACATATCAAACGCTTCAAAAGGTGAACAAAGAACTTGCGACTAACCGCTTACACCGATTTCTCTCTGAGGCTTCTGATGTACCTCGCTGTTCAGGGGGACGGGCTGACGACGATTGCAAAAGTCGCCGGGAGCTATGGGATTTCGCAGAACCATCTAGTCAAGGTGACCCATCAGCTCGGGCTTAAGGGCTACGTCAGCACAACCCGTGGAAAGAATGGTGGCTTGTGTCTGGCCCGGCCAGCGGCGGAGATCAACGTGGGAGAGGTCGTGCGTCAGATGGAACCCGACATGGGTCTCGTGCCATGCATGCACCCTCTTGACGCCTCCTGCCCTATCTTGCCGAACTGTCGGCTGCTCAGCGCAATGAAAGATGCGCGTGCTGCGTTTCTCGAGGTGTTGGATGGCTATACGCTCGCAGATCTGACGGCACCGCGCGCCAAGTTGCGAAAACTGCTGTCATTCCCGTAGATCATCCGCGCATCGCTGCGCGAACGGCTGTGAATAGTGAACGACAAAAAGTGTATAGAACGGGTCAAATTACCGGCAGATCGGCTTGGAGTTGCCCGTTCCAGTTTTGGGAGGACGGCATCACACTCAGTGGAACGGATGGAACAGATGACGACGGAAGGCATCGACGAGAGAATCGTCCAGGGACTCGTAGTCGTGTAGGATGAGGCACTGTGATCGAAGCCTTTTGTTGGTCGTAGCCCTACCATTCGACAGCCATCACCCAGAATCACTATCAATGACTGTGGGCCGGAGCCTACGGGCACCGTTTCGCACAATAGACAGGAGCCTCAGCAGGTGGGAGTCTCCGGCCAGTCTGACATTGACACGGAAAAGCCGGCGAAACGGGCTACTATTTGCCTGACTGATTCAAGAGCAGATCGTTATTTCGGCGAGGCACAAGTGCATTTCACTGAGTGTGCATCACACACTTAGAACCGGACATGGTGATCCACGAATGATCGCATACAGATGCGACCATGCGCGCGAGAAGCTCTCTCTTGCATGTCCGCGGCCGACAATCAGCAGATCCGCCCCTTCATCATCAGCAATTCGGCGAATACCCTCCGGTATCTTTCCGTCGAGGATTCGCACAGAAGCCTCCGGAGCTATACCGCTTCCGTCGGGACTGCACGCTCGCTCGAAGCTGCTACGGATAGATTGGGCAGTCGACTGCCGATTCCGCTTATCGTATGACGACTGGATGTGCAAGAGGCACACCCTTGCGCCGTATGTCCGGGCGAAAAGGCTTGCGGCTTTGAATACATGATCCTTCTCAGAGTTGACTCCTACCGCACATAGGATCGAGCGATATCCGCCAAGAACAATCGATGCCGGCTCACGCTTGCGGACATTCGTCCACACAGGGCAGGCGATATCGTGCAGGATCTTCGACGTAGCCGAGCCCCCGAGCAGACGACGGAACCTACCCAGCCCTCTGGTGGGCATCATAATCAGATCCGTATTCTCGCACTTTGCGACCCATTTGATGACTGTTGCTGGATCACCATCTTCGATTCTCTCCCTGTAGTCAATGCTTGAGAAATGGGCACGAGAGAATTCCCCTAGGCGCCATGCTTCTTCATTGCGTAGATACTGGAGTGCTGGAGAGAGGAAGCTTGGCCCCTCATTCGGACTACAGGGTTCGTCGAGGGAGGGTCCCTGAATGTATTCGGGGACGAGGTTAACAGCGTGCAACACCGTGACTGTAGCTTTGAACCGCTCGGCCACCTCTCTGACTGAGGGAGCCATGGCAGCGGCCGCATCGGAAAATGCGATTGGGAAGAGAATCCTGCGAACATGCATTATGGGCTGTACTTCCTTGGCATACTGACTGAAACTGCCTCTCGGTAAAATATGACTCGTCTCTGCAGCATGATCCCCCTGCAGTATCGTCTGAGCTGGCTCGAGAAGCCTAGTTACAACCTGCTTCATTTGAAAAATCCCGCGTTCGTACGACGTATTGGATGGCCTGAGCGCTCAATCTTCCTACACTTCATTCATTGACAGTGCTAGCAGTCCCCCACACCTCGATGGCCGACAATCCTGCCATCGGGAATATAGCCGGACTCCACCTTGCCGCCATAAGTAAGAAAATGTCGCGTCACAGAAGAAGAACCCAGTTCCTGCATATTTCTAGCTTCTGCTGACGTGGCTCCAGCCGCAATGAGTCCGTCGTACTATTGCACAGGATGTTCGTAATCACGCTGCTGAGCCCATAACTCCGAACCTCTCTTGGGAAGCTGTAAAGGTGCTCAGCGGCCTTTCGCTTACGCTGTACGATTAAATGACGCATTTGCGTATTGAGCTAAGGACAGGAGGCAAGAACATGTCGAATTACGTGAAGGATAGCGAGGCAATATCGCGCCTTTCTCCCGAGCAGTTTCGGGTCACACAACAAGGCGCAACAGAACGACCCTTTGATAATTCCTATTGGGATCACAATGAGCCAGGTATCTACGTCGATATCGTTTCAGGCGAGCCGCTGTTCTCGTCGCTCGATAAGTTTGAAAGCGACTGTGGCTGGCCAAGCTTTACAAAACCACTTGACGCTGAAAATGTATTGCAGCGGCTTGATAAATCTCATGGCATGGAACGGGCCGAGGTGCGTTCTAGCCACGGCGATAGCCATTTGGGCCACATCTTTGATGATGGCCCTCCAGATGCCGGTGGCCTGCGCTACTGCATTAACTCCGCGTCATTACGATTTATCCCTGCTGATGAACTTGAGAGCGAAGGCTACGGAGACTATTTGAGATTGTTTGAACCGACGGAGGAGAAGTAGCGATATGACTTCATCACGGGAAATAGCGATACTTGCCGGTGGTTGCTTCTGGGGAATGCAGGATCTGTTACGCCGCTATCACGGCGTAATCTCCACGCGAGTGGGATACACAGGCGGCGATGTCCCAAATGCGACCTATCACCATCACGGGACTCATGCGGAAGCGTTGGAAGTAGTCTTCGACCCTCAGAAACTGAGCTATCGGAAGCTGCTTGAGTTCTTCTTTCAAATTCATGATCCGACTACGTTGAACCGGCAAGGAAATGACACTGGCACCAGCTATCGCTCCGCGATCTTCTATACAAACGACCAGCAAAAACAGGCGTCAGAAGAGACGATCGCTGATGTCAATGCGGCAAAGCTTTGGCCAGGTAAGGTAGTGACCCAGGTCGAGCCTGCCAGCACATTTTGGGAGGCGGAACCGGACCATCAGGATTATCTGGAGCGCTACCCGAATGGTTATACCTGCCATTTCGTCCGTCCAAATTGGCGCCTGCCGCATTGGGCGGCCTGACCACTGTGCAGACGTAGGTCGGCGAAACGCGTTTGTCGTCACTGATCCTTCTCGGATCACATCCGGGTAGCCCGTCACTACGGCGATATGTCGGCGGACCTCAGGCAATCAGTTGACGACGATTGATAGACAATCTTGCTTCTGTGGTAGCCGCCAAACGTGACAGATTCTACTGTTACGTTGATATTCCTAAAGGGCTTCTTCGGGAGGACAAGCAATGTATACCAACTGAACTCCCACAATGATTTTGGTAGATGGTCGAGATCCAGATGAGGCGCAGAGCATTAGGAGTCTGAATTGCGCCGGCGATGTGCATTGTTGCAGCACTTGGCTCAACAAGGCGAGCGTCCGATCGTCTTCATGCATGCTGCGGCGTGGCCGGCGTTCACGCAGGCTTCCCACTTCAACGCATTATCGGAGGTCGCCCGCGGCCCAACGAATATATCTATGAGGGCATCTCCGCACTCGAATCAGAACCCGGTCAAGTCGCCTTCCTCCCCATCCTCGACGACATAGAGGAGTTCACATTCGAGGCCGACAATGTCCCCGCCGAGTTCGGACTTTTCAATGGCGGTGTTGGCAATGTAGCCACGTGCTCCGGGTCTAACACCATCCGCCGTGCGGCAGCCTGTTTGAGTACGTTGGCTATCGGCAGCTCGCTGCCAGTCGCGCAGTCCGAGCAGTGCCAACAATACGAGCAACAGGTACAAGGCAGAAGTCCAATAGAGATTCTTATAAAGAAATACGCCGGTATAAACGCAATCGACTAAAATCCACAGCAACCAGCTTGCCGTGTGCTTACGGGTTTGCCACCATGTGGCCACCAGGCTAAAGCTTGTGAGCGTCGAATCGATGCGCGGTAGTGCGGCGTTAGTATAGTGTTTCATGACGAAGCCAAGTAGGAAGCTGCCCACAGCACCCGCGGCTAGTCCCATGAGCGCGGCAGACCACCCCAGCGGTTCCACCCGCACAATTCCTTCTTTTCTTACGCCGCGTTGCCAATGCGACCACCCATAAAGCGTAAAGATGAGGAAGACCGCTTGCAGCAAAGTATCAGAATAAAGCCGTGCTTGATAGAAGACCACCAAGTACAACAGGCTCGCGACGAGAATGATTGGCCACGAGAATACATATCTACGCGTGCCGAGCCAAATGCCCGCTAGACTAAACAATGCAGCGATAATTTCGAGCCATGGCATATCGAGCTACGCTTCTCCTGTTAAGGTCTTTATAGGACCGTCACGCGCCAGTGTGGGGTTAATTTTTCTTAGAGCCGAAATCTGCTTAGCGGGAGTGGAGGTGCTCTGTACCTATCCTGAAGATGCATTAGCCTGGACCCTGTCGGCGACTACCCGCCCATGTGTGCAGGTAGTCGAGTAACCCTTGTCCCTCCAGCGTCGAAAACCATCGAGCATGTCCGCACAGATAGAGAGGGCATGCGAGGGAGGCTTTTTCCTCTGAGTGGAGTGTGCCGTAAAAGTAGTCGGCTTCAGATAGAGCGAACTCAGCATGGCCAAGGGCGGTCATCGGCGCCAACGCGAGCGCCTCCGCTCGGCTAAGCGGACGAACTTCTTCGTAGCCCGTCAACATCGCCTCCAGGTAGTCAAAATGTACCGGTACAGCCACGCGAGTATCTACTCCGGCAGACGTCAGCACTAACCACTCAACAATACTGCGGTCGATCGCTTGCGCAAGGTCGTAGACGGCGTTGGTGCGATCGGCGAGGCCAAAATCGATGATCGCGACCGCTTCCGCTGCGTCGCCGGAGTCGCTCCAGAGTAAGTTCGACCCGTGCAGATCGTTGTGGGTCCACAGCGACGGCAGAGATCTGAGCCAGGGCGCGAGCTGCGCATAGTGTGGGGCCAGCAGATCGAGTGCCTCTTCGCGGCACTCGATGAGTGCCGGATAGTTGGCTAGTTTGGGATGTTGCGCCAGATAACGATCCAGAGCGAAGCTGGGATCGCCTCCTGCAAAGATCGTGAAGCTGGCCACCAAGGGCTGCGGCTTTCTCGCCGGAGCTTTGAAATCTGCCGCGGCACTGTGAACTTGCGCCAGCATCCGACCCGCCGACCAGGCATGATCTACGCTGAAAAATGGGGTCCAGGCGAGCGCGTCGACGTAGAGATCGACGCCCGGCGGAACTTGATGAGCCTCGTATATCCACTCTCCAGCTTCGACAGAGGTAGTGCCGGCGGTAGTGCGCAAGACCTCGGGAACCGGGATGCCCCTCGAACGCAGATGAGCAAGAAAGTGGTGTTCCTCGGCCAGGCCTGCGGCATCACGCACGTTGCGCACCTGTCGCTTAACGAAGACCTGTCCTTGTGGTGCGGCAATCACGCTGGCCGCCGAGAAAGGGCGCGGGCTAATCGAGAGCAGATGGACATCATCTCCATCCAAAGAATACTCACGCAACACGGGGCGGACTTCTTCGAGGGTGAGCGGCACCCAATCGGGAGTCACCAGTGTCCCATTCATGCCGTGAGCCATATTGCCGTCAGGATGCGTGGCTGAACTCATTCGAGGATCTATCCCTTCTCGCTTTCCATGTTAAAAGGTGTAGTGGGCCGAAATTCGAACTGTTGTGGGCGCGCCGAGATGGATGAAGGTATCACCATAATTTGCTCCGGTGTCCTTCCAGTAGCGCTTATCCGAGACATTGTCTGCATAGAACCGGAAAGAGACGCGGCCCTGCTCTCCTCCTGGGTTGTAGCGAGCGCCCAGGTTGAACAGGTTATAGCCAGGCACGCTCACCGTATCGTCGCGTGTAGCCTGCTTGCGTCCGGTATAGCTCCAGCCCGGCATCAGATGCAGTCCATGCAAATAAGGCAGCGCCACATCCGCGAAGAAGGCTGTACGCAGGCGCGGCACATTGATCACCTGCTTGTTGTCGAAAGCAGGCGTGCCCGTTTCGTCGGAGAGAGCGCGAATGGTAGCCACTGAAGCGGTGAGGCGCATCCAACTCGTGGCCTTGCCCTGAGCATTGAACTCGAGGCCATCGTGCGTTTCCTGGCCCTCGGACACAAAATCTTGACCGTCCAGGTCGTCGACAACTTTGGGATAGAAGAAGGGTGCGCGCATGCGAAAGAGCGCAGCGGCCAGTAGGATGCGCTGGACTGGCTGGAACTTGGCACCAAGCTCCACCTGGCGCGTGTAGAAGGGGGGCAGATAGAACCCTCCGGCCCAGAATGGCGCCTGCGGTCCCAAAGACAGCAGCACACTGTAGTTCCCATAAAGCGTCAGGCTATTCACCGGATTGAACATAACCGCATATTGCGGCAGCCAGATGGTCTTGTCGGTGGTGGTGCCCCCGGCGTAGTTGTGGTCGCGCACAGAATCGAACCGGCCTCCGGCGATCAGTTGAATGCGCCCGGGCAGATGAACCCGGTCCTGTATCACAGCAGCCGGCTGATGATTATCTTCGTAGAGCACGCGCAGACCGGCTTTGTCTGGCACACCCGAGACCGACTCAATGGGAAACGGTTGAATCGGCTGGTAGACATTCTCAGATCCCACGTAGTCATAAACTGAGTTGGAAGGTTGCTGCACGCTGCGGCGGAAGGCCACTCCTCCGACTGCTAGATCATGGTGGATCACACCAGTTTTGATGTGACCGGTTACCATCAACTCGGCCTGCGCATTGATGCGCAGCTCGCCAGGGTTGCGGTAGTCATAAATGTCATATGTCCCGTCCGGGGCAAAGAACCACGGTGGGGACCCGCCCGGGAGGATGCAGGCAGCCTGGTAATAACAGCCATAGGCATAGACAACGTTATCGTCAATTAGCGAATGGCTGTAGTTCGCCGACGCGAAGGCATGCCAGTCGGGATGCAATGCATAGTCCAGCCGGATTCCGGTATTGAATGTGTCAAACGTGTTGGGCTTGGACCATGCTTGTTCGCCCAGCATCGTTGAGGGATATACAGGATCGGGCGCAGTCGTTCCTCCCAGTAGTTGGTAACCAGACACTGAGCGTTGCACTTTGTGCTGGTATTCGAAGTCGCCCTTCAGAATCACATTGGAGTTCAACACCCAGTCGGCCGCGGCCGTACCCAGGGCCCGCCAGCCGTCGGCATCATTCACGTAGCTCTGAAGTTTTTCGCCGGCTAGATTCACGCGCAAGCCCAGTTGCTTTCGGCTACCAAGGAACCCGCCTAGATCGGCGGCACCATAGGCAGTCCCCCGGGAGTCGGTCGCCAGGTCGACAGCCTTAACTGGGGCTGGTCGTTTGGTAACGTAGTTGATGAGACCACCAGCCGAGGCAACTCCGCTCTCCAGTCCAGCAATACCCTTAAGAAACTCGACCTCTTGTTTATTCTCCAGGGGAACATCCTGCTCACCAGCAATGGTCATGCCGTTAAGCTCAAGGCCAGTAGCGAGATCGACAGGGAACCCGCGAATCTCAAAATTTCCGTAATAACCCACCGGAGCATAGTCCTCACCGATCGAGGCGTCGTTCTTCACCAGGTCGGAGAGCACGCGCGAAAACTGGTCGGTCATAAGATCGTGGGTCACCACGGTCGCGGAAAGCGGCGTCTCCCGGATCGATGCCCCGTCCAGATTGCCTATCGAGATCGCAAGGGGAACGTAATCGTCCTTCCCCTCGCTGAAAACATCGATCGACGTGGTGACGTGCGGTATCTGCGGCGTTGACGTTGTGGGCTTCGGGCTCTCCGACTGCGGGCTGATGTCCTGCGAATAGTCGCATAGCGGAGCAGCAAGGCAAGCCAACAGCATTAGCCCCGTGGCTATACCTCCTCGACCGGAAGAAAGCACGGCATTCGCACAACGGACGAAGGCGCCTCGCGTACCGGATGCCAAAACTAAAGACGATCTGTAAGCAGGAACGAAGGCGTTTGCGAGTAAGGGCATAGCTTCCTCTTGGTTTCAATGGACTGAAACAAGAGACCTCACGCGAACGCAAGACGCTTTGCATCGAATACTTCCCACGCCGGTATTATCCGGATCGGGTTCGAGGGTATTTCTCAGCACCACGCAAGTGGAGCACCCCTGCTTCAATGTTCCCATTCAAGCACCACCGGTCAGGCTTTGCAAGCAAGACCCGGGCTGAGGCCTACACGTCGTCATGGCCGCACAGCGGAGAGCTTTGGCTCGTCTCCGCAAACTCATGACAAGCCGATCACAATAGACATCATGGGGAGCAACCTCATCGAAGGCGTGCCCGGAATAATCGTCATCGAAGACTCCGATCTCTGCGAGGCACTCGCTGAATGCATCGAGATCATCGTTCGCGTCGCGCTCGAGCGCACGGCGCCGAAACTCTCCACCGACATCTCCGACCACGGCGCTCACGAGTGGCGGCTCACTGATCAAGAATCTCGACAAGCGCATCCGCGAAGAAACCGGCTTGCCCGTCTCCATCGCGCACAAAGTCAATTCGCTGACCCAGTCACCCTCGGCGGAGGTGTCATGTTCTAAGGTGAAGGTAACTCCTGGCTTTTCCCATCCACTATCCCGCCCGAGATACTGCGGGGTCAGGTGTC
This sequence comes from Granulicella sp., assembly GCA_003133205.1. Next base: position 1,796 of record PKWK01000254.1, on the reverse strand, counting down.
GTGAGCGGCTTATACCGTTCTGCCGGGTCAATGCCGAACCGTTGGGCGTTTCCTTCTGCCAAACTGATCCGAGCTACAAGACCATCACGCCGCTGGCGTAGCGCGACAATCTCAAACCTTCACCATATGACCGTCGCTCCCGTTTATATGCCCACACCAACCACTGACTTTAACCGTGGACTGATAGCCAAGGGTATGTCTTGTGTCCGTCTTTGTCTCTGGGTGCATACACTATTGAGGGCCAATGCTGTTCTGGAATCCATTGCCCTCCATCTTCCAGAACTCCGACCATCTGCCCGCAAACCTCACAACGGTAGGTACCCCATTGCGCCCGCCTTCTATTCTTGCGGAGTGCCTGCTGCGTTTCTTGACTGAGTTCACCGTTACAGGGCTTGGAAGGTTTGGGCATGCCGTCTTTTAAGTTTCTACCGATGTGGCTCAAGCCGCAATAAAGCGATCATACTATTGGATAGGATAATCGTAATCACGCTGCTGAGCCTGTATTTCCGCACCTCTTTTCCCGGCGCTCGGCGACCTTATCCCAAAAGTGAATCTCCGCATCCTCCCGAAAAAATGAGCCCTTCTTTGCGTACATTCAATTCCATTGACGCATCAACCTATCGCGGATATTCTGAAAGCAATGGCAAACCACTATGTGCTGCACACCGGGGCTTGTTGCATCTGTTCCCGTTATTCCGTACGCCGTTGCCTTTGCCTTGTTCGATGACCTTTTAGAGTTTCGGACCCCTTCCAGCAAATAGCATCCAGCGCCTGCGAATCTCGCGGGCTTTTCTATTTTCGCTTCACCCAAGAAAGGGATGTACATCATCATGACTGCCCCCGCTTCCCTCGCCACCGCAGACGCCACTCCCACAAAAGAGACCAAGGCCCAGAAGACTGAACGCCTCAAGCTAGCCAAAAACCCTTGGGAAGCGTTCGATAAAATCCGCCAGTTTGCCCGGGATGGCCGTGACTCCGTCCCCGACGAGTGGGCACTCTACTTCCGCTGGTGGGGCGTTTATTCCCAGGGTGACGGCCTGGGCTTAGCTGGCGGCAAGGGTGGCGAGGGCAAGGCCACAGAGTTCTTCATGATGCGCATCGCAATTCCAAATGGGCTGCTCACCAGCCACCAACTACGCATCATCGCCGGCCTCACCAAGAAGTACGCCCGTAACCTAGTGCTTTGACCGCGTGATTGTGTAGTGAAGCGTTTTTCTGGCCTGTCTGCGTGTGAACTTCCACTGAATCGTGGCCTTGTCGTTATTGACGCGGCGGTTCCATGCTTGAGCTTGTTTGCGCAAGGCGGCGATATCTTGGATCCGTCGTTTGCCGAGGCACTGGCGGCTGAACATGCTGACCTCCATCTCCGCCTGGTTCAGCCAGCTTCCGTGTTTGGGTGTGTAGTGGACCGTGAATCGGTCCCATAACCAGGTCCCTTCGGTGTCCCCGAACCGCTCCACCAGCGCCTTCTGCGTGTGCGTGGAGAGGTTGTCCATGACCAAGTGGATGGTGTCGGCTGCGGGATAGCGGGCGGCGACCTTCAGCAGGTAGTCGGCGAACTCGGCTGAGCAGCGCGTCGGCGTCACCTTGGTGAAGTGCCGTCCCGCCTTGGGCTCGACGCCGCAAAACACGTTGGCGGTTCCGCATCGCTTGTATTCGTAGTCGCGCCGGGCAACTCGTCCAGGCCGCATGGGAATGGGGGTGCATGTATCTTCATGCAACACTACCGGCTTCTCGTCGATACAAACCACCGGCTCACTTCCCGAGAGCGGTCTTTCATACAACCCCAGCACGTC